>NZ_JBITHV010000009.1:0-339349 GCF_044458365.1 Kribbella sp. NPDC050470 | reverse complement strand
CCGCGCGGGGCGCGGGGCCCGGGCGGCGGGGGGGGGGGGGCCCCCCCCGGCCCGCCCCCCCCCCCCCCCCCCCCCCCCCCCCCCCCCCCCCCCCCCCCCCCCCCCCCCCCCACGACCAGCACCATCAAGCAGCCCGGAGCCGCGCCCCACAGTCCGCTCCTCGCGCCATCCACAGCACCCCTGAGACCGCTAAGCGGCCGCGCCGGAGGCGCCAGAAGAACAGCCGCCGCCGAAGGCGCGTCCTTCCTACCACCCACCCCATCTCTCCCGCGCCATCCACGACACGCGGGACACCGGCCGCGGCTGCGCCGGAGGCGCCAGAGGAACAGCCGCCGCGCAGCGGTGTCCTATCCGCCAGCCGACTCAATCTCCCTCGCGCCATCCACAGCACACGCGACGCCGGTGAGCGCCCACGCCGAAGGCGCCACAAGACAGCCGCCGTCGAAGGCGCGTGCTTCCTACCTACCCACCCCATCTCCATCGCGCCGTCCACAGCACGCGGGACGCCGGTCCGCGCCGCGCCGGAGGCGCCAGAAGACTGCCGCCGCGGAGCGGCGTCCTTGGGCGGTGTTAGGCGGGGGCACCCAAGGTGGTTAGGGCGGTGGCCACTCGGCCGTGGGCGGCTTCCAGGGCGGCTCTCGCGGCGGGGATGGGGGTGCCGGTAAGGAGGTGGACGAGGGCGGGTTTGAGCTCGCCGTCGGCTTCGGCGAGGGCGGACTCGCAGGCTTCGGGGTCGGCGCCGGTGGCTTCGGCGAGGATGCGGAGCATGCGGCCGCGGAGTTTCTGGTTGGTGGCGACGAGGTCGACCATCAGGTTGGACCAGGTGCGGCCGAGTTTGATCATGAGCGTGGTGGAGAAGGCGTTCAGGATCATTTTCTGGGCGGTGCCGGCCTTGAGCCGGGTGGAGCCGGCGATCACCTCGGGGCCGGTGTCGGCGGCGATCACGATGTCGGCCAGCGGCGCCAGTGGTGCGGTGGGGTTGGAGGTGACCAGGACGGTGGTCGCCCCGACCGCTCGCGCGGCCTTCAGCGCTCCGGCGACGTACGGCGTGCTCCCGGAAGCTGCGAGGCCGATGACGAGGTCCGCGGCGGTGACGGTGCTCGCGTCGAGCGCGCCGCCTTCCTCGGAGTCCTCGACGTTCTCGACCGCGCGGAGCAGCGCGTCCATGCCGCCGGCGTGGTGGGCGACCACCAGGCCCTCGGGCGCGTGGAACGTCGGGAGCAGCTCTGCCGCGTCCAGGACGGCCAGACGGCCCGAGGTGCCGGCGCCGAAGTAGTGGACCCGGCCGCCGCTGCGGACCGCCTCGACTCCGGCGTCCACTGCACGGGCCAGTTCCGGGATGACGACACCGACGGCGCCGGCCACCCGGGCGTCCTCGGAGTTCACCATCCGGAGGATCTCGGTCGTGCCCACCGCATCGATGGCGAGCGTCCTGGGGTTGCGCTGCTCCGTCGGCGTGGTCACAGCTCCGATGTTAGTTTCCTACTGAAGGATTTTCAATTCTGTTGATCGTTGACGGAAATGATTGACGTGCTCACTCCGAGCCCTTGAGCCGGTGGCCGCGCACCGAGCTCGCGGTCTCCTCGAGCGCCTTCCGGGCGTCCGGCAGCACCTGCTGGGCGACCCCGATGAACAGGCAGTCGATCACCGTCAGCTGCGCGATCCGGCTCGACATGGCTCCGGAGCGGTACGTCGTCTCACGGGCGGCCGTGGTCAGCACCAGGTCCGCCGTCCGGGCCAGCGGGGAGCGGGGGAAGTTGGTCACCGCGACCGTGGTGGCGCCGTGCTTGGCCGCCTCCTCGAGCGCCTCGACGACCTCGACCGTCGTACCGGTGTGCGAGATGCCGATCGCCACGTCGCCGTCGCCGAGCAGCGCCGCGCTGGGCAGCGCCACGTGGACGTCGGACCAGGCGAACGCGACCCGGCGGATCCGGTGCAGCTTCTGCTGCAGGTCGAGCGCCACGAAGGCGCTCGCCCCGAAGCCGTACAGGTCCACCCGTGGCGCGTTGACGACGGCCTCGACGACCTTGGCCAGGGCGTCGACGTCGACCTGCTGCGCGGTCTCGCGGACCGCCCGCTCGTCGGCGAACGCGACCTTGTTGATCACGTCCGCCAGCGAGTCACCGGGCTCGATGTCGCCGCCGACCTCGGGCCGGACGCTCTCCTGCGCCGACTGGGCCGCCAGCTGCAGGCGGAGCTGCGGGTAGCCGGGGACGCCGATCTGCTTGCAGAACCGGATGACCGTGGTCTCCGAGGTGGACGCCACCTCGGCCAGTTCGGAGATCGTCATCGCCGCCACTCCGCCCGGGTCCGCGAGGACCGCGTTCGCCACCCGCTGCTCGGCCGGCGCCAGCGCGGGCATCACCGCGCGGACCCGGACCAGCAGCGGCCCCGTGGGTTCTGGAGAGGAAACTGAGTTCATGACAGCACGGTACGGCGACTTACCACCCAGTGGTGTCACCGACGCGAAAGTCTCCAACCGTTGGCGGTAAATGACTCAGGCGTTCGCTCTCCGTCGAGAAGAACACCACTCTGGCTCGTGATCTTCACACCGTCGACGTACACGCCCCGGCCCTGGTACAACGCGTCGGAGGTGTAACGCCACCGGACCGTCTGCTCACCGGCCGCAAGCTCGGCGAACACCTGGTGCCAGTGCCGGTCGCCGGAGCCGCTGATCGCGCCGTCGTGGTCGATCACCGATCCCCGGTCCAGCACGGTGAACGGCACCTTCGTCCAGGTGGTCCCGTCCGCCGAGGTCTCCAGGTACAGCAGGTCGGTCTCCTCGGTGTCCACGAACATGTCGAACGCCAGCTTCGCCCCACCCTCCGGTACGGCGACCTGCGCAGAAAGGGTCGTGGTCGCGCCGTCCGTCGTACCCGAGAACCAGGCGTCCTTGCCGTGCCGCGGCCCGACGCCGAGCGCGAGCGCCAGCCCCTGCGCGACGGCCCGCCGGGCCGGGTTGTTGCTGCCCCAGCTGCGGCTCGGGTGCACCCGGTTGGTCAGCAGGATCGCGAACGAGCGCGAGTCGAAGTCGATCACCAGCGAGGTCCCGGTGTACCCGGTGTGGCCGGCCGTGCGCGGGCCGGACAGGCCGTTCATGTACCAGCGCTGGTTGAGCTCGAACCCGAGTCCGTGGTCGTTGCCCGGGAAGGCGCCGTTGAAGTTGGTGATCATCGCGGTCACCGAGGACTCCTTGAGGATCCGGGCGCCGCGGTAGCTCCCGCCGTTCAAGAAGGTCTGGGCCAGAATCGCCAGGTCGTCCGCGGTGCTGAACACCCCGGCGTGACCGGCGACGCCGTCCAGCGACCAGGCGTTCTCGTCGTGCACCGAACCCCAGACCATCCCGCGCGGCGGCGCGGACTGGAACTCGGTGGCCGCGATCCGCGGCTTCTTCTTGGCGTCCGGGTTGTAGCCGGTGTCGCGCATCTGCAGCGGCTTGGTGATGCCGTCGGCAACGAGCTTGTCCAGCGTCTTGCCGGTCACCCGGTGCGCCAGCTCGCCCAGCGCAATCAGGTTGAGGTCGCTGTAGAGGTACTTCGTCCCCGCCGGGCTGGTCGGGGTCGCGGTCAGCGCCATGTGCATCCGCGAGGCCGGGTCCGGCTGGGCGCTCCACAACGGCAGCCATGCCGGCAGCCCGGTGGTGTGGGTCAGCGCCTGCCGGACCGTGATCGCCTGCTTCCCGTTCTCCGCGAACTCCGGGACGTACGACGCGATCGGCGTGTCCAGCCCGACCTTGCCCTTCTCCACCTGCTGCATCACCACGATCGAGGTGAACAGCTTGGAGACCGACGCCATGTCGAAGATCGTGTCGGTGCGCATCGGGATCTGCTGGTCCGCGGGCAGCTCGGTTCCGGCGCCGTCGGCGTACTTGAGCGCCATCCCGGTGGCCGTCTTGGTGACGATCCTGCCGTCGTGGCCGAGCAGCGTGACCGCGCCGGCGTACAGGGGTTTGACCGTGCCGTTCGGCCTGGTCCAGGCGTCCACCTGGGCCAGCGCCGCGTCGATCGGCGCGGGGTCGAGACCGGCCTTCGCCGGGGTGGTTTCGCGCAAGAGAGTCGTCTTCGGTGCGTAGCCGTCATACGGCCGGTCGAACCGGCCAGATCTGTTGCCGTTGGCAACCGCCGGGGTGGTCAGGGCGAGCATCACGGTGGAGACTACCGCGATTCCGAGGACACGTCTCACCGGTGTGCTCCCTTGTAGAGCAGGTACTGCTCCCGCCGCGCGGTCCACGCATCGGTCTCGGGCTGCCAGGCCGCCACGATCTCCTCGGCCGAGGCGCCCGCGGTCAGCATGGTCCGGAACCGGTCCGACCCGGTCAGCAGGTCGATCCAGCGGCCGGGCGGGTTCTCGGTCCGCCAGGCGAAGCCGGGGTAGAGCTTGCGCGCCTCCACGATCATGTGGGTCGCGGCGGTGATCGCCTCCACCTTGTGCGGGTCGGTGATCAGCACCTGGACGCCGCCGCACAGCACGTTGGCGTTCTTCGAGATGAACGGCGTGAAATACGCCTCCCGGAAGGCGACCCCGGGGATGTCCTTCTTCTGCAGCTCCTGGGCCCACTTGTAGTCGATGTACGGCGCCCCGATCAGCTCGAACGGCCGCGTCGTACCGCGCCCCTCGGACATGTTGGTCGCCTCGAACAGGCACATGCCCGGGTAGAGCAGCGCGGTGTCCGGGGTCGGCATGTTCGGGCTCGGCATCACCCAGGTCAGACCGGTGTCGTCGTACAGCTGGTCCCGCTTCCAGTTCTTCACCTGGATGACCTGGAGCTCCGTCAGCCGCTTGCCGTCGGCGTCCAGCGGCAGGTACTCGGCGTTGAACAGCTGGGCCAGCTCGCCCACGGTCATCCCGTGCTGCTGGATGATCTCCTCCTTGCCCACGCCGGAGGTGAACCCGGGCTTGAGCATCGGGCCGCGCGCGTACCCGCCGACCGGGTTCGGCCGGTCCAGCACGACGAACTTCGCGCCGGTCCGGGTGGCCGCGATCATCGCCTCGTACATGGTCCAGATGTAGGTGTAGAACCGGGCGCCGACGTCCTGAATGTCGAAGACGACCGTCTCCACGCCGGACTTGGTGTAGAGGTCGGCGAGCTTGGTCGCGGTCGCGCCGTACGCGTCGTAGACCATGATCCCGGTGCGCGGGTCGACGTGGTCGCCCTCGGACCCGCCGGCCTGCGCGGACCCGCGGAAGCCGTGCTCGGGGCCGAAGACCGCGACCACGTTAACCTGCCCCGAGGCGTGCATCGTGTCGACGATGTGACTGAGGTCGGGCAGGATGCCGGTCGGGTTGCTGATCACGCCGACCTTCTGGCCGGCCAGCGCGCGCCAGCCGTCGGCGGCGAGCACCTCCGCACCCGTCATCGTCTTGCGCCTGGTGGGCGTCGGGCCGGCCTGGGCCGCCGGTACGTCGATCATGGGGGCGGCGGCCAGGGCACCGGCGCCCGCGAGCAAACTGCGGCGCTTCATCGGTCTTCTCCTTCAGGCAAAGGCATTACGGGCGGAACAACAGGTCGGCCACCACGGGGCGGTGGTCACTGGCCGCTTGTTCGGGGGGTACGACGGCGTGCCGGACGCGGAGCCCCGCGCCGACGGTGACGAAGTCGATCCGCTTCACCGGATCGACCGCCGGGTAGGTGCTGGGGCCGCCGGCCGTCGAGGCGGCCGCCGTCCAGCAGTCGGTCAGGCGTGTCCACAGCCCGGCGAGCTCGGGAGCGTCTGCCTCGGCGTTGAGGTCACCGGTCAGGATCTGCAGGTCCTTCCGCCGGTCGCGCGCCAGGATCTTCATCGTGTCGGCGACCTGGGCCTGCCGGACCGACGGGTCGGCGCGGTAGTCCAGGTGCGTGGAGTACACGTGCACCCGGCGGCCGCGGACGTCGAGCTCGGCCTCCAGGAAGCCGGGCGCCAGGGCCGGCACCGGGTTCGGGTCCTGCGTCGAGAGCCGGGTGATCGGGTGGTTCTCGATCCGGACCAGCGGGAAGCGGGACAGGACGCCGACGCCGTACTGCCGGCGTGGCTGGCCGGCCGCGGGCGGGTCGAGGTCGTAGATCGGCGCGAATCCGGAGAACATCCCGAGCTTGGTCGCGAGCTCGGCCAGGGTGTCCAGCCACTCGCTGCGCGCACCCCAGTGCACGTCGACCTCCTGCAGGCCGATCACGTCGGCGTCGAGCGCCTTCAGCGCCTGCGCGGTCCGGTCCAGGTCGAACACGTTGTCCGACCCGGCGCCGGCATGAATGTTGTACGAGGCAACGGTCAGCCGGGTGTCGCGCGGGTCGAAGGTGAGCCCGTGCCCGAACGGGTGCAGGGTCTGCTCCGGGTCAGGCTGCGCCGGGATCGCGACCGGAAGCTTCCCGGTCGGCGCGAGCTCGCCGTACAGGACCTTGGCCAGCGCCTCCATCGACGCCGCCGCGTACCCGTAGGTGGCCAGCGTGGTTTTGGCCGTGGGGAAGTACGCGACGTCGTACGGATCCCGTACGGCGACCACGATCACCGGCCGCCCGGTCGCGAGCAGCGTGTTGACGAGCTTCTGCTGCTTGGCCTGCTTGTCGGTGACGGTGGTGTCCCAGGCCTTCATCGTCAGTACGACGGTGAGGTCGGCAGCCGCGGACGCCGCCACCGCCTCGTCGATCCGGGCATCGGTCGGCGTCGAGCCGGTGTCCTTGACGGTCACCGTCGCGCCGCGGCCCTGGAGCGCAGTCCCGAGGGCCGTCGGGCTGTATCCGGCGACCAGGATCTTCCGCGGCGCCGGTGACAGCGGCACCATGCCCGCGTCGTTCTTCAGCAGCGTCGTGCTGCGGTCGGCGATCCGCTGCGCGGCGGCGTAGTTCGACGGCGTGCCGACCACCTTCGCGACCTGCGCCAGATCGACATACGGGCGATCCACGACTCCGGTCTTCAGCTTGAGCTTCAGGATTCGCTCGACACTCTGGTCGATCCGCTCCTCGCTGATCCGGCCGGCGTGGACGGCGCCGATCACCGAGTTGAACGCCAGCTCGGGGTTGACCGGCATCAGCAGCTGGTCGACACCGGCCTCGAGCGCCCGCAGTGGAATCTCCGCGTCGCCGTACTTGTCCCGGACGCCCTTCATGCCGAGCGAGTCGGTGATCACGACGCCGTCGAAGCGCAGTTGCTCGCGCAGGATCCCGGTCAGGATCGGCCGGCTCAGCGTGGCCGGGTCGCCGGACGCGTCCAGCGACGGAACCACGATGTGCGCGGTCATGATCGAGTCGATCCCGGCCCGGATCGCGGCCCGGAACGGCGGCGCGTCGATCGTGTTCCACTCCTCGACGGTGTGGTTGATCGTCGGCAGCGAGGTGTGGCTGTCGTCCCGGGTGTCACCGTGACCGGGGAAGTGCTTCGCGGTCGACACGATCCGGCCGTCGCGCTGGTAGCCCTTCACCTGTTCGGCGGTGAGCTCGGCGACCAGCCCGGGGTCGGACGAGAACGAGCGGACCCCGATCACCGGGTTCAGCGGGTTCACGTTGACGTCGGCGACCGGCGCGAAGTCGGTGGTGACACCGACCGCACGCAACTCCCGGCCGCCGATCCCGGCCGCCAGCCGGGCGAACTGCCCGGACCGCGTCGCGCCCAGCGCCATCGCGCCCGGGAACTGTGTCGCGGGCGGTCCGACGCGGAACACCACACCGTACTCCTGGTCGGTGCTGATCTGCAGCGGGATCCCGGTGCTGCCGATCGACGCGCTCTGCAGGCCGTTGGAGAGCCGGGCGATCTGCTGCGGGTCCTTGGTCGAGTCCGTCCAGGCGAAGTAGATCACCCCGCCGAGGTGGTACTTGCGGACCACCTCGGCCGGCGTGGCGACGCCGTACAGGCTGGTGTTGCGCGGGTCGACCGTGTCCGCTGTCGGCCCGTAGGCGTAGCAGACGAACAGCTGGCCGACCTTCTGCTCCAGTGTCATCCGGCGCAACGTCTCGCGGACCCAGCGGTCGCTGCCCGCGTGCGCGGTCGCGGTGCCGGCAACAGTCGTGCCGGCGACCGCGGCTGCGGCGAGGCCGAGGGTTTGGCGGCGGGTGAACTCCATCGTCACCAGGTCAGTCCGTGGCCGAAGGGGTAGAGCGGCGTCGCCGGGTCACCGGCGACCGGGATGTCGACGGGCAGCTTGCCGGTCGGCTTGATCTCGCCGTACAGCGCCTTGGCGAGCGACTCCATCGACACCGCTGCGTACCCGTAGGTGGCCAGGTACGTCGGCGCCGCGTCGAAGTACGCGATGTCGTAGGGATCGCGTACGGCGACCACGATCACCGTCTTGCCAGTGGCGAGCAGGTCCTTCACCAGCTTCTGCTGCTTGGCCAGCTTGTCCGTGACCGTGGTGTCCCAGGCCTTCATCGTCAGTACGACGGTGACGTCGTTCTGCTGAGCCTTGGCCACGGCATCCGCGATCGCCGCGTCCGACGGCGCCGCGCCGGTCTGCGCGACCGTTGTCGTGGCTCCACGTGTGGCAAGGCTGTTGGCCAGCGACTGTGTCGTGCTCACGCCCCACCCGGTGACCAGGATCTTCCGCGGGTCGGAGCTGAGCGGTACGGCGTTCGCGTCGTTCTTGACCAGCGTGACGCTCTTGTCGACGATCGTCTGCGCCGTCGCCAGGCTGGCCGGAGTGCCGACCTTGGCCGGGATCTGGGCTGGGTCGACATACGGGTCGAACAGGACGCCGTTCTTCAGCTTCATCAGCAGGATCCGCAGCATGCTCTCGTCGATCCGCTTCTCGCTGATCCGGCCCGAACGGACCGCGTCGAGGACCGCGTTGAACTGCAGGTCCGGCGCCGGCGGCAGCAGCAGCTGGTCCGCGCCGGCCTCGATCGCGCGGACCGCGACCTCGGCGTCGCCGTACTGCTGGCGGACGGCGGCCATCTCGAGCGCGTCGGTGATGATCAGGCCCTTGAACCCGAGCTGCTCGCGCAGGACGCCGGTCAGGATCGGCTTGCTGAGCGTCGCCGGGTCGCCGGACGGGTCGAGCGCCGGGACCACGATGTGCGCGGTCATGATCGAGTCGATGCCGGCCTTGATCGCGGCCTTGAACGGCGGCGCGTCGATCGTGTTCCATTCCTCCAGGGTGTGGTTGATCGTCGGCAGCGAGTTGTGGCTGTCGTCGCGGGTGTCCCCGTGGCCCGGGAAGTGCTTCGCGGTCGCCATGATGCCGGCGTCGCGCTGATAGCCCTGCACCTGCGCGACGGTCATGTCCGAGACCAGTGTCGGGTCGCTGGAGAACGAGCGGACGCCGATCACCGGGTTGAGCGCGTTCACGTTCACGTCGGCGACCGGGGCGTAGTCCTGCCGGATGCCCATCGCCTTCAGCTCGCGGCCGGTGATGCCGGCGGCGGTCCGCGCGTCGGCGGTGTTCCGGGTCGCGCCGTGCGCCATGTTGCCGCCGAACTGGGTGGCCGGCGGGCCGATCCGGACCACGACGCCCTGCTCCTGGTCGGTCGCGATCGTCAGCGGGACCCGCAGTCCCACGCTGGTGGCGGTCTGCTGGAGCTGGTTCGAGTAGGTCGCCAGTTGCGTCGGGTTCACCACGTTGCCGCGGGCGTTGAAGTAGATCCAGCCGCCCGGCTTGTACTTGGCGACCACCTCGGCCGGCGTGGCGACGCCGTACAGGCTGGTGTTGCGGGCGTCGGGCTGGTTGGCGTTCGGCCCGTAGGCGAACAGCACGAACATCTGCCCGACCTTCTCCTCCAGCGACATCCGCTGGATGGTGCGGCCGAGCTGGGCGGCCTGGTCGTTCCCGATCGGGTCGGGTGGTGGAGCGCTGGCGGCGGTGGAGACTCCGACCCCGGCCATCGCGGTTGCGAAGGCCAGGCCGGCGAGGCTCGATCGGCGCAAGGCGGACATGACAGACCCCCTACAGGTTATTGAATTACAGGCGCTCCCCCGCGACGCGAAAGTTACCCACACCACCACAGCGGGTCAAGGGCAAACTACTAACTGACGTTACGTAGTCGCCTCGGGCGCGAGGCAGGACCTGAAAAGACATAGGAGGAGAGAGGTGTGGAGACGCTGTGTAGCGAGCGCCGAGCGGCGGCCTAGCTGGGCGGTGGGGCCGTCGTGGCGCCGGGGTGGAGCTTGGCGGGGACCAGCTGAGGCGGCAGGGGGTCGGCGCCTTCCAGCTGGCGGATGAGGGCTTCGGTGCCGAGGTGGCCGAGCTCGGGGCCGGGGGTGCGCATGATGGTGAGCTCGGGGTTGGTGAGGGCAGCCATCTCGGGCGCCATCAGCAACGGCAGCACCGAGATGTCCTCCGGGACCCGGCGCCCGAGGCGGTGCAGGCCGGCGACCGCGCCGAGCGCGGCGAACTCGTTGACGATCAGTACGGCGGTCGTGTCCGGATGGTCGCGCATCAGGCGAGCCATCGCCTCCTGGCCGGCCATCGTGGAACCGGAGCTTTCCAGTACGACGGTCTCCAGGCCGTACTCCGCGGCGACCCGGCGATACGCCGCTTCGGATCGGACGTACGGGCCGTAGGTGCTGAACAGCGGGTCGTTGAGGTTGCCCGAGATCAGCGTCAGCCGCCGGTGCCCGAGGCCGTAGAGGTACTCGACCGCATCCTCGACGGTCCGGTCGAAGTCGATGTCGACGTGGGACAGCCCTTCGAGCGTGCTGGTCCGCCCGATCAGCGCGAACGGCATCCCCGCCTCCTGCAGGACCGTGACGCGGGGATCGTCCAGCTGGACCTCCATCAGCACGACGCCGTCGACCAGGCCCTGGCCGAGCAGCTCGGTCAGCTCGGTGCCGTCGTTGCCGACCGGCCAGAGGACCAGGTGGTAGTCCTGCTCGCGCGCCGCGTCGGCGGCACTGGTGAAGAACTCCGCGGCCGAGAAGCCGAACTTGTGGTCCAGCGCCGGGTACGCCATCGCGATGATGTGCGTCCGCCGGCTGGCCAGCGCCCGGGCGACCACGTTGCGGCGGTAGCCGAGGTCGGCCATCGCCTTCTCGATCCGCTCCCGGGTGGCCGCCGTCACCGGCTTGGTGTCGTTCAGCAGGAAGGACACGGTCGCGATCGACACACCGGCGCGCTGGGCGACGTCCTTCATGGTCACCATTCGACTCGGTCCCCTCTGAGCTATTGACACCGGTGTGACCCAAGGAACATAGTCCTTGGACACCTCAGTTAAGCGGTTTACCGAAAATCCCACAAGTGAACGGCCCACAATCGGCGGCCTGCGGTTAAGCGTTTTGATCAACGCATCCGGAGTGGCCTCCGACCATCCCCTCCGAAGGAGCGCAAGTCATGATCAGTCAGCGGATCACCGCTGCGCTGGCGGGTGCGACGGCCCTGTCGCTCGTGCTGGCCGCCTGTGGTGACAACGGCGGCGACCAGTCCTCGGCCTCGTCCGGCGACACCGTCAAGAGCCTCACGATTCTGGACTACTACAACAACGACCCGGACAAGTCGCTGGTCCAGAAGGGCCTCGATGCGTGCGCGAGCAAGCTCGGCATCACCATTCAGCGGGAGACGGTGCCTGGTGACACCTTGATCCAGAAGGTGCTGCAGCAGGCGTCGTCGAAGACGCTGCCGGACGTCCTGATGCTGGACAACCCGGACGTGCAGCAGATCGCCGCGACCGGTGCACTGGCGCCGCTGAACGACATGGGCCTGACTGGGGACGGAGTCATTCAGGGCATGGTCGACGCGACGTCGTACGACGGCAAGCTCTACGGACTGGCGCCGGTGACGAACACGATCGCGCTGTTCTACAACACGCAGATGCTGCAGGAGGCCGGCGTCCAGCCCCCGAAGACCTGGGACGAGCTGAAGGCCGCGGCCAAGAAGCTGACCAAGCCCGGCCGTTACGGCATGGCCTTCAACGCCAACGCGACGTACGAGGGTTCGTGGCAGTTCCTGCCGGCGATGTGGACCAACGGCGGCGACGAGACCGACCTGACCAGCCCGCAGGTCTCCGAAGCCCTGCAGTTGTGGGTGGATCTCGTCCAGTCGGGGTCGGCGTCGAAGAGCGTGATCAACTGGACCCAGGGCGACGTGAAGGACCAGTTCGTGGCGGGCAAGGCCGCGATGATGGTGAACGGGCCGTGGCAGATCCCGTCGCTGGAGAAGACCCCGAACGTGAAGTGGGAGGTGGTCACGTTCCCGCTGAACAAGCCGGATCAGACCCCGGTCGCCCCGCTCGGTGGCGAGGCCTGGACCGTCCCGCTGAACAAGGACCAGGCCAAGCAGCAGAAGGCCGCCGACTTCGTGAAGTGCCTGAACTCGGACGAGAACGAGCTGGCCTGGGCGAAGGCCCGGTTCACCATCCCGACCAAGACCGCGCTGCTCGACCAGTACGTCAAGGAAGTGCCGTCGATGAAGGCCTTCACCGAGCAGGTCAAGACCGCCCGGTCCCGGACCGGCAAGCTGGGCGACAAGTGGCCGGAGGCCGCCAAGGTGATCTACCAGGCCATCCAGCTGGCGCTGACCGGTAAGGCCTCGGCGCAGGACGCCTTCAAGCAGGCCTCCGGCGGCTGATCGCGATGGCGCACGCGACCTTGACGCGTACGACGCAGACGTCCGGCCCGGAGCCTGTTCGCAGGCTCCGGGGCCGGCGCCACCGGGGTGAGGACCTGACCAAGGTCCTGTTCGTGCTGCCGGCCGCGCTGGCGATGGTGGCGCTGTTCGGCTACCCGGTGGTGAAGAACCTCATGATGAGCCTGCAGGACTACGGCCTGCGGACCTTCTTCACCGGGGACGCGCCGTGGGTGGGGCTGAAGAACTACACCACGGTGGTGACCGACAACCTGTTCTCGCAGGCGATGGTCAACACGGCACTGTTCACCATCGGGTCGATCGCGTTCCAGTTCGTCATCGGGCTCGGGCTGGCGCTGTTCTTCCACCGGCGCTTCCCGCTCAGCGGCGTACTGCGCTCATTGCTCCTGCTGCCGTGGTTGCTGCCGCTGATCGTGTCCAGCGCGACCTGGCGGTCGATCCTCGAGCAGGACAGCGGCATCCTGAACCGCACGCTGACCGGGCTCGGCATCATCGACAGCCCGGTGCCGTGGCTGAACTCGCCGTCGGTCGCGCTGATCGCGGTGATCGGGGTGAACATCTGGATCGGCATCCCGTTCAACGTGACGCTGCTGTACTCCGGCCTGAGCGAGATCCCGGACGAGCTGTACGAGGCGGGACAGCTGGACGGCGCCACCGGCTGGCGGGCGTTCTGGTACATCACCTGGCCGAACCTGCGGGCGGTGGCGAGCGTGCTGCTGATGCTCGGCGTGGTCTACACGATCAAGGTGCTGGACATCATCCTCGGCCTCACCGGCGGCGGTCCGGCCAACGCCACCCAGACGCTGGCGACCCAGTCGTACGAGCGGTCGTTCATCGACTTCAAGTTCGGCGAGGGCGCGGCCCTGAGCAACATCCTGATCGCGATCTCGTTCCTGTTCGCGATCTTCTACCTGCGCAGCACCCGGCGCGCCGTCGACGAGTAGGAAGGGGTACGACGATGACCGACTCGACCGTCCGTCGCGGTGTCCACACCGTGATCGGCGTACTGATCCTGTGCGTCATGCTGTTCCCCGTCTACTGGATGGTGAACGCGTCCCTGCAGCAGTCCGGCAACACCCTGACCGCCGGCTTCCTGCCGCTGGACCCGACGTTCGCCGGCTACCGGCGGGCGCTCAGCGAGCAGGGCGGCAACCTGGTCACCAGCATGATCATCGCGGCCGGCACCGTGGTGCTCAGCCTGGCGATCGCGACCCCGTGCGCGTATGCGCTCTCGCAGTTCCGGTCCCGCTGGGTGTCGGTCGGGCTGCTGGCGATCCTGATCTCGCAGATGATCCCGGGCATCGTGATCGCCAACGCGCTCTACACGGCGTACGAGCGGCTCGGGCTGCTGAACTCGATCCCGGGCCTGATCGTGGCCAACTGCAGCAGCGGGATCCCGTTCGCGATCCTGATCCTGCGCTCGTTCATGCTCTCGCTGCCGCCGTCGCTGGTGGAGGCCGCGCGGGTGGACGGCGCCGGGCTGTTCCGCGCGTTCGTGGCGATCGTGCTGCCGATCAGCAAGAACTCGCTGATCACCGCGGGACTGTTCAGTTTCCTCTTCTCCTGGAGCGACTTCCTGTTCGCGCTGACGCTGACCACCAAGGGCGGCGTGCGGCCGGTGACGCTCGGGATCTACCAGTACCTCGGCACCCAGGTGCAGAACTGGAACGCGGTGATGGCGACCGCGGTGCTCTCGGCGATCCCGGCCATCGTGCTGCTGGTCGCCGCGCAGAAGTACATCGCCGCCGGCGCCATCGGCGGAGCCGTCAAATAACTCTCTAAGGACAGGTAACTATGACGATTCGCGTACTCGTCTGGGGCGAGAACCGGCACGAGCAGGTCGAGCCGCACGTCGCCGAGATCTACCCCGACGGCATGCACTCGACCATCGCCGCCGGGATCAGCGACAACCTCGGCGCCGAGGCGTCGGTCTCCACGACGACCCTCGACGAGCCCGAGCACGGCCTGACCGAGGAGGTGCTGGCGCGGACCGACGTCCTGGTGTGGTGGGGGCACGCGGCCCACGGTGAGGTCGACGACGCGCTGGTCGAGCGGGTCTACCAGCACGTGCTGTCGGGGATGGGCCTCGTCGTACTGCACTCCGGGCACTGGTCGAAGATCTTCGGCAAGCTGATGGGGACGTCGTGCACGCTGCGCTGGCGCAGTGAGCGGGACCGCGAGCTGGTCTGGACGGTGAACCCGACGCACCCGATCGCGCAGGGCGTGCCGCACCCGATCATCATCGAGCAGCAGGAGATGTACGGCGAGTTCTTCGACATCCCGGTGCCGGACGAACTGGTCTTCGTCTCGTCGTTCAGCGGCGGCGAGGTGTTCAGGTCCGGCTGCACGTTCCGCCGCGGCCACGGCAAGATCTTCTACTTCTCGCCGGGCGACCAGGACTACCCGGTCTACCACCACAAGGACGTCCGCAAGGTGATCGCGAACGGCGTCGCCTGGGTGAACACCGACCTGCCGGAGCGGAAGGTGCCGACGCTCCTTCGCTACGAGACCGAGGACTTCTTCAACGGTCACGGCTACACCGGCCCGATCGAGGAACCTGCCGATGCCTGAACCCCTGCGCCTCCTTCAGGTCGGCGCCGGCGGCATGGGCCGGGCCTGGCTCCGGACGATTGCCGACAATCCTGATGTCGACCTCGTCGGTCTGGTCGACCTCGACGTCGACGTGGCCCGGAAGGCGGCCGACGAGCACGGGTACGGCGCCGTACCGGTGGCCGCGTCGCTGGGCGAACTGGCCGACCGGGCGGATGCGGTCATCGACGTCACGGTGCCGGTCGCGCATCCCAAGGTGAGCGTGGAGGCCTTGCTGCGTGGGCTTCCGGTGCTGTGCGAGAAGCCGCTGGCCGAGACCGTCCGCGAGTGCCTGGGGATGGTCGCCGCGTCCGAGGTGAGCGGCAAGCTGTTGATGGTGTCGCAGTCCCGGCGCTACTTCCGGGCCGGCAACGCCTTCGGCCGGCAGATCGCCGAGCTCGGCCGGATCGGGTCGCTGTCGTGCGAGTTCTTCAAGGCCCCGCACTTCAGCGGCTTCCGGGAGCGGATGGCAGAGCCGCTGCTTGTCGACATGGCGATTCACCAGTTCGACCTCTCCCGCAAGCTGATCGGCTCCGAACCGGTCTCGGTGTACTGCGAGTCCTACAACCCGGACTGGAGCTGGTTCGACGGGAGCGCCGCGGCATCGGCGATCTTCAAGTTTGCCGACGGCACCCGTTTCGCCTTCACCGGAAGCTGGTGCGCGCCCGGCCTGGAGACGTCGTGGAACGGCGGCTGGCGAGCCAGCGCAGCCGGCGGTACGGCGACCTGGGACGGCGACAACCCACCGGTCGCCGAACTGGAGTCCGGTGAGGCGTTGCCGGCCGCATTGCTGGACGAACCCGAGCAGATCGCGGGCTCACTGGCCGAGTTCGTCGACGCGGTCCGGGAGTCGACTGTCCCGCAGTCCGAGGTGCACTCGAACGTCGTCAGCGTCGCGATGGTGGAGGCCGCCGTACGGTCTGCGTCTCTTGGGACGCCGGTGCAGATCGCCGACGTCATCACCGACGCGTACGCCGAAGCCCTGGCAACCGTCCAGGACCCGACGTTGCGTGCCGCCCTCCAAGCCTGGCCGAATCCGTTGAAGGCCGTCGGTCTGGAGTCCTGAAGCAGTGCGCGCGGAGGAGATCCGGCTTCTCCGCGCGTACTTCAGGTCAGTCCCCAGAGGGCCGCGATCAGCGGTTTGCGGAGGTCGGCCCGGCGGGCGCAAAGGCCGATCGTGAGCGGCTCGAGGTCGGCGGGGAGCTCGATCAGGCGGCCGGCCGAGGGCGAGGACTCGAGGACCAGGCGAGGCACGATGCCGGTGCCACAACCCAGTGCCACCAACGCAAGTAGGGCTTCATGCCCATCCGGCTCGGCCGCGATCGCCGGCTTGATGCCTCGACGTCGGAACCAGCGGAAGGCGGCCTCGCGCACCAGGCCACGGGCCGGTACGACGAACGGGCCGTCTGCCGTGGGATCCGTGGTGACCAGGACGAGGTCGGTGACCGCGACCGTCCGAGTCACCATCGTCTGCGGCAGCCGCTTCGGGATGCCCGCGACCGCCGCGTCCACCTCGCCTTCGTCGAGCCGGGCCAGCGCGGCCGCCGCATCGCCGGTGCGGATGTCGAGCCGGATCTGCGGATGCGCTTCCCGCAAAGGCGCCAGCAGGTCGGGCAGGAGCGCCTGGCAGGCAGTCACGGTCGCAAAGATCCGAAGCTCACCGGCCAGCTCAGCCGCCTCGTCAGCCCCAGTCCTGTAGTCCTCCCAGAGCTCCAAAGCGTGCTCGGCGTACGACGTGAAGCGCTGGCCCTCCGGGGTCAGTACGACGCCCCGCGGCCCGCGGTCGAGCAGTCGCGCACCCGCCCGCGCCTCCAGCCGCTGGATGGTCCGGGTCAGCGTGGCCGCGCTGACGTGACACTCCAGACTGGTGCGCCCGTAGTTCAGAGTGCGCGCCAGATGCAGGAACAACTCCAGTTCGCGATGCTCCATCTTTCACTTCCTGCAACGACCCGGTGCAGATGTTGCGCTTGCCGCAATGCTCTCAGACCGCCTTGACTGACAGGCATGAGCACCTTCACCTCGTCGGTCTTTCGCACCGAGACCATGACCGTTCCGGGCGGAACGGAGACCATCCTGCGCGGCGGCCGGGACCTGTTCCCGCTGCTGCCCGAGGCACTGCACGGCGTCCGGCGGATCGGCGTCCTCGGCTGGGGTCCGCAGGGCCGCGCCCAGGCGCTCAACCTGCGCGACTCGCTGGCCGGGACCGACCTGACCGTGTCCGTCGGGCTGCGGCCGGGCTCGTCGTCGACCGAGGATGCCCGCAAACACGGCTTCACCGAGCAGAACGGCACCCTCGGCGACTGGCTGGCCGTTGCCGCCGACTCCGACCTGCTGATCCTGCTGATCGCCGACGCGGCGCTGGCCGCGCACCACGAGCAGATCTTCGCCGTCCTCAAGCCCGGCGCAACGATAGGCCTGTCGCACGGCTTCCTGCTCGGTCACCTGAAGGCGATCGGCGGCGACTTCCCCGCCGGGCACCCGGTGATCGCGGTGTGCCCCAAGGGCATGGGCGACTCGGTACGGCGGCTCTACGAGCAGGGGGCGACCGTCAACTGCGCCGGGATCAACGCGAGCATCGCCGTCCACGCCGACCCGGACGGGCACGCGACGGACCGTGCGCTGGCGTGGTCGGTCGGCCTCGGTTCGCCGTACACCTTCCTGACCACGCTGGAGAACGAGTACAAGTCCGACATCGTCGGCGAGCGCGCGATCCTGCTCGGCGCCGTCCACGGTCTGGTTGAGGCGCTGTACCGCCACTTCCGGATCGAGGGGGCAGATCCGGTGACGGCGTACGAGCGTTCCACCGAGGCGATCACCGGGCCGATCGCGCGCACGATCTCCGAGGCCGGTCTGCCCGCAGTCCGATCCGCGCTGACCGAGGCGGACCGGGACGTGTTCGACCGGGCCTACACCGCGGCCTACGGACCGGCTCGCGAGCTCGTCGCCGAGATCTACGACGAGGTCGCCGACGGGACCGAGTTGCGCAGCGTCATCCTGGCCGAGGGCCGGCTCGCGACCCGGCCGATGACCCGGATCGGCGGCAGCCCGATGTGGTCCCACGCCGCGGAGGTGCACGCCCGCCGCGGTACGGCGACCGTCGCCATCGACCCGCTGACCGCCGGGCTGTTCGTGGCCACGATGGTCGCCCAGGTCGACGAGTTCGCCGATCGCGGCCACCCGTGGTCGGAGATCGTCAACGAGTCGATCATCGAGGCGGTCGACTCGCTGCTGCCCTACATGCACGCCCGCGACGTTGCCTACATGGTCGACAACTGCTCCCGCACCGCCCGCCTCGGCACCCGCCGCTGGGGCCCGCGCTTCCAGGCCGCCTACGAGCAGATCGCCCTTCCCGGCCTGAGCGCCCCGGCCGACGCCACCTTGCTCAAAAGCTTCCTCGACAACCCCACCCACGCAGCCCTCGCGGAGGCCGCCAAACTCCGCCCATCCGTGGACATTTCCGTCAGCTGAGTCGTGCACGGGCCGTGCGGCCCGTGGTGTGATCGCCCTTGAACGTGTCGGCCTGCTGGGAGGACGAGGACGTGCTGGGGCTTTCGGAGACGGCAATCGGTTGGCTGAAAGGTAGGCAGTCCGCGGCGGACGTGACGCTGCCCGATGACGACCGGGCTGTAGAGCTGCTCGAGTTCTGCGGGGTGTCGGAGCAGGACCGCGACGACATGCTCGCAGCTCGGCCTGATCGGTCGCGCGACGCCGGCTGGTGGGCGGTGCTGGGTGCGATGCTGGCCGACCTCGAGCAGCGGACCGACGAGGCGATCCCGGGGAGCGGGTTCCGGGCCTGGCCTGCAATGTCGGAGTCGCCGGTCGGATCGTTCGTGGCCGCCTGGGCGTTGCTGGCCGGGCTGCCACGACTGCTCGAACTCCATGCCCGGCGTGGGGTGCCGGAGTCGATCAGCAGGGCGTCTGCTTCGGCGCTGGGCGGCGTGCTGGGGACCCACCGGGACGTGACCGGTCAGGCCGGCGTCGGGCTGTTCCCGCTGTGGGGACCGCCGCTGCGGTTCACCGGAACCGATGTGCAGATCGGCCGCCACTCGTTCACCCGGGCGCGGCTCGAGCTCGGCGACGGACCGTCCGGGTACGGCCTGATGATCCACGTGCCCCCGATCGGCCCGCTCGACGCCGCCGCGTCGGAGGAGTCGATCACGGCCGCCGAACGGTACTTCGCCGACTGGTATCCCGAAGAGCCCGTCTCGCACTTCTCGTGCACGTCCTGGCTACTCGACCCACAGCTCGGCGAGTACCTCGAGCCGGAGTCGAACATCCTGCGGTTCCAGCGCCGGTTCAGGCTGCTCCCCCAACTGCCCGCAGCCGACCCGTTCGAGGACGACCGAGAGATGATGCGGCTGGGCCTGCATGTGCAACCGCCGGAGGGCGCGCTCGGGCCGGAGGATCTCGCCCGGATCCCGCAGCACACCATGTTGCAACGCGCCTTCGTGACCCATCTCCGCTCCGGCCGCCACTGGTCCAAACGAACCGGGCTCAGACTGCCTGCAGCTGCCTGAGCGCTCGGACAGCAAACGGGGACCTCGGACATCTGGTCAGATGTCCGAGGTCCCCGGATGGTGTCCCAGGTTCAGAGCTTCAACGACGTCGCCACGACTTCTGCGAGCGAGTGGGCGATCTCGTGGGCGGCGTCGGACGACTCCGCCTCGACCATCACCCGGACCAAGGGCTCCGTGCCCGAGGGACGCAGGAGGACTCGGCCGCTGTCGCCCAGGCGGGTGGTGGCCTCGGCCACTGCGGCCTGGACCGCCGGGTCGGTGCCGGCGCGGGACTTGTCGACGTCCTTGACGTTGACGAGCACCTGCGGGAGCCGCGTCATCACGCCGGCCAGGTCGCTCAGCGTCTTGCCGGTCTGGGCGAGCCGGGCGAGCAGCATGACCGCGGTCAGCGTGCCGTCGCCGGTGGTGGCGTGGTCGGACAGGATCACGTGCCCGGACTGTTCACCGCCGAGCTTGTGCCCGCCGGCCTTCATTGCCTCCAGCACGTACCGGTCGCCGACCTTGGTCTGCTCGACCGCGATCCGCTCCCGGACCATCGCCTGGACGAAGCCGAGGTTGCTCATCACGGTGGCGACCACGGTGTCGTTGGACAGCCGGCCGCTGTCACGCATCGCCAGCGCCAGAACGGCGAGTATCTGGTCGCCGTCGACCAGTTCGCCGTTCGCGTCGACGGCCAGGCAGCGGTCCGCGTCACCGTCCAGGGCGATGCCGAGGTCGGCGCGGTGGCCGAGCACCTCGCGCTGCAGGCCCTCCAGGTGGGTGGAACCGCAGTCCAGGTTGATGTTCAGTCCGTCGGGGGCGGCGGCGTACGTGATCACCTCGGCGCCGAGCCGGCGTAGGGCCTCCGGCGCGGTCTGCGAGGCGGCGCCGTTGGCGCAGTCGATCACGACCTTGAGACCGTCGAACCGGTTCGGGGCCGAGCGGACCAGGTGCGAGACGTAGGTCTCGAAACCCTGCCCGTCGTCGGAGACGCGGCCGACGTCCGCACCGGTCGGGCGCTGCCACTCCTCGCCCATCCGGGCCTCGATCGCGTCCTCGATCGCGTCGTCCAGCTTGATCCCGCCGCGAGCCAGGAACTTGATGCCGTTGTCCGGCATCGGGTTGTGGCTTGCGGACAGCATCACGCCGAGGTCGGCGCCGGTCGAGCCGGTCAGGTATGCCACGGCCGGGGTCGGCAGTACGCCGAGCCGGACCACGTCGACGCCGGCGCTGGCCAGACCGGCCACCACGGCGGCTTCCAGGAACTCACCACTGGCCCGTGGATCCCGCCCCACAACGGCGCGCGGCCGGTGCCCTTCGAAGGCACCGGCCTCGCCGAGTACGTGAGCTGCCGCGACCGAGAGGTCGAGCGCCAGCTCCGCGGTCAGGTCCACGTTCGCCAGGCCACGGACTCCGTCCGTGCCGAACAAACGACCCATCAGATGATCAGCGCTTGCTGTACTGCGGCGCCTTGCGGGCCTTCTTGAGACCGGCCTTCTTCCGCTCCTTGATCCGCGCGTCGCGGGTGAGCAGACCGGCCTTCTTCAGACCGGGGCGGTTCGCCTCCTGGTCGGCCTCGTTCAGGCACCGGGCCACGCCCAGCTGCAGCGCACCGGCCTGGCCGGTGATGCCGCCGCCGTTGATCCGGGCGATCACGTCGTACGAGCCCTCCAGGCCCGCGACGACGAACGGCTCGTTCACGTGCTGCTGGTGCACCTTGTTCGGGAAGTACACGTCGAGCGGCTTGCCGTTGATCTTCCAGTTGCCGCTGCCCGGCACGATCCGCACGCGGGCGACAGCCTCCTTGCGGCGGCCGGTGGCGCCGGCCGGGTTGATCACCGCGACCCGACCCGACTCGGCGCGCTGCTCCGGAGTCGGGCTCGTCTCGGAGGTGTAGGCGACCGGGCCCTCGCTGTCGATGGGGACCTCGGGGTCGAACTCTTCGGTCTCGGTGGTGATGTCGCTCACGCTGAAAATCCTCGTTTACCTGGCTCGTCGATCGCTTACTGGGCGATCTGGGTGATCTCGAACGGCTTCGGCTGCTGGGCGGAGTGCGGGTGCTCCGGACCGGCGTACACCTTCAGCTTGGTGAGCAGCTTCCGGCTCAGGCGGTTCTTCGGCAGCATGCCCCAGACAGCCTTCTCGACGGCCTTGCGAGGGTCCTTGTCGAGGATCTCGCCGATCGGCGTGGCCGTCAGACCACCCGGGTGACCCGAGTGGCGGTAGGCCAGCTTGTCCGTCCGCTTGGTGCCGGACAGGGCGACCTTGGAGGCGTTGACGACGACGACGAAGTCGCCACCGTCCACGTGCGGCGCGAACGTCGGCTTGTGCTTGCCGCGCAGCAGGGTGGCGATCTGGACGGCGAGCCGACCGAGCGTGACGTCGGTGGCGTCGATCACGTGCCACTCGCGGGTGACGTCAGCAGGCTTCGGGCTGTACGTGCGCACGGTCGTTGACCTTCGTTTCTCAGAGGTTGACAAAACTGGTACGTCGGCGAGCGGTCCGCCGACGGGCTGGGACCTGGAACGCACAACAGCAGCCCAGAATACCGGCGGTGTCGGCTCCGGGTCAAAGCGAGCGCAAGCCCACCGGGGACCCCGGCTTGGAAGGAATCCCCGACCGCACTAGTTTAGCGGTGAAGATTGCAGTCCGACCCGCGTCCCGCCGGAAGACTTACCCTCATTCATCCAGGCGATGACGCCAGCTTCCGAAGAGGGCATTGTGACCGAACAGTCGCTCACCGTCCGGGACAACCGGACCGGCAAGGACTTCGACCTTGCCATCACCGATGGCACCATCCGTGCCGCGGATCTCAAGCAGATCAGCGCAACCGACGGCGACGGGGGCCTGGCCACCTACGACCCCGGCTTCGTCAACACCGCCTCCTGCCGCTCCTCCGTCACCTTCATCGACGGCGACAAGGGCATCCTGGAGTATCGCGGCTACCCGATCGAGCAACTCGCCGAGCAGTCGAACTACCTCGAGGTGGCCTATCTCCTGGTGAACGGCAAGCTGCCGAACAAGGCGGAGTACGAGGCCTGGGCGCACGACGTGACGTATCACACGTTCGTGCACGAGAACCTGAAGACCTTCATGCAGGGCTTCCGGTACGACGCCCACCCGATGGGCATGCTGCTGGCCTCGGTCGGCGGGCTGTCCACCTTCTACCCCGAGTCCCGCAACATCTTCGACGAGGAGTCCCGGGCGCTGCAGATCCGGCGGCTGATCGCGAAGATGCCGACGCTGGGCGCGTTTGCCTTCCGGCACGCGCAGGGCAAGCCGTACGTGTACCCGGACAACGAGCTCAGCTACACGGCGAACTTCCTGTCCATGCTGTTCAAGATGAGCGAGCCCAAGTACGCCGCCGACGACCGGCTGGTGCGCGCGCTGGAGATCCTGTTCATCCTGCACGCCGACCACGAGCAGAACGCCTCCACCAACGCGGTCCGGGCGATCGGCTCCACCCAGGTCGACCCGTACACCGCCGTCGCCGGCGGCATCGGCGCGCTCTACGGCCCGCTGCACGGCGGCGCCAACGAGGCGGTGCTGAAGATGCTGCGCCGGATCGGCGGGGTCGAGAACGTCCCGTCGTTCATCGAGGGCGTCAAGAACGGCGAAGAGCGGCTGATGGGCTTCGGCCACCGGGTCTACAAGAACTACGACCCGCGCGCCAAGATCATCAAGAAGGCGGCCGACGACGTCTTCGAGGTGACCGGGATCAACCCGCTGCTGAAGATCGCCGTCGAGCTGGAGAAGATCGCGCTGGAGGACGAGTACTTCGTCTCCCGCAAGCTCTACCCGAACGTCGACTTCTACTCCGGCCTGATCTACGAGGCCCTGCAGTTCCCGCCGGAGATGTTCACCGTCCTGTTCGCCATCCCTCGCACCTCGGGCTGGCTGGCCCAGTGGCTGGAGATGCTGAACGACGGCGACCAGAAGATCGCCCGCCCCAAGCAGATCTACACCGGCGAACGCGGCACCCAGTACGTCCCCATGGGCGATCGCTGACCCAAACCCCAACGGCCCCTCCCCTTCCCGGGAGGGGCCGTTCGTGTTCGATGCACCGCAGGGACGGATATCCCTCCGTGTTGTGGCTTCTCCCCTTTCACACCAACGGAGAAGGCACAACAGCGCCGGATATCCCTTCGGGTGCGTTAAGTCCGGCGGCGGGTTAGCTTCGGGGGATGGGGATGCTCGCGGGGAAGGTTGCGCTGGTTACGGGGGCTAGTCGGGGGGTGGGGAAGGGGATCGCGCTCGGACTGGGGGAGGCGGGGGCGACGGTCTATGTGACTGGACGGACCGAGGTCGGTCAGGCGGCGGGGACGGGGCTCGACGGGAACCTTCGGGACGCCGCGGACGAAGTGACGGCGCTGGGTGGGCGCGGGGTGGCGATCGTCTGCGATCACCGCGACGACGAGCAGACGCGGCGGGCCGTGGCGCAGGTGGTGGCCGACGCCGGGCGGCTCGACGTACTGGTGAACAACGTGTGGGGCGGCTACGAGTACTTCTGGGACGGCACGGAGTTCTGGCTCGAGGCCGGCTTCTGGACCGCGCCGATCGAACGCTGGGACGCGATGTTCCAGGCCGGCGTACGCGCGCACTACGTCACCACCGTGGCCGCCGTACCGACGATGGTCGCCCAGCACTCGGGCCTGATCCTCAACGTCTCGTCCGACGCCGCCGAGAAGACCGACGGCGGCGTCGCGTACGGCGCTGCGAAGGCTGCAACCGACCACATGGTCGCCTGCATGGCCCACGACCTCCGCGACCACGGCGTGACGGCGGTGTCCCTCCACCCAGGCCTGGTCCGCACCGAGTCGGTCCTCCGAGCCGCCGAACATTTCGACCTCTCCGACTCGGAGTCCCCTCAATTCGTAGGCCGAGGCGTGGCAGCCCTCGCCGCCGACCCCGACGTCAGCCGCCTGACCGGGCAAGCAGTCCGCTCAGCCGAACTCGCCCAGCACTACAACTTCGCCGACACCGACGGCCGCCACCCAGGGCTCCCGCCTACTTCTTGACCTCGTAGCGCAGAAGTGCCACGCCGTTGTCGAACGCGGTGGCCTCGACGACCTTCAGGTCTTGCCGGTCCTCGAAGAGTCGCGTTCCCTTGCCGCGGGACGCCGGGCAGACCAGCATCCGGACCTCGTCGACCAGGCCCGCGGCCAGCAAGGAATGCATCAGCTGCAAGCTGCCCCACAGCCAGATGTCCTTGCCGCTCTGCTCCTTGAGCTCGCGGACGGTCGCAGCGGGGTCTCGCGTCACCGTCGCGGCCGGAAAGTCGCCCCACGGGGCGTCGTCCAGCGTCGACGAGGCGACGACCTTGGCGAGGCTGTTGAGCTTCCGGCCGTACTCGCCTTGGTCGTCGGCGTTCGGCCAGTAGTCCTTGGTCTGGTTGTACGTGTTGGCACCCAGAATCATCGTGTCGACCGAGTCGATGAAGCCCATCAGGTTGTTCTGGAACGGGTCATCGGTCACCGAGTCATCAAACGGCTCCCCCGCCACGAAGCTGAGCCCCCCATCCTCCTCCGCCACAACGTTGTCGACCGTAACCCACTGCTGCACAACGAGCCTTCGCATAACCGTTCCCTTCCGGTACGTCCCTCGGCGCGGCCAACCCGCCGCATTTACCCCAGAGACGAAGCCACCCGACGGTTCTCTACATCCCCTGCAGTGGCGGCGAACGGGAGGGCGTGCATTTCAACAGGTAGTGCCGGGCCGCCGGTAGTGCGGTTGAGCGCGGCCGGGGTCGGTGTGTACGGCGTCTCGCCGGTGCACTACCTGTCCATATGTTCCCGGCGCTCCACGCGACTCTACGACAGCCAGGACGTCCCGCTACCCACAGTTTGGTTAATGTCTATAGAATTAACCAACTTAGGGGTATTGACCCTCTCTCTGGTCAGGTTAATGCTTTCACCATGAGCAGGGAAGGGCGGACGACGCTTCGGGATGTGGCTGAGGCCGCTGGAGTCTCGGTGGCTACCTGCTCGTACGTGTTGAGCGGGCGGGCGGATCGGACCACGCCGTTGCCGGAGGCGACTCGGACGCGGGTCGAGGAGGCGGCTCGGCGGTTGGGTTACAAGGGGAACACCGCGGCCCGGAGCCTTCGGCGGCAGCGGTCGGAGTTGATCGCACTGGTGTACGCGCCGCCGGTCGGGCCCTGGCTGGATCGGTTGACGATGCAGTGTGAGGACATCGCGGCCGGGCGCGGCTACTCCGTCATCGGCGTCCCGGTACGGCGCCTCGACCGCGCAGCCCAGTCGCTCCGAGTCATCACCCGCGGCCACATCGACGGCGCGATCTTCACCCCGGGCCTGAGTGACGACCTGGACCTCACCGCGGCCCGCCGGTCCACCCGGGCGCTGATGGCGTTCAGCGACAACCTCCGGATGCCCGGGGTCGATGTCATCCGCAACAACGTCCGCAAGGCGCTGGCCGAAGCGACCACCTACCTCCTCGACGCCGGGCGGGAGCGGATCGCCTTCCTCTCCCACACCGGCGCAGAGGACGACCGCTACCTCGGGTACGTCGACGCCCTGCACGCCCACGGTCTCGAGGTCGACCCGGCCCTGGTCCGGGTCGGCGCGGCATCACGGGAGGACGCGGTCGTCGTCGTACGCGAGTTGCTCGATGCACCGAAGCCACCGGACGCGATCGTCTCCGAGTCCGACCGTGGTGGGTTCGCCGCCCTGCAGGCAGCCGTGGACCGCGGCGTGAAGGTGCCGGACGACCTGGCCGTGATCGGGACGGGCAACACCCGCGAGGCGACGTACTCGCTGCCGCCGCTGACCAGTGTCGGCATGTACCAGCTCGACTTCACCGAGATGGTCGAGGCGCTGTTCGCGCGCATCGACGATCCCACGCTGCCGGCCCGGGAGCTGTCCATGCCCTGGGTCCTGAACCACCGCGAATCCGCGTAGCACCACGCCTTCCACGCACCCGCCGTACCAGCACCTTCGAAAGGTTCGTCATGCCCTCAATCGACCGCCGCTCGTTCCTCCAGCTCGGGCTCGGCGCCACCGTCCTCGGCGCGGTCGGCACGGCCTGCGCCCCGGCCACGCCGGGGGCGAAGACGCAGGACGCCCGGACGTTCACCATCTACTGGAACGCCGGGCACGGCTACCAGGCCTACAAGGAGGTGATCGACCAGTTCGGCAAGGACCACGACCTGCAGATGAACTGGCAGAAGTTCCAATGGCCGGACCTGACCACGAAGCTGACCGCCGACTTCCGGTCCGGGAACGTGCCGGACCTGGTCGAGGAGGTGTCCGCCGGGACCGGGACGCAGTACGGGCTGGCCGGCAACGTGCTGGCGCTGGACGAGTTCGCCAAGGCGGACCAGGCGTTCGGCTTCCCCGGCGACTTCATCGACCAGGCCGTCGTCGCCCGGCAGTACGAGGGCCAGACGTACTCGATCCCGCTGCACCTGACCGCCAACGGCCTGGTCTTCTACAACAAGGCGATGGTCGACAAGGCGCCGACGACGTGGGACGAGTTCCTCGACCTCGCCAAGTCCACCACCAAGGACAAGACCAGCGGTACGGCGCTCAACGCCGACGCCAGCTACGCGGGTCCGTTCTACAGCCAGCAGGAAGTGGACTTCAGCCAGGTCGCCGGCAAGCAGTTCATGATGCCTGCCGACGGCGCCCGGACCGCGATGCAGTTCATGCAGGACCTGATCTACACCCACAACGTCTCCCCAGCGCCGGTGGCGACGACGGACTACTCCGGTCCGCAGAAGCTGTTCTCCGCCAAGCGGGCCGCGATGTTCGTGTCCGGGCCGTGGGACATCGGCCCGATCCGGCAGGGCAGCCCGGACATCGACCTCGGCCTCGCCGTACCGCTGACCGGTGCGGTCCAGGCCTCGTCGATGGCCGGCGCCGGCCTGATGATCCCGACCAAGGCACGGGACCCGAAGCTGTCGTGGGAGTTGCTGACCAAGCTGACCGCGGTGAAGACCGAACTGGCCGCCACCAAGGAGTCCGGGATGTCGATGCCGCGGAAGAGCTGGGCCGCCGACCCGGCCGTCGCCGCGGATCCGAACCTGGCGACGATCGCCAAGGCGCTCGCCGTGGTGGCGAAGCAGGACGTCCAGCTGTCCGCCAGCGGGAAGGCCGCGCAGATCGCCGAGCTGTGGAAGAAGGCCTACCAGCAGATGATCATCCAGCAGGCGCCGGTCGAGCAGACGCTGGCCGAATTCCGCAAGCAGGCCGGGGCCGCCCTGTGACCCGTCGGCGGCAGGCGGCGACCGCGTGGCTGTTCCTGACTCCGGCGGTGCTGTTCTTCACCCTGCTGTTCTTCCTCCCGATCGGCAACCAGCTGCTCACCGGCCTGTACGACGCCGACGGCGTGACGTTCGTTGGCCTGGGCAACTTCAGCCGAGCGCTGAGCGACCCCGAGGTGGTGCACTCGTTCCTGATCACGTTGCTGTACGCCGCCGGCACCCTGATCGTCGGCACGGCGGTGGGCCTCGGACTGGCCGTGATCCTGAACCAGGCGATGCCCGGCCGCACGCTGTTCCGCTCGGTGATCCTGATCCCCTACCTGACGTCGGTGTCGATCGTCGGCCTGCTGTGGCGCAACGTCCTCGATCCGCAGGTCGGGATCCTCAACCGGGTGCTCGAGTCCGCCGGCCTGCCCGGGCAGACCTGGCTGAGCACCCACCCGCTGGCGACGATCGTCGGCATCACGGTCTGGTCAGGTGCGGGGTACACGATGGTGCTGTTCCTGGCCGGCCTGCAAGGGATCCCGACCTTGTACTACGAGGCCGCGCGGATCGACGGGGCCGGGCCGTGGCGCCGGTTCTTCGCGATCACGCTGCCGCTGCTCGCCCCGACAACGTTATTCGTTTCGATCATCGGATTGATCAGTACATTGCAGCAGTTTGCTCTGCCGTACATAGTCACCGGCGGCGGTCCCGGGAACGCGACCTCGCTCTACGCCCACCGGCTGTTCATCGTCGCGTTCAACGACAACGACTTCGGCTACGCGTCCGCACTGTCCGTCCTGCTGCTGCTCGTCGTCCTGGTGTTGTCGCTGCTGCAGTTGCGGATCGGGGACCGGTCCCATGCGTGAACGACTCTTCCCCGGCGACCGGCTGGCGGCGTACGTCGTACTGGTCGTGCTCGGCCTGGTCACGGTGCTGCCGCTGCTCTACATGATCGTGCTGGCGCTGCAGAGCGACGCCGAGGTGCAGTCCGGGGACCCGGTGCTGTGGCCGGCCGACCTGCAGTGGCAGAACTTCACCCGGTTGTTCGAGGCCGCGCCGTTCGGGCGGTTCTTCGTGAACAGCTTCGTGATGGCCGGGGCGATCACGGTCGCGCACCTGGTCTTCGACCCGCTGGTCGGGTACGTGTTCGCGAAGATGGACTTCCCGGGCAAGCGGATCGCGTTCGTCGCGGTGCTGTCCACGCTGATGGTGCCGTTCTTCGTCCGGATGCTGCCGATCTACGCGATCTTCGCGAACCTCGGCTGGATCGACAGCTACCAGGGCCTGATCGTGCCGTTCCTGATGGATGCCTACGGCATCTTCTTGATGCGGCAGTTCATCCGGCCGCTGCCGGACGAGCTGATCGAGGCGGCCCGGGTGGACGGCGCCGGCGAGTTCCGGATCTACCTGCGGGTGATCCTGCCGCAGTGCAAGCCCGCGCTCGCGGTGCTCGGCCTGTTCACCTTCGTCTTCCAGTGGAACGAGTTCCTCTGGCCGTTGATCGCCACCAGCCGGACCGAGATGCGCACGCTGCCGATCGGGCTGACGCTGTTCAACCAGGAGTACTTCACCCAGTGGAACCTGACCGCGGCCGGCGCGCTGCTGCTGTTCGTCCCGACCGCGATCTTCTTCGTGATCACCCAGAAATTCCTGGTCGAGGGCATCGCGCTCTCCGGCCTCAAGTGAGGACTCTGATGCGCCCTAATGTGATCGTCTACTTCACCGACCAGCAGCGCTGGGACACCGTCGGGAGCCCGCTGGGCATCACCCCGAACCTCGACCTGATGGCCCGGCACGGCACGTCGTTCGACACAGCCTGCACGACCAACCCCGTCTGCGCACCGGCCCGCGCGGCCCTGCAGACGGGCATGTACCCGACCAACGCCGGCGTCTACCGCAACAACGTGCCGCTGCCGACCGACGCACCCACGCTGGGCCGGCTGTTCGGCGCGGCCGGCTACCAAACCGGCTACATCGGCAAGTGGCACCTCGGAACACAGGAGCCCGTGCCGGTCGAGGAGCAGGGCGGCTACGACTTCTGGCTCGCTTCGAATCTGCTCGAGTTCACCTCAGACGCGTACCGGACCGTCGTGTACGACCGGGATGGCGAGCCCGTCCGCCTGCCCGGCTACCGCCCCGACGCCCTCACGGACGCAGCAATCCGGTACGTCACCAGAGCCTCGGCCGACGACCGCCCCTTTATGCTCTTCCTCTCGCTCATCGAGCCGCACCACCAGAACGAGCACGACGACTACCCGGCCCCCGAGGTCTACCGGGACACATACAACGGTGCCTGGCTACCACCGGACCTCGCCTCTCTTCCCGGTACGGCGCACCAGCACGCAGCTGGGTACTACGGCCAGATCAAGCGGGTCGACGAGTGCCTCGGCAGACTCCGCGACGCACTGGTCAGCCTGGACCTGCTGGACGACACCCTGGTGGTCTACACCTCGGACCACGGATCGCATTTCAAGACCCGCAACAGCGAGTACAAGCGGTCGCCGCATGACGGATCGGTCCGGGTCCCGCTGGTCGTCGAGGGTCCCGGCTACCGCGGAGGTACTCGCGTCGGAGTACCCGTCAGCACGGTCGACGTAGTACCGACCGTGCTCGACGCGGCCGGAATCGAGTTGCCCGATCATCTGGACGGCGTTCCCCTGCGGCAGCGGACGGGGAACGAGCCGGTGCTGATCCAGGTGAGCGAGTCCGAGGTCGGCCGCGCCGCACGCACGGATCGGTGGAAGTACTACGTCCACGCGCCGGAGATCGGGGACGAGCCGGCGGCGGATCGCTATGCGGAGAAGGCGTTGTACGACCTGACCGCTGACCCGTACGAGCTCAACAACCTGATCGACAGCGCCGGGCACCAGGAGGTCGCAGCGGAGTTGCGGGAAGTGCTGGTCCGCGAGGTGCTTCGGATCGAGAAGCAGGCGGTGACGGTCACGGCGTACCCGGACGTGCAGGACCGGGGGCGCTTTCCCGAGACGACCGTCCGACGACTCAAACTGGACGGCCGCAGGCTCGAGTGACGTACTCCCGGCGGCCTCAGGGTCTCCCTGAGTCGTACCGCGACTGGCGTACGCGAACTGCCGTCAACTGCCCGACGCGGTAGGCACGCCCCGACGGCGACGCTGTGGTGGACATCGACTGTGACAGGGAGAGACCACCATGAACGCCTTGCTCTACAAGGGAAACAAGATCGCCGACTGGCTCGGGCAGCGCAGCGTCGACATCCTGCGGGTCAGCCTTGGGCTCATCTTCCTCGGGTTCGGGCTGCTGAAGTTCTTCCCGGGCGCCAGCCCTGCGGAGGCATTGGTGATGCGGACCATCGACACGCTGACCCTCGGCATCATCGAGGGACGGAACGCCGTGCTGCTGACTGCGCTGCTGGAGTGCTTCATCGGGCTGACCCTGGTCACCGGGAAGTTCCTGCGCACCGGGCTGCTGGTGCTCGGGTTCTCGCTGGTCGGGATCATGTCGCCGCTGGTGCTGTTCTTCGGCGACCTGTTCCCGGGCACCCCGACACTGGAGGCGCAGTACGTGCTGAAGGACATCGTGCTGGCCGCCGCCGGCCTGGTCGTCGCCGCGAGGGCGCTGACCGCGATGCCGGTCCGGATTGGAGATGGCCCCAGGCGGGCTTGATGCCTCGGTCCGGGGCCACCCGGCGCCTCTGCCGACTACGACGCGGCAGGGGCGCCGGCCGGTTCCTGCAGTTTCGCGACAAGTTGATCGACCTGGCCGCGAGCCCGGGCCATCGCCACGTGGTCGATGTAGTCGCGGGACTCCACGATCAGCCCGTCGCGGACCCGCAGTACGAAGATCGCGGGCGCCCGGAACGGCTCACCGGTCGCCAGCACGGTCCCGGCGTACTCGAACTCGGCGACGATCACCTCCGGGTCGGCGGTCCGGTGCACCCGGATGTTGTCCGGCCGGAACCGGATCGACTCGGCCACCCGCGGCGCGTTCACCCCGAAGTGCTCGCTCAACGCGTCCCGGCTGAGCAGCGGCCGGTCGCCGTACGGGTTCATCGGGTGCCGGACGTCGGTCTGCTCGGCGTACAGCGCCGGGAGGGCGTCGAAGTCGCGGTCGGCGACACCGTGGACGAGTTTCAGGAAGACCTCTTCGGGAGTCATGCGCAGCGTGCCTCTCATCGAGTAAACGGAGTAGCGACTCCGAATATACGGAGTACCAACTTCGGTTACAACCCATCGGCGGGCGGCGGCGTCTCCTAGGCTGAAGGGCGAGAGGGGAGCAGAGTGCGAGCAGACGCGCGAGACAACCGGGCCAGGATCATGACCGCGGCGGACGAGGTGTTCGGCCGGTCGCCGAACGCGTCCACCGACGACGTGGCGAAACTGGCCGGGGTCGGGATCGCGACCGTGTTCCGGCACTTCCCGACCAAGACCGAGCTGCTCGAGGCAGTGCTCACCCTGCGGCTGGCGCGGCTGCGCGACACCGCGCTCGAACTTGCCGCCAGCAACCATCCGGGCGAGGCGTTCTTCGGGTTCTTCACCCAGGTGGTGTCGGAGTCCGCGTCCAAGCTGGCGATCGCCGAGGCACTCACCGCGGCCGGCTCGCTGGGCGGCGCGGATGCCCGGAAGGCGGGCGCGGGGTTGCGCGAGGCCTTCGGCACGCTGCTCACCCGGGCCCAGGAGACCGGCGCCGTGCGGCGTGACGCCGGGCTGGCCGAGGTCTACGCGCTGCTGATCGGCGCATCCCGCGGTGCGACCGCGGTCGGGCTCGAGCCTGAGGTCCGTGACCGGATGCTCGCGCTGGTGTTCGACGGCCTGCGTCCGTGAGGCGGCGCTGGAAGACCTGGTCGCGCCGGCGCCGGGTCGTGCTAGTCGTCGTCCTGATCCTCGTGCTGCTCGTACCGGTGCCGCTCGGCGCGTTCGCGGTGTCACTGCGGATCCAGTACGCCGGCGAGCCGGCAGCCGAGGCCCGGACGCGCAACAACGACGCACTGTGGCTGGGGCACGCCTGGATGGACGGGCGGAAGACCGACGCCGACGTGATCGCTCTGGCCCGTCAGCTCGAGGGCACCGGGATCCGGGACCTGTACGTGCACGCCGGTCCGCTGGAGCATGACGGCACATTGCCGCTGGCCAAGGTGTCGCCGCGGGCGCGGTGGTTCACGACGGCGATGAAGGCCGCGGCTCCCGCCGTACGCGTGCAGGCATGGCTGGGGGACATCGTGCAGCCGGGGAAGAACCCGGGCATGGACCTGGACGACCCGGCGGTGCGGGCGCGCGTGGTGGCGTCGTCGGCCGCCGTACTCGACCAGGGGTTTCAGGGCATCCACTTCGACTTCGAGCCGGTGCACTCCGGGTCGGCCGGCTTCCTCGCCGTACTGGACGAGACGCATGTGCTGACGGCGAAGCGCGGCGTACCGCTGTCCGTCGCTGCTGCTCAGCTGGAGCCGCTGTGGCGCGTCAACGCACTCCCACTGGCGATCACGGGCGAGGGCAAGTGGTGGTCGCAGGACTACTTCGCCGAGGTCGCCCGCCGCGTCGAGCAGATCGCGGTCATGTCCTACGACACCGCGATGCCCTTGGAGTCCTTGTACGGCGGCTATGTCGCCCAGCAGACCAAGCTGGCGCTGGAGGCGACGCCCGCGTCGACGGACCTCCTCATGGGCCTCCCGGCGTACTGGGAGAGCAACCCGTCGCACTGGGGGCACGCGGAGACGGTCGCCGCAGCCGTCCGGGGCGCGCGGCTCGGTCTGGGCACGTCGAACCGCCAGAACTTCGGCCTCGCCATGTACGTCGACTTCACTGCCACTGCAGACAACTGGGCGGCCTACCGCGACGGCTGGTGCGTCAGCCCTTAGCCAAGCCGCACCAGAACGGCGACGCCCACGCACGCCGCGACGAAGAGTGCGTCGACCAATGCCTGCGGGTTGAGTCGGCGCCGGGCCGGTGTGGCCGGTAGTCCGGTCCGCGCTCTGAGCCGCAGCGCCTCAAGGACTGCGGCTACGTCAGCGGGACGTTCGAGTCGAGTGAGCTGGTGGGTGTCGCGGCCGGACCTCAGCGTGACCCAGGTGCTGTGGACCTCGACCGACTCGACGGTTCGCCAGTCCACGACCCGCTCGGACCAGCCACGCCGGAACCGCACCTCGTCGGCCGACACCCTGACGCGATCGAACAGGTTGTCGCCCAGAAACCCGATCAGCGTCAGGGCCCCGACCACCGCACCGATCGCCGGGAGCCAGTCATCAACGCTCACGAACCAGGCAACCGCGACCGGCCCACCCACCCATGCCCCAACCAACGCCGGCCAGTACCACCACTCCACCCGCCCACTAGGCACCGCCCACGGCAACGGCGGCAGCTCCCGCGCGGGGTCGACGAGCCTGAACTCGGCGTGCACGTTCGTCGGGTCAACGTTCACCGAGGCAGGCAGGCTCGCGGCGGCCTCGACCCTCCACGGAGTGCGGCGTGGCGCTCGCAACGGTGCCGTCGGGCGCAGCGCGATGTCACCGAGCAGCACAGTCGGCCAACTACCTTCGGCGAGCTCCCCGACCAGCAAGGCCTCGCCTTGGTAGCGCTGGACCGTGTGCAGCCATTGCTGCCGAACGGACGCCGGCGCGTCCGCCTTCTGGTCATCGAGCTGATCGATCGCCACGAACAGGCGGTCGTCCGCTGCCTCGTCGTCGAGTTCGGCCGACAGGAACGCCAGTACGGCGGTGCCGTCAGTGGAGGTGATCACGTAGTCCGTCGAGGCGTCCGGTGTGATGCGGACTGGGAGACCGGGGGCGGTCCAGGGCCGGCGACGCCTGGCTTGGCGGCGGCGGATGTCGCGGTAGGCAAGGAGAAGCGCGAGCAACCACGCGCCCCCGGCCACCGCGTACCTGTCCGTGTAGTCCGCGGGCTCGACGCGCAGCCGGACCCACTCGTCGTCCGCCGGATCGATCAGCACGGGGATTCGGGTCCCTGGCTCGTAGTCGTCCAGCGGGAAGACGAACCGCCGGTTGCCGTCCGGCAGCTTGAGCTCCAGCTCGCCGTCATAGCTCTCGCCTGCGACAGCCATCTGGTCCACGGCCCGCTCGAGATGCACCTGCTCCTGCTGGTCCTGCCACCGCATGACCCCGAGACCAGCTGCGCCGACCGCCACCAGCAGCACCGCGACAACGAGTCGCCCCGACAGAGCCAGCCGCTGAGCTGCGGGCACCGTCACCGGCCGCCTGGGCAGGCCAGCAGTCAGTGCGAGCTGCTTGCGACGACTGACGGCGAACCAGACCAGCAATGCGGCGCAGGCGCACGCGAACAGCGCCCACTCGGCCATCACCGCGCCGCCGTCGTACCAGACCTGGGCCGCGAAGAACACCAGCCCCGCCACCGCGGCGACGCGGGGCTGCCACCACCACAGGACCAGCGAGGCGAAGGCCGGCACCAAGGTGAGCGCGAACGCCACGTCCGGCGCGCAGATACTGGGATCCTCCGTGCACGGCACGTCCTCGGTCGTCGCCAGCGACAGCGTGGTTGCAGCGACCCACGCAACCGGCATCAGCCAGCGGTAGACCCAGCTGGGCACGGCCGCGCTGCGCCAGGCCTTGGCCAGGTCTGCTGGCATCACGAGTTCCCCCCTCGTTGGTGTGGGAGAACTGTAAGGGTCAGCGGGCCCTTTCGACGCGGCCTTCGTCCCAGACGGGTTCGTTGGACTCGTAGACCGAGCCGTCGGCGCCGAAGACCAGGTAGCGGTCGAAGCCGCGGGCGAACCAGCGGTCGTGGGTCACTGCGAGGACCGTGCCGTCGAACGAGTCGAGACCTTCCTCCAGCGCCTCGGCCGACTCGACGTCAAGGTTGTCGGTCGGCTCGTCGAGCAGCAGCAGCGTTGCACCGGACAGCTCGAGCAGGAGGATCTGGAAGCGGGCCTGCTGACCGCCTGAGAGGCTGTCGAAGGTCTGCTCCGCGGCATGCGCCAGCTCGTACCGGTCCAGCTTCCGCGAGGCGAGCTCGCGCCCCATGCCCTCCCGGTGCTCGTCACCCCGGTGCAGAATCTCCAGCAGCGTCCGGCCGACCAACTCCGGGTGCTCGTGCGTCTGCGCGAACCACCCCGGTCGCACCCGCGCGCCCAGCTTGGCGTTGCCGGTGTGGGTCACTGGCGAGATCTGTACGTCGCCGACCGGCCGGTGCTCCACGTCCGGGTCCGAGCCGCCGTTCGCGAGCAGCCGGAGGAAGTGCGACTTGCCGGACCCGTTCGACCCCAGTACGGCGACGCGTTCGCCGTACCAGACCTCCAGGTCGAAGGGCTTCATCAGACCGGTCAGCTCGACAGCCGTGCACACGACCGCACGCTTGCCGGTGCGGCCGCCGGTGAGGCGCATGCTGACCTTCTGCTCGCGCGGGATCGCCTGCGGCGGCCCGGCCTCCTCGAACTTGCGCAGCCGGGTCTGCGCAGCCCGGTAGCGCGAAGCCATGTCGGAGTTGTACGCCGCCTTCTGCTTGTACATCAGCATCTGGGCGCGCAGCTTCGCGTGCTCCTCATCCCAGCGTTTGCGCAGCTCCTCGAACCGCTCGAACCGGTGCTGTCTGGCCTCGTGGTACGTCTTGAAGCCACCGCCGTGCGTCCACACCGTGTTGCCGGCCGCACCGAGCTCCACGGTGACGATCCGGGTCGCCGTGTTCGCCAGCAGCTCGCGGTCGTGGCTGATGTAGAGCACGGTCTTGTCGGTGGCCCGCAACTGCTCCTCCAGCCACCGCTTGCCCGGTACGTCGAGGTAGTTGTCCGGCTCGTCCAGCATCAGGACCTCGTCCGGTCCGCGCAGGAGGGCCTCCAGGACCAGGCGCTTCTGCTCACCGCCGGACAGCGTCTTCACCTCACGCCAGCGGCAGCGGTCGAACGGAATGCCGAGGGCGGCCGTCGTACAGACGTCCCAGAGGACCTCTGCGTCGTACCCGCCGACCTCGCCCCAGTCCGCCACGGCCTGCGCGTACTTGAGCTGGGTCTTCTCGTCGTCGGCTTCCATCATCGCCAGCTCGGCCTTGTCCAGCTTGGCGGCGGCGGTCTGGATCGCCTCCGGGGCGACCGACAGCAGCAGGTCGCGCACGGTCGAGGCGTCCCGCACCGAGCCGACGAACTGCCGCATCACCCCGAGCCCACCGGACCGCGCGATGCTCCCGCTGTGCGGCTTCAGGTCACCCGCGATGATCCGGGTCAGCGTGGTCTTGCCGGACCCGTTCGCCCCGACCAGCGCCACCTTGGCCCCGTCCCCGACCCGGAACGTGATGTCGTCCAGCAACACCCGCCCGTCCGGCAACTCGAAACCGACCCCACCGACATCCACGTGACCCATCCCCCCAGTTTGAGGGCAGAGCCCACGGCAGGCGAACGGATATCGTCAACGACCCTTGTCGCCGGCGCCTTGGTCGTACCGCGTCGTCCGGGCAGCCTGGCCGCGGTGGGAGCGATGCGTGGGCGCGGCTGCATCGCCCGGCGATTGCGACTGCGCAGCGGGGTTGGGCGGCGGGATGGCACTCGCCGGGCTCTGCTCGGCCTGCAACCGAACACCGAACTGCTGCCAGTCATGCCCCTGCCGCCCCGCCCGCTGCTGCGGGGCCTGCTGCGGCGCTTGCTGGGGTGCAGGCTGGCTCGTCTGCTGCTGGGGGTGTTGGTTCGCCTGGCGTGCGGCGGCGGAGCGCTGTTCTGCGAGCCGTTGGTGCTCGGCCATCTTCGGCGCGGCCATCTCCTGCAGCCGGCCGAGCAAGCGCCGGCCCTCGCCCGACGCCATCAGCGGCATCGCCTTGAAATGGTCCTTGACCGGCCGCGCCGCCAGCGCTGCGAGCCGGTTCCACCCGCGGACGAAGTGGTTCGCCTCCCGGTCGGTCCAGGGCCGGTTCCGCTCTGTCTCGATCGCCCAGCGGCTCGATCCCAGCTGGTGGCGCCAGACGCCGTTCTGCCGCTCGTTCGTGAAGACCGGCTCGGCCTCACCCCGCCGGTAGACGTGCACGGCATCTGCGAGGCCCTGTGCCTCGATCGCGTCGGCAGTGCCCAGCATGTCCCGGTAGATCTGGTCGTGCTGCTCGGCGCCGATCCACCGGCCGTACCCGGCTTCCTGCCGTCCGTCGGTGAAGCGCTCCATGATCCCGAGCTGGCTCTGCGCCTCGTGGACCGCAGCGAACGCGACCTCGACTCGATACCCCTGCTCCTGGAACTGCCGCATCAGGTCGAGGTCGTACTGGCCCGAGACCGGGTACGGCACAACGACGTCCATCCGCCGTGCCTGGACGTCCTGGAGCGCCCAGCCACGCCAGATCGCAGCGTCCTGGCCGTAGATTCCGGAGGCGGTGTAGTCGTTCTCGAGAGCTCCACTCGCGTAGTTCGGGTGCTTCTCGAGCAACTCGTCATGATCGAGGACGTACGCGTTCTTCATGCCGAGGCGTTCGATCGCCGCCGCCTGCATGGTGGTCTTCCCCGCGCCGGGCTGCCCCGCGATGAACAGCACGGTCGGCTGCCGCCACGGCATCGACCGGCCGTGCTTGAGGATCCCACCCCGGATCCTCCGCAGGTAGAACTCCCCCAGCTTCTCCGGCGAGAGCCGGCTCACAGCAGGCCGGCGCGGACCCGGGCCAGCAGGTCCGGGAACTCTGCGTTGACCTTCGCGATCTCCGCCTTGTCGTCGGGCGACAGCGTGCGCCGGAGCTCCTCGTACGCCTCGGACGCGGTCGCCAGGCGGTCCGCCTCGGCGTCGTCACCGGCATTCTCGGCGGCCCCGATGCGAGCGCTGTACGCCGAGATCACGGCGCCGATCCGATGACGCGCCGACTCGAACGCGCGCTCGTCGTCGAACGACCAGCGCGGGTCCGGCTGCGCGCTCCCGTTCCCCGTTTCCGACATCTCCGGCCCTCACCGCTCACGAGCATCAAGTCCTCCGGATTCTATCGACGGCCAAGACCAGAAGCTCGGCAGGCTCCGTCGAGTGACCTGGTGGGGCGGCAGGATCGGCGGGTGAGCGCCGGGGAACCTTACAGTGGGCGGCTCGGTGCGGTGATTCCGCCGGGGACGCCGGAGTACGCGCTGGTGGCGAGGGTCGTCGAGGCCGTCGCACGCCGTACCGGGATGCCGTCGCAGTGGAATCGCCGGTTGTACGAGCAGGTCGGCGGCGAACACCCGGGCTTCGCGCAGATCGGTGGGCCGATCGCCGTGGATCGGCCGACGGTGCTGGAGCCGCTGGTGCGCGCCGGCGCGGATCCCGTGCTCGCGCGGTACGCGATGATCGTGCTGGTCCACGAGGCGGAGCACCAGACGAGCGTCCTCGGCAACGACAGGTCCCCGGACGCGGTCGAGCTGGCCTCACCCGAGGACACCGCGCTCGAGGAGGCACGCGCGGTGGTCATGTCGGCGCGCCACACCGACGAGATCATCCGGGAGACCGGGCTCGACCGGGAGGTGCCCGGCATCCTCGACGCGCAGGTCGACTGGGGATACCCAGGGGTCAGCCGCTGCCTGTGGGAGAGCGTCGGGGCGCTGTCCGTGCTCACCGACGTTCCGGCCGACGAGTTCTGGACGACGATCGACAAGACGCCGCGACCGCAGCGGTTCAACGCGCTGGCCGACCTGGTGATCGACAAGCGGCTCGGCGTCGTGATGCCGGAGTCTCACCGGGCCCTGATGCGCCACCGGCTCACCCGGTCGCTGCGGTCTGAGCTCGGCGCGCTGCTGCAGTACGAAGGGCCCGAGAGGCCTGGTAGGCCCACCCCCGAAGAGACATCTCGCTTCGGCGCGGAGCACGCGCAACGTGCGATCGCCGACCTGTCCGAGCACCTGGCGGACGCCGAGGCCCACTACGCAGCCCACCCGGGTTCTGAGCCGCCTCTGCCGTCGCTGTCGCCGCATGAGCAGGGGTTTCTCGCGAGCCTCAAGGCCTACCAGGCCATGCAGCAGGTCCAGGCGACGATCGCGGAGTTGAAGCGGTTCCTGGGGTCGGAGACCGGACAGGGGACGACCGGAATGCCGCAAACGCTGCCTGCTGCGACGGTGGAGCCGGCCGGCAAGTCAGCCGAGGCCGGCGCCGGACTAGGACGTGGCGCTGGACCAGCCGGCGGCGCGGGCGCGGGTGCTGGACCGGGCGGGGGTGCGGCAACGGGTGGGGCCGCGGCAACGGGTGCGGCTGCGGCGCCGGGGGCAGCAGCGGCCGGCCGGTTGGTGCAGTTCCGGCCCAGGCAGGAGCGCGGGCCGGCCGTCGACTGACTCACCAGTCCTTAAGTGCCTCCAGATAGGTCCCACTGGTCGGGCGGACCGTGCCCGTCATGAACAGCTTGAGCGGTGCGGAGTAGAGGCCGAACGTGCGGGATCCGGTGAAGAAGCCGGCCGAGTCGCAGCCGTCGTACTGCACCCAGATCTCCCGTACGCCGACGGACGTGTCGAACCGCAGCACGATGGCCTCCGACGGCTGCGCGGCCTGCGGCGTGCACTTGAACACCGGCAGGTCCGGGTTCCGCTCGGGCAGCACCTTGATCGCGTCGACCACCTGCTGCGCGATCGTGGCGTTGAAGGCCCGCTGGCCGAGCAGCATCGTCCCGCCCGGGGTGAGCCGGTAGCGGCACGCCTGCATCCCGTAGACCGGGGTTTCCACGTCGAGACCGGTCCCCCGCGGTACGGCGATGGCGCCGTTCGGCTGCTGGATCGGGTGGTCGGCCGGACAGCCGGCGTCCCCCTGCGGTGGCACGAAATTCGGCGTACCCGACTCGGTGCCGACGGTCCCACGCTCCGCACTGCCACTGCTGTTGCTGTCCTGGGCGCTCGACGCGATCGGCGACGGCTCACCGATGGCGTTCCAGACGCCTCCGATCGACACAGCGACCACGACGGCCGCTGCGGCCATCGCCATCCCCTGCCGCCGCTTGCGGACCCGCCGACGAGCCTCTGCCGCCAGTCCGCTGCCCCGCAGCCCGCCGGCCTGGTCGGCCTGGTGCTGGAACGCGTCGGCGATCTTGGGGCCGAGCTCCTGCTCAGACTCGTGCTCGTGCTCAGGCATCCTCGGCTCCTTCCTTGCTCAGCGTGGTCTTCAGTGCTGCCAGTGCCCGGTGTACGTGTGACCGGGCGGTCGCCTCCGCGCAGTGCAGCAGCGCACCGATCTCGGCGTACGAGAGCTCCTCGTAGAAGCGCAGTACGACGGCTGCCCGCTGCTTGTCCGGCAGCGTCGCGCACAGCGCCCAGACGGCGTCGGACTCCGCTCTGTCCGCGACCCGGTCCGGTGCCGGCGGCCCGGTGCGGACCGGATCGGCGGACGGCGCCTCGCGGCGGCGGAAGCGGCGCCACCAGGAGATGTGCGCGTTGACCACCATCCGCTTGACGTAGGCCTCGGGGTCGTCGGCACGGCTGACCCGGCTCCAGCGGGCACAGGCGGTCGTCAGGGCGTCCTGCACCGCGTCCTCGGCCAGGCTCTTGTCGCCGGTCAGGACGTAGGCGAAGCGCAGCAACGCGTCCGCCTTCTCGGTCACCCAGAGCTCGAAGTCGATCGAGCCCGTCCGTGCCTCTGCTGCCGCCAAGGCTGCCTCCATACCCTCAGGACGGCGATGAACCCGGGTTCGTTGCACGCAGGACGCGGAAGCCTTTCGCGCTGCCGGTTCGCTCGCAGGGGTAGCCCTGGTCGGTCAGCCAGCGCTGGAGGGAGTCACCGCCAAGGTTCTTGCCGACGACGAACCATCCCACGCCGCCGGGGGCAAGGCGGCCCAGCCAGAGCAGCAGCATCTTGTGCAGCTCGGGTTTGCCGATGTGGATCGCCGGGTTGGACCAGATCTGGTTGAACCACACCTCCGCAGGTACGGCGTCCGGCAGCACAGCATGCACGCGGTCGCCCACCCCGGCCCGCTGCGCGTTCTCCGCCGTCAGCTCCAGCGCTCGCGTGTTCACATCGACCGCCCAGACCTCCGCCTTCGGCGCTTCGACGGCCAGCGCACAGGCGATCGGCCCGTAGCCGGTCCCCAGGTCGAGGTACGTGCCCGTGCCGGTCGGCGGGTCCACCTCGCGCAACAGAACCGCCGTACCGATGTCCAAGCGGTCCCGCGAGAACACTCCGGTCGCTGTGGTGAAGGTGTACTCGCGTCCCCAGATCCGTGCTTCGACGGTACGGCGTACGTCCGCCGAGCCCGGCTCTGCCGAGAAGTAGTGGTCAGCCACGCTGGTGCACCTCTCCCCTGACCTGACGGGCTTGCAACGCCCGCGCGGCCAGCTCGTCGTCTGCTGGGTAGCGCACTTCCTCCAGTGTGAGCCCGTGCGCAGGCAGAACGGAGACAGCCGAGTCCCGCACCTTCCCAGCCAGTACGGCGGCCGGCCAGCCGACGTCACGCCGTCCGTCACCTACGGGGATCAGCGCACCGACCAGAGCCCGCACCATGGAGTGGCAGAACGCGTCTGCGATCACAGTGCCCTCCAGTTGGCCGGGAGCTGTCCGCTGCCACGAGTAGTCCAGCAGCGCACGGACTGTGCTCGCGCCCTCCCGCTTCTTGCAGAAGGCTGCGAAGTCGTGCTCCCCCAGCAGTCCGGCGCTCGCGGCGTTCATCCGGTCCACGTCCAGTGGGCGGCCCACTCGCAGTACGTGACCGCGCTGTAGCGGATCCCAGCCTGCGGGGTCGTCACACAGCCGGTACACGTAGCGACGGGCGAGCGCGGAGAATCGGGCGTCAAAGCCCTCTGGAGCCGCTGTCACGGCCGTAACAGCCACATCCTTGGGCAGTACGCCGTTCAGGCTTCTGAGGAGCCTCACGGGCTCTACAGCGCCTTCGACGTCCACATGGGCGACCTGGCCACGAGCGTGTACGCCGGTGTCCGTCCGGCCGGCGCAGGTGACGATCGGCGGCTCGGGCAGCCGCAGGACGATCCGGAGCGTCTCCTCCAGCACGCCCTGCACGGTCCGGAGACCCTCCTGGCGGGCCCAGCCGTGGAAGGCCGTTCCGTCGTACCTCAGGTCTATCCGCCAACGCACACGGCAATCTAACGCAACAGTGCCCCCGCACCGTGAGGTGAGGGGGCACTGTGAGTGGCTAGAGCCGATGACTCACTTGTCGTCGGTCTTCGCGTCCTGCACGTCGGCGGTCTTCACGTCGTCGGCCTGTGCGTCCTCGGCGACGACGTCCTGGACGTCCTCGACCTTGGCCTCGTCCTCGACCTTCTCGTCGGCCTTGTCCTCGACCTTGGCCTCGTCCGCCGCAGCCGCCTTCTTGGCCGGAGCCTTCTTGGCGGTCTTCTTCGCCTTCGGCGAGTCGGCCAGCGCCTCGACCAGCTCGATCTTCACCATCGGCGCGTTGTCACCCTTGCGCGGGCCGAGCTTGGTGATCCGGGTGTAGCCGCCCGGACGGTCGGCGTACCGCTCGCCGATCTCGGTGAAGAGCACGTGCACGACGCTCTTGTCCTTGATCCGCTTCATCACCTGGCGGCGCGAGTTCAGGTCACCACGCTTGGCCTTGGTGATCATCTGCTCCGCCAGCGGCTGCAGGCGCTTGGCCTTGGCCGCGGTGGTGGTGACGGCGCCGTGCTCGAACAGCGACGTCGCGAGGTTGCTGAGGATCAGCTTCTCGTGCGCCGGGCTGCCGCCCAGCCGGGCACCCTTGGTGGGGGTAGGCATCTCTTGACTCCAGGAATCTCAGGCCGCTCGGCCCGGGGGTGGTTGACTCAGTGACCGGGGTGGTGGGGCGGGGCAGGTATCAGTACTGCTCGGTCTCGGCGAAGCTCTCGTCCTCGTCGTCGGCCTCGGTGCCGTAGGCCTCGGTGGCCGCACGCAGGTCGAAGCCAGGGGGCGAGTCCTTCAGCGACAGGCCCATCTCGGCCAGCTTCAGCTTGACCTCGTCGATCGACTTGGAGCCGAAGTTGCGGATGTCCAGCAGGTCCTGCTCGCTGCGCGAGATCAGCTCACCCACGGTGTGGATGCCCTCACGCTTGAGGCAGTTGTACGACCGGACGGTCAGCTGCAGGTCCTCGACCGGCAGCGCCAGGTCGGCCGCCATCTGCTCGTCCACCGGCGACGGGCCGATGTCGATGCCCTCGGCCTCGACGTTCAGCTCGCGGGCCAGGCCGAACAGCTCGACCAGCGTCTTACCGGCCGACGCGACGGCGTCGCGGGGCAGCATCGACGGCTTGGTCTCGACGTCGACCACGAGGCGGTCGAAGTCGGTGCGCTGCTCGACACGGGTCGCCTCGACCTTGTAGGTGACCTTGAGCACCGGCGAGTAGATCGAGTCGACCGGCATCCGGCCGATCTCGGCGTCGGCGGACTTGTTCTGGATCGCCGAGACGTAGCCCCGGCCCCGCTCGACGACCAGCTCCATCTCGAGCCGGCCCTTCTCGTTCAGGGTGGCGATCTTCAGGTCCGGGTTGTGCACCTCGACACCGGCCGGCGGCGCGATGTCCGCGGCGGTGACGTCACCGGGGCCCTGCTTGCGCAGGTACATGGTGACCGGCTCGTCGTGCTCGGAGGAGACGCACAGGTCCTTGAGGTTCAGGATCAGCTGCGTGGCGTCCTCCTTGACCCCGGCCACGGTGGAGAACTCGTGCAGGACGCCGTCGACCTTGATGCTGGTCACGGCGGCCCCCGGGATGGAGGACAGCAGCGTACGGCGGATGGAGTTGCCGAGGGTGTAGCCGAACCCCGGCTCGAGCGGCTCGATCACGAACCGCGAGCGGTGCTCGTCGACGACCTCTTCGGTCAGGGTGGGGCGCTGGGCAATAAGCACTTCGTGTTCCTTGTCTGCTCGCGACGACCACTATTTGAGGTCGCGAAGGTGAAGAAACGGATCCGGCCGGCCGGCGGCCCGGAGGCCACCGGCCGGCGACGGATCAGTTCTTCGAGTAGAGCTCGACGATCAGGTGCTCGGCGACCTGGGTGTCGATCTGCTGCCGGGTCGGCAGCTGGTGGACGAGGATGCGCAGCCGCTCGGGCAGCACCTCGAGCCAGGCCGGGACGACGCGCTCGGAGTGCGTCTCCCGGGCGATGATGAACGGGGTCGTCTCGGCCGACTTCGCCTTGACATCGATGATGTCGTGCGCAGCCACCCGGTACGACGGGATGTTCACCTTGACGCCGTTCACGGTGAGGTGACCGTGCACGACGAGCTGACGGGCCTGCCGCCGGGTCCGGGCCAGGCCTGCGCGGTACACCACGTTGTCCAGCCGGGACTCCAGGATGATCAGCAGGTTGTCACCGGTCTTGCCGGAGCGCCGCGAGGCCTCCTCGTAGTACCGGCGGAACTGCTTCTCCAGCACGCCGTACGCGTAGCGGGCCTTCTGCTTCTCCCGCAGCTGGAGCAGGTACTCGCTCTCCTTCGGGCGGCCGCGGCCGTGCATACCCGGCGGGTACGGACGACGCTCGAACGCCTTGTCGCCACCGACGAGGTCGACCCCGAGACGGCGCGACTTCTTGGTCATAGGTCCGGTGTAACGGGCCATGGTTGTTCTCGCTCCTCTCGAAAGGTCAGACCCGGCGCCGCTTGGGCGGGCGGCAGCCGTTGTGGGCGGTCGGGGTCACGTCCTGGATGGTGCCGACCTCGAGGCCGACGGCGCCCAGCGAACGGATCGCGGTCTCACGGCCGGAGCCGGGTCCCTTCACGAACACGTCGATCTTGCGCATGCCGTGCTCCATCGCCCGGCGCCCGGCGGCCTCGGCGGCCATCTGCGCGGCGAACGGAGTGGACTTGCGCGACCCCTTGAAACCGACGGTGCCCGCGGAAGCCCACGAGATGACCGCGCCGGTCGGGTCGGTGATCGTCACGATCGTGTTGTTGAACGTGCTCTTGATGTGCGCGTGGCCGGCGGCCACGTTCTTCTTCTCCTTGCGGCGCACCTTCTTCGCGCCGGCCGCGGTGCGGCTCTTGGGAGGCATAGGTCAGTTGCTCCTGGGGTGGTCGACGGTCATCCGGGTCATCACTTCTTCTTCTTGCCGGCGATCGCCTTGCGACGACCCTTGCGGCTGCGGGCGTTGGTCCGCGTGCGCTGACCACGCACCGGCAGGCCGCTGCGGTGCCGGCGACCCTGGTACGACCCGATCTCGATCTTGCGGCGGATGTCCGCGGTCACCTCACGACGGAGGTCACCTTCGATCTTGTAGTTGCCCTCGATCCAGTCCCGGAGCTTCACCAGCTCCTCGTCGCCCAGCTCGTGGACGCGCTTGTCCCCGGAGATCCCGGTGCTCTTCAGCGTCTCCAGGGCGCGGGTGCGACCGACCCCGAAGATGTAGGTGAGAGCGACCTCGATGCGCTTGTCGCGCGGCAGGTCGACCCCTACGAGGCGTGCCATGTGGCGGTGTTCCTTTCGTCGGCAGAGGTGTGGGGGCGCGCCGCGTCCTTGCCCGCCTCGGTGAGTGCTTCACCGGCAAGGCCCCGGCCTCTGTTCCGGGGGCAGCATCCAGCTGTGGTGCTCAGAGCTGGACGAGCGTGCGCGCTGTGGTGCGAAAGTGCTGTGTACTGCTCGAGTGGGGCTGGTCAGCCCTGCCGCTGCTTGTGCCGCGGGTTCTCGCAGATCACCATGACCCGGCCGTGACGGCGGATCACCTTGCACTTGTCGCAGATCTTCTTGACGCTCGGATTGACCTTCATCGAGCTTCTTTCTTCGACAGGTGTTGGTGGTGGTCTTACTTGTACCGATAGACGATGCGACCCCGGGTGAGGTCGTACGGCGACAGCTCCACGACGACCCGGTCCTCGGGGAGGATCCGGATGTAGTGCTGCCTCATCTTGCCGCTGATGTGCGCGAGCACCTTGTGCCCGTTGGACAGCTCAACACGGAACATCGCGTTCGGCAGGGCCTCCACGATGGTGCCCTCGAGTTCGATGACTCCCTCTTTTTTGGGCATGTCCTCGCACTTCTGTAGACGACGTACTGAATGATGGTCCTGTCCCTGAGCGCCCTCCTGACGAGGTCAGGCAGCCGCGGGCACGACGAGACAGAGGCTACAAAGAGCCAAGGAAAGAGTGTACGCCACTCCCCCAGGCGAAACCCAATCGAGACCGCTCAGCGCCCCCGGGAGCCCTCCAGCACGGCCATATGGTCCGCTCCCCAGGCATCCAGCGGCGCCAGCGCCACGTTGAGTGACTGCCCGAGCTCGGTCAGCGAGTACTCCACCCGCGGCGGGACCTGGTGGAAGACCTCGCGGTGGACGATGTCGCGGGACTCGAGCTCGCGCAACTGCTGGATCAGCATCTTCTCCGTGACGCCGGCGATCTCCCGGCGCAGCTCGCCGAACCGCATCGGCCCGTGGTGCAGCGCCCACAGGATCCGCGGCTTCCACTTCCCGCCGATCACGTCCGCGGCGGCGTCCAGGCCGCAGGTGTACGGAAGCATCACTTACCTTTCGGTCAGTACCGCACTATTTAGTGGGTACTTGTCCATCCTAAAGCGCCCGGCCAGGGTTGACGCCATGAAGACTCCTGTCACCGTTCTCGGCCTCGGCGCGATGGGCACCGCCCTCGCCCGGGCCTTCCTGGCCGCCGGCCACCCGACCACCGTCTGGAACCGCACCCCCGGCCGCTCCCCCGAGCTCGACGCCCTCGGCGCCACCCGCGCCGCCACCGCGGCCGAAGCGGTCGCCGCCAGCCCGCTCGTCGTCGTCTGCCTGCTCGTCGACGCGACCGTGCGCAGTACCCTCGACGGCCTCGACCTGACCGGCAAGACCGTCGCCAACCTCACCAACGGCACGCCGGCGCAGGACCGGGACACGGCCGCCTGGGCCGAAGCGGCGGGCGCGGAGTACCTCGGCGGCGGCATCATGGCCGTGCCCGCGATGATCGGCGGCCCTGCCGCGTTCATCTTCTACAGCGGCTCCCCGGTCGCCTTCGAGCGCCACGAAGCCGACCTCGCCGCGATGGCGCGGCCGGAGTACGTCGGCAGCGACCCGGGCCTGGCCGCGTTGCACGACATCGCCTTGCTCAGCGGGATGTACGGCATATTCGGTGGCGCCCAGCATGCACTGGCCCTGGCCGCCAGCGAGAAGGTCTCCGCGGTGCGATTCACCGAGGACTTTCTGCTGCCCTGGCTGACGGCGATGCTCGGCAGCCTGCCGCGGATCGCCAAGGACCTCGACGAGGGCCCCGAGGGGCCGGCGGGTTCCAACCTGGCGATGCAGGCTGCGGCTTACGACAACTTGGTCGACACCGCGGTCGACCAAGGCGTCGATCCCGCGCTGCTCGTCCCGATGGGCGACCTGCTGCGGAAGGCAGCCGCCACCGGTCACGGCGACGAGGATCTGGCTGCTCTCGTTCCGCTGCTCAGGGCTGGTGCGTAGCGGCCCACTGCTCACCTTCGCGCCAGATCTGCTCCGGCATCAGGTCGAGCAGGTCACAGGCCGCGTCCAGCTGTGCGAGGGCGGTGGCGGAGTCGCGGTACGCCGGCAGGATCGCGACGAAGCGCCGTCCCTCGCAGCTGAAGCCGAACGCCGGCACCTGGGCCAGCGCCTCGACAGCCCGTGGGTGCAGCACAGTCTCGGCGTGATCCTCCCGGCCGTTGAACAGGCAGAACCGCCCTGGCAGCCCGTCTACCGTCAGTTTGATCGGCAGCAGGCTCGCGGCCGCCACCGGCGCCAGCGCGGCCGGCAACAGCTGCAGCGGCGGCAGCGGCCGATCGACCTGCAGATCAAGGAAGTCGAAGCCGAGGTCGCGCCGCCCGACCTTGTGCCGGAACCGTCCGGCGGCGAACTCCCGGCCGCGGTGCCGGCCGGTGGTCACGTCGGAGACCTCCGCGTCCGGGTCCGCCGAGAACGGCGGGAACGGCCAGCGCTCCCGCAACTCCGGCCGGTCGACGCTGAGCCGCCAGCCCATCTGCTCGACGACCTCGCCCCAGGCCTTCCGCCGCCGGCTGTCGGCGACCCGGACGCCGAGCGTGAACCCGATCAGCACCAGGAACCAGGCCAGCATCATCCAGCCGACCCAGCGCGGTTCCAGCAGCAGCCCGGCGATCGCCAGCGGTACGGCGACCGCGAACCAGATCACGTAGACGACCGCAGACCCCTGCCGCAGCTGCCATCCCCAGTCCGGCCGCAGCCGCGGGCCGGTGACGCGTCGGGTGACCGGGGCCGCTGTCAACGGCGCTTCCCGCGGTTGCTCAGGGCGAACAGGGTCCACGGGATCAGCAGCCAGACCGGCCAGAAGTGCGGCCAGTTCCCGCCGTTCGCGACGCCGATCACGAACCAGATCACCACGTTGACGACGACGACGGGGGTGAAGCCGCCGCCCAGTGCCGCCAGTCCCTTCGGGCCCTCCTGCTTCTTCCGCTCCGGGAACTCCCCCGGGGCCGGCGCCGGCTTGCTGTCCTGCACCACCGCGGGCGTCTGGTACGTCCGCGCCGGCGGCAGATCACGCACCAGCGGCTCCAGCTCGCCGTACGTCTGCACGGAGTAGAGCCGGTCGAGGCGGGAGCTGAACTCCGGCTGGTCCAGCCGGCCGTCCGCGAACGCGTCCCGCAGCCGGCCGGCGATCTTGTCCCGGTCCGCTTCGGTGAAACGCTGGTGCGGCTGGTACTGAGGCATAGCTCAAGTGTGCCTCAGCAGCAGGCCCTTGGCGTCCCCCGACGGGTGGACGCAGGGTGTCCATCGGTACGGCGAGTCAGCGGACGCCGCCGTACCGTGTTCAGTCGGCCAGGGCGCCGAACTTGACGCCGAGCTCGGCCAGCTTCGCCTCGCCGCCGTCGAGCGCGGTCAGCACCCACGGGCCCTGCGGCGTCAGCGTGAACGTGTGCTCGGTGTGCGCGGCGACCTTGCCGTCGTCGGTGACCACGGTCCAGTCGTCCTCGAGGGTGTGGTTGTCCTGCTTGCCGAGCGTGAGCATCGGCTCGACCGCGAGCGCCATCCCCTCGATCAGCTTCGGGCCGCGGCCGGGGCGGCCGAAGTTCGGCACGTTCGGCGGCTGGTGCATCGCCGAGCCGATCCCGTGCCCGACGAAGTCCTCGACGATCCCGTACGGCGAGCTCGCCCGGACGTGCCGCTCGATCGCGGCCGAGATGTCGGTCAGACGGCCGCCGAGCCGGGCGGCCGCGAACCCGCGCCACATCGACTCCTCGCAGATCCGGGCCAGCTCGAGCAGCTCCGGCGTCACCTCGCCGACCGGGACCGTGATCGCGGCGTCGCCGTGCCAGCCGTCGACGATCGCGCCGCAGTCGATCGAGATCAGGTCGCCGTCGGCCAGCACCCGGTCACCTGGGATGCCATGCACGATCTCGTCGTTCACCGACGCGCAGATCGAGCCGGTGAAGCCGTGGTAGCCCTTGAACGACGGGACCGCGCCGGAGGACCGGATGTGGTCCTCGGCGATCGCGTCCAGCTCGCCGGTGGTGATCCCGACTCGGACCTCGCCGCGGAGCAGTTCCAGCGTGCGGCCGACGACCAGGCCGGCCGCACGCATGGAAAGGATCTGTTCGCGGGTCTTGATCTCGATCCCGCGGTCCTTAAACATCACAGCACATCACTCGCGGCTACTCGGTCACCGTCTTGAGAGCGGCCAGCACACGCTCGCTGACCTCGTCGATCTCGCCGACCCCGTCCACCTCGACCAGCAGGCCGCGCTGCGCGTAGACGCGCAGCAGCGGCTTGGTCTCCGCCGTGTAGACGTCCTGCCGGTGCCGGATGACCTCCTCGGAGTCGTCCGACCGGCCCTCGGTCCGGGCCCGCTTCGTCATCCGCTCCACCAGCACCTCGGTGTCGGCGATCAGCGCCACCACCGCGTCCAGCTTGTGGCCGTGCTCGGCCAGGATGTCGTCCAGCGTGCCGACCTGGGCCAGGGTGCGCGGGTAGCCGTCCAGGAGGAAGCCGTCACCGGCGTCCGCCTCGGACAGCCGGTCCCGCACCATCGCGTTCGTGACCTCGTCCGGGACGTAGTCACCGGCGTCCATGTAGCGCTTCGCCTCGAGCCCGAGCGGCGTCTCGTCCTTGACGTTCGCACGGAAGATGTCGCCGGTGGACACGGCCGGGATATTCAGGCGTTCCGCAAGCACCTTTGCCTGCGTGCCTTTGCCCGCCCCGGGCGGACCCATCAGCAACATTCTCATCAGCGCAAGAACCCTTCGTAGTTACGCTGCTGCAGCTGAGACTCGATCTGCTTCACCGTGTCCAGACCGACGCCGACCATGATCAGGATCGACGTACCGCCGAACGGGAAGTTCTGGTTCGCGTTCAGGAGCACCAGCGCGATCAGCGGGATCATCGAGATCACCGCGAGATAGATCGCGCCCGGCAGCGTGATGCGGGACAGCACGTAGCCCAGGTACTCCTCGGTCGGCCGTCCAGCCCGGATTCCGGGGATGAAGCCGCCGTACTTCTTCATGTTGTCCGCGACTTCCTTCGGGTTGAAGGTGATCGAGACGTAGAAGTACGTGAAGAAGATGATCAGGGCGACGTACGAGATCATGTAGATCGGGTGGTCGCCTTTGACCAGATTGCCCTGGATCCACTGGGCCCAGGACTTGTCCTGCTGGAACTGGCTGACCAGTACCGGCAGGTAGATCAGGCTGGAGGCGAAGATGACCGGGATGACACCGGCCTGGTTCACCTTCAGCGGGATGTAGGTGGACGTGCCGCCGAACATCTTGCGGCCGACCATGCGCTTGGCGTACTGCACCGGAATCCGGCGCTGCGCCTGTTCGATGAAGATGACCGCGGCCATGATCACCAACCCGATCGCCAGCACCACCATGAAGGTGGCCAGACCGCGCTCCTTGCGGATGGTCCACAGCTGCGACGGGAAGGTGGCGACGATCTGGGTGAAGATCAGGATCGACATGCCGTTACCGACACCACGGTCCGTGATCAGCTCGCCCAGCCACATCACCACACCGGTGCCGGCCGTCATGGTCAGCACCATCACGACCACCGGGAACCAGCTGTCGTCGTGCAGCAGCGGCTCCTGGCAGCCCTGGAAGAGCCGGCCGGGGGTGCGCGCCAGCGCGACGAACGCGGTCGCCTGCAGGATCGCCAGGCCGACCGTGAGGAACCGGGTGTACTGGGTGATCTTGGCCTGGCCCGCCTGACCTTCCTTCTTCAGCGACTCCAGCCGCGGGATCACCACGGTGAGCAGCTGCAGGATGATGCTGGCGGTGATGTACGGCATGATGCCGAGCGCGAAGATCGCGAGCTGCAGCAGCGCGCCGCCGGAGAACAGGTTGATCAGGTTGTACAGGTTCGCGTTCGCACCCTGCTGAGCGCCCTTCAGGCAGATGTCGAGCGAGTTGACGTTGACACCCGGGGTCGGGACGACCGAACCGATCCGGAAGATCACGATGATGAAGAGCACGAAAAAGATCTTCCGGCGCAGGTCCGGAGTCTTGAACGCGTTGGCAAAGGCGCCTAACACCCTGTCCTCCCACACATGTTTCCTCTGCCCGGTCAGGGCAGGGGCCTAGCAAAGCAGCTTGGCAAGAGACGAACCAGGGCTCGTCCGAACTCCAGCGCACGATATCAAGCGCCGGCTCGCACGAGCCCTGGACATCACACCTCGGTGGTGGTCCCCCCGGCCGCCTGGATCTTCTCCTGGGCGGACTTGGAGAACTTGTGCACCGAAACCTGCAGTGCCACGGTCAGCTCGCCGTCACCCAGCACCTTCACCGGCTGACCGCGACGGACCGCGCCCTTGGCGACCAGGTCGGCCACGCCGACCTCGCCACCCTCGGGGAACAGTTGTCCGAGCTTGTCCAGGTTAACGACCTGGAACTCCACCCGGTTCCTGCTCTTGAAACCCTTCAGCTTCGGCAGCCGCATGTGCAGCGGCATCTGGCCACCCTCGAAGTACTCGGGGATGTTGTTGCGCGCCTTGCTGCCCTTGGTACCGCGGCCGGCGGTCTTGCCCTTGCTGCCCTCACCACGACCCACGCGGGTCTTGGCGGTCTTGGCACCGGGCGCCGGACGCAGGTGGTGAACCTTCAGCGCCATGTCAGTCGACCTCCTCGACGGTGATGAGGTGGCGAACCGTGCGGACCATGCCGCGGACCTCGGGGCGGTCTTCGTGGACGGCGGTGTCGCCGATCCGCTTGACGCCCAGGGTGCGCAGCGTGTCGCGCTGGTTCTGCTTGCCACCGATGCCGGAACGGGTCTGGGTCACCTTCAGGCGTGCCATCAGGACGACACCTCCGCCCGGGCCTTCAGCAGCGCCGCCGGAGCGACGTCCTCGACCGGCAGGCCACGACGCGCGGCCACGGCCTCCGGGGTCTCCAGGCTCCGCAACGCCTCGACCGTGGCGTGCACCACGTTGATGGCGTTCGCCGAACCCAGCGACTTGCTCAGCACGTCGTGGATCCCGGCGCACTCCAGCACGGCGCGCGCCGAGCCACCCGCGATGACACCGGTACCGGGAGCGGCCGGGCGCAGCAGCACCACGCCGGCGGCCTTCTCACCCTGGACCGGGTGCGGGATGGTGCCCTGGATCCTCGGCACCTTGAAGAACGCCTTCTTGGCCTCCTCGACACCCTTGGCGATCGCCGCGGGCACCTCCTTGGCCTTGCCGTAACCCACACCGACGGTGCCTTCACCGTCGCCGACGACCACGAGGGCGGTGAAGCTGAAGCGACGACCACCCTTCACGACCTTGGCGACACGGTTGATGGCTACCACGCGCTCGATGTAGGCGGTCTTGTCAGCTGCCTGACCGCGACCACCGTCGCGACCACGGCGCTCACCACCGGCGCCGCCTCCGCGACGCTGCTGGCCTCCGCTCATTTCGAACTACCTTCTTCCTTGTATGTCGCCATGTCAGAACCCGAGGCCGCCCTCACGGGCGGCGTCGGCCAGAGCCGCGATGCGGCCGTGGTACTTGTTCCCGGCCCGGTCGAAGACGACCGAGTCGATGCCGGCGGCCTTGGCCCGGTCGGCGATCAGGCCGCCGACGGTCTTGGCCTTGTCGGTCTTGTTCGCCTCCGCGCCGCGCAGGTCGGCCTCCATGGTGGAGGCGGACACCAGCGTCTTGCCGGCCACGTCGTCGATGACCTGGACGAACAGGTGCTTCGAGGACTTGGTGACCACCAGCCGCGGCCGGTCGGCCGTGCCGTTGATCTTCTTCCGGACCCGGATCTGGCGACGAAGCCGGGATGCCGTCTTCTTCGCGGAGTGCTTGTGCGGACGCAGTCCGATCGCCATGGTTACTTACCAGCCTTTCCGACCTTGCGGCGCACCTGCTCGCCGGCGTACCGCACACCCTTGCCCTTGTACGGCTCGGGCTTGCGCAGCTTGCGGATGTTGGCGGCAACCTCGCCGACGGACTGCTTGTCGATTCCCTGCACCGAGAAGCGGGTCGGGGCCTCGACGTTGAACGTGATGCCTTCCGGCGCGTCCACCGTGATGGTGTGGCTGTACCCGAGCGAGAACTCCAGCTGGGTCGGTCCCTTGGACAGGACGCGGTACCCGACGCCGACGATCTCGAGCTTCTTCTCGTAGCCCTCCGTCACACCGGTCACCAGGTTGGCGATCAGGGTGCGGGACAGGCCGTGCAGTTCCTTGCTCTTGCGCTGGTCGTCCGGGCGGCTGACGGCGATCGTGCCGTCCTCGTCCCGGTTGACCGCGATGGGCTCAGCGACGACGTGCGAGAGCTGACCCTTGGGACCCTTCACGGTGACCGTCTGGCCGTCGATCGTGACGTCGACGCCGGACGGGACCGAGATCGGGAGCTTACCGATGCGAGACATGAGAGTGGTCCTCCTTCCGGTTCTTCGTCACCAGACGTAGGCGAGGACTTCCCCGCCGACGCCCTTGTTCTTGGCCTGGCGGTCCGTCAGCAGCCCCTGGGACGTCGAGATGATCGCGACGCCCAGGCCACCGAGAACCTTGGGCAGGTTGGTCGACTTCGCGTAGACCCGCAGGCCCGGCTTGCTGATCCGCCGGACGCCTGCGATGGAGCGCTCCCGGCTGGGACCGAACTTGAGGTCGACGATCAGGGTCTTGCCGACGGCGCCCTCCTGGGGCTCCTCCACCTTGTAGGAGGAGATGTAGCCCTCCTGCTGGAGGATGTCGGCGATGCCCTGCTTGATCTTGCTGTACGGCATCGAGGTCGACTCGTGGTACGCCTGGTTGGCGTTGCGCAGACGCGTCAGCATGTCTGCGATCGGGTCGGTCATCGTCATGGCCTGGGGCCTCTTTCCCGCCGTGGTTTCGCCACTCGGCGACCTACGGTGACTAGATGGTGAGTAGGGAGAAGATCGGAGGTGGAGACGGTCACCAGCTGGACTTGGTCACACCGGGCAGCTCGCCCCGGTGCGCCATCTCCCGCAGGCAGATCCGGCACAGGCCGAACTTGCGGAAGACCGCCTTCGGCCGGCCGCAGCGCTGGCAGCGGGTGTAACCGCGCACCGCGAACTTCGGCTTCCGGGCCTGCTTGACCTTGAGTGCTGTCTTCGCCACGTCAGTTCTCCTTGAACGGGAAGCCCAGCGCGCGCAGCAGCGCCCGGCCCTCGTCGTCGTTCTTCGCGGTGGTCACCACGGTGATGTCCATACCGCGGACCCGGTCGATGCGGTCCTGGTTGATCTCGTGGAACATCACCTGCTCGGTCAGGCCGAAGGTGTAGTTCCCGGTGCCGTCGAACTGCTTCGCGGACAGGCCGCGGAAGTCACGGATCCGCGGCAGCGCGAGCGCCAGCAGCCGGTCCAGGAACTCCCACATCCGGTCGCCACGCAGCGTCACGTGGGCGCCGATCGGCATCCCCTCGCGCAGCTTGAACTGCGCGATCGACTTGCGGGCCTTGGTGACCTGCGGCTTCTGACCGGTGATCGCGGCCAGGTCCTTCACCGCGCCGTCGATCAGCTTCGAGTCGCGAGCCGCCTCGCCGACGCCCATGTTCACCACGATCTTGGTGAGGCCGGGCACCTGCATGACGTTCTCGAACTGGAACTGGTCCTGCAGCTTGCCGACGATCTCCTCGCGGTACTTCGTCTTCAGCCGCGGCTGGACCTTGGTCTCGGTAACTGCGGTGGTCATCAGATCTCCTCGCCGGTACGCCGCGCGATCCGGACGCTCCGGAAACCGGTGTACGTCGAACCGTCGGGACGGCGCTTCTGCACCTCGACGCGGTTGTAGCCGACGCGGGTGGTCACCTTCTGCTTCTTGCCGTCCTTCTCGACCTCGACCAGCAGCGCCACGTTGGACACGTGGATCGGGGCCTCCTGGGTGACGATGCCACCGGTGGTGCCGCCGCGCTGGGCCTGCTGCACCTTGGTGTGCTTCTTCACGCGGTTGACGCCCTCGACGATGATGCTCTCGTCGTCGGGGAAGACCTGGATGATCTTGCCCTCGAGGCCCTTGGACTTGCCGGCGATCACGCGGACGAGATCACCCTTCTTCACGTGCAGCTTCTTCTGCGCCATCTCAGAGCACCTCCGGAGCGAGCGAGATGATCTTCATGAAGCGCTTCTCGCGCAGCTCCCGGCCGACCGGCCCGAAGATGCGGGTACCGCGGGGCTCGCCGTCGGCCTTCAGGATGACGGCGGCGTTCTCGTCGAAGCGGATGTAGGAGCCGTCCGGACGCCGGCGCTCCTTCACGGTCCGCACGACGACCGCCTTGACGACGTCACCCTTCTTCACACCACCGCCCGGGATCGCGTCCTTGACGGTGGCGACGATCGTGTCACCGACACCGGCGTAGCGCCGACCGGAGCCACCGAGCACGCGGATGCAAAGGATCTCCTTGGCACCCGTGTTGTCGGCGACCTTCAGTCGCGACTCCTGCTGGATCATCTGTTGATCTCCTGGTTGTCTCGCTGGTTCTCACGTCCGTGAGCCTTGCGGAACGAATGATTTCGATTGGTTGCCGGTCGGCGCCGAAGCGCCGTGCCGGGAACTACTTGGCCTTCTCGAGGACCTCGACGACGCGCCAGCGCTTGGTCGCCGACAGCGGCCGGGTCTCCATCAGCAGGACACGGTCGCCGATGCCGGCGGAGTTCTGCTCGTCATGCGCCTTCAGCTTGCTGGTGCGGCGGATGACCTTGCCGTAGAGGTGGTGCTTGACCCGGTCCTCGACCTGGACCACGACGGTCTTGTCCATCTTGTCGCTCAGCACCAGGCCCTCGCGGGTCTTCCGGCGGCCTCGCGCCTCGGTGGTGGTCGTGCTCACGGTCTCGTCCTTCGCGTTCTCGGTCATGCCTTGCTCCCGGCCTTCTCGCTGTCGTCCGCCTCGTCGGCGACGGCCTCGTCGGCGTCAGCCTCGACCTCGGCCGCCGGGGCGGCGTCGACGTCCTCGGTGATGCCGAGCGCGCGCTCGGTCAGCACCGTGTAGATGCGGGCGATGTCCTTGCGGACGGCGCGCAGCCGGCCGTGGGACTCCAGCTGACCCGTGGCAGCCTGGAACCGGAGGTTGAACAGCTCCTCCTTGGCTTCACCGAGCTTCGTCAGCAGCTCGTCCCGGCCCAGGTTCCGCAGCTCGGCGGCGGTCAGGGTAGCCATCAGTTCTCACCTGCCTCTCGGGTGATGAAGCGGCACTTCATCGGCAACTTGTGAATCGCGCGGCGCATGGCCTCGCGAGCGATATCCTCCGGAACACCGGACAGCTCGAACATCACGCGACCGGCCTTCACGTTGGCGATCCACCACTCCGGCGAACCCTTGCCGGAACCCATCCGGGTCTCGGCCGGCTTCTTGGTCAGCGGGCGGTCGGGGTAGATGTTGATCCACACCTTTCCGCCACGCTTGATGTGCCGGGTCATCGCGATACGCGCGGACTCGATCTGCCGGTTGGTGACGTAGTGGCTCTCCAGCGCCTGGATGCCGAAGTCACCGAAGGCCAGCGTGGTGCCACCCTTGGCAGCGCCGGAGCGCTTCGGGTGGTGCTGCTTGCGGTGCTTGACCTTGCGGGGGATGAGCATCGGTCAGCTCTCCGTTCCGGTCGTCTCGGCGGGCTTGTCGGCAGCAGCCGGCGCCTCGGCCCGGGGGGCCTCGTCGCGCTGTCCCCGACGGTCGTCCCGACGGTCGCCACCGCGGCCACCGCGGTCGCCACCACGACCACCACGGTCGTCGCGACGGGCCGGACGGCGCTGCTGAGTGGCGGCCCGGGCCGCGGCCTGCGCCTCGCGCTCGGCGCGGGAGCCGGCGACGTCACCCTTGTAGATCCAGACCTTCACGCCGATCCGGCCGAAGGTCGTGCGGGCCTCGTAGAAGCCGTAGTCGATGTCCGCGCGGAGCGTGTGCAGCGGCACCCGGCCCTCACGGTAGAACTCCGACCGCGACATCTCCGCGCCACCGAGGCGGCCGGAGCACTGGATCCGGATGCCCAGGGCGCCGCCACGCATGGTGGTCTGCATCGCCTTGCGCATCGCGCGGCGGAACGCCACGCGGCCGGACAGCTGCTCGGCCACGCCCTGCGCGACCAGCTGGGCGTCGACCTCGGAGTTCTTGACCTCGAGGATGTTCAGCTGCACCTGCTTGCCGGTGAGCTCCTCCAGGCTGCCCCGGATCCGGTCCGCCTCGGCGCCACGGCGACCGATGACGATGCCCGGACGGGCGGTGTGGATGTCCACGCGGACCCGGTCACGGGTGCGCTCGATCTCCACGCGGGAGATGCCGGCGCGCTCCATGCCCTTGCTCAGCAGGCGGCGGATCTTGACGTCCTCGCCCACGTAGTCCTTGTAGAGCTTGTCGGCGTACCAGCGGCTCTTGTGGTCGGTGCTGATGCCGAGACGGAACCCGTGCGGGTTTACCTTCTGTCCCACAGTCAGGACTCCTTCTTCTCAGCGGTGGCCTTCTTGGCGGCCGACTTCTTGGCGGTCGCCTTCTTGGCCGGCTTCTCCGCGGCCTCGGCCTGGTCGGCCGCGGCCTTCTTGGCCGGGGCCTTCTTGGCCGTGTCGGCCTTCTTGGCCGACTTCTTGGCCGGGGCCTTCTCGACCGGCTCCTCCTCGACCCGCGGGGCGACCACGACGGTGATGTGGCTGGTCCGCTTGTCGATCCGGGTGGCGCGGCCCTGGGCCCGCGGGCGGTGACGCTTCAGCGTCGGGCCCTCGTCCACGAAGGCCTTCGCCACGACCAGGTCGGCCCGGCTCAGGTGCTCGGTGCCCTCGGCGTTCGCCGCGGCGCTGTCGACGACCTTGTACACGGTCGCGGCAGCGGCCTGCGGGGCGAACTTCAGAGTGGCGAGTGCGTCGTCGACGCCCAGACCGCGCACCAGGTCGACCACGCGGCGCGCCTTCATCGGCGTCACGCGGACGAAGCGCGCGACCGCGAAGGCCCCGGGCTCGTCGCCCAGCAGGCTCTCGCGACGGGCACTGATCGCCCTACGCTCTTGAACGCTCATGATGTTCGAATCTCTCCGTAGGTTGCTAACGCTAAAGTCACTGACCAGGGGTCAGCGACGCCGTGACTTCCGGTCGTCCTTCTCGTGACCCTTGAACGTCCGGGTCGGCGCGAACTCGCCGAGCTTGTGCCCGACCATCGCGTCCGTCACGAACACGGGCACGTGCTTGCGGCCGTCGTGCACCGCCAGCGTGTGGCCGATCATGTCCGGCACGATCATCGATCGGCGGGACCAGGTCTTGATGACGTTCTTGGTGCCCTTCTCGTTCTGCACCTCCACCTTCTTCATCAGGTGGTGGTCGACGAACGGGCCCTTCTTGAGGCTGCGTGGCATCTGGCCGGCTCCCTATCAGCGCTTCTTGCCGGCCTTGCGGCGCCGGACGATCATGCGGTCGCTTTCCTTGCGGGTGCGGGTGCGCCCCTCGGGCTTGCCCCACGGGGACACCGGGTGGCGACCACCCGAGGTCTTGCCCTCACCACCACCGTGCGGGTGGTCGACCGGGTTCATCGCGACACCGCGGACGGTCGGGCGCTTACCCTTCCAGCGCATCCGGCCGGCCTTGCCCCAGTTGATGTTCGACTGCTCGCCGTTGCCGACCTCACCGAGGGTGGCGCGGCAGCGCACGTCGACCATCCGGACCTCGCCGGACGGCATCCGCAGGGTGGCCATCCGGCCCTCCTTCGCGACCAGCTGAATGCTGGCGCCGGCCGAGCGGCCCATCTTGGCGCCGCCGCCCGGGCGCAGCTCGACGGCGTGCACCGTGGAGCCGACCGGGATGTTGCGCAGCGGCAGGTTGTTGCCGATCTTGATGTCGGCGGCCGGGCCGTTCTCGACGATCGTGCCCTGCTTCAGGTTCGACGGGGCGAGGATGTAGCGCTTCTCGCCGTCGACGTAGTGCAGCAGCGCGATCCGCGCGGTGCGGTTCGGGTCGTACTCGATCTCGGCAACCTTCGCCGGGACGCCGTCCTTGTCGTACCGCTTGAAGTCGATCAGCCGGTACGCCCGCTTGTGACCGCCGCCCTGGTGCCGGGTGGTGATCTTGCCGGAGTTGTTCCGGCCGCCCTTCTTCGGCAGCGGACGCAGCAGCGACTTCTCGGGGGTCGAACGGGTGAGCTCGACGAAGTCGGCCACGCTCGAGCCACGGCGGCCCGGCGTCGTCGGCTTGTACTTGCGGATTCCCATTACGACTGGCCTCCGAAGATGTCGATGCGGTCGTCACCCTTGAGGGTCACGATCGCCCGCTTGGTGTCCGGGCGCTTGCCCCAGCCGGACCGGGTCCGGCGGCGCTTGCCCTTGCGGTTGATGGTGTTGACGTCGCTGACCTTGACCTTGAAGACCTTCTCGACCGCGAGCTTGATCTCGGTCTTGTTGGCGTTCGGGTCGACCTCGAACGTGTACTTCTGCTCGTCCAGCAGGCCGTAGCTCTTCTCGCTCACGACCGGCCGCAGCAGCACGTCCCGCGGGTCCTTGTTGACTCCGTGGCTCATGCTTCTACCTCCTCGGCTTCGGTCGACGTCGCGACAGCCTTCACGGACTTGCCCTTCGGGGTGCCGGCGACGAAAGCGTCCAGCGCACCCTTGGTGAACACGACCGCGTCGCTGACCAGTACGTCGTACGCGTTCAGCTGGTCGGCGGCGATCAGGTGCACGTGCTGCACGTTGCGCAGGCTCAGCCAGGTGAGCTCGTCGGCACGCTCGACCACGACCAGCGCCTTGCCCGGGTCGGTGACCTCGGACAGCACCTTCAGCGCGGACTTCGTCGACGGCTTGTCGCCGTCCACGAACTGCTCGACCACGTGCACGCGGCCGTCGCGGGCCCGGTCCGAGAGCGCACCGCGGAGCGCGGCGGCGATCATCTTCTTCGGGGTCCGCTGGCTGTAGTCCCGCGGCACCGGGCCGTGGACCACGCCACCGCCGGTGAACTGCGGCGCGCGGGTCGAGCCCTGGCGGGCGCGACCGGTGCCCTTCTGCCGGTACGGCTTCGCGCCGCCACCGGAGACCTCACCGCGGGTCTTGGCCTTGTGCGTGCCCTGGCGGGCCGCGGCCAGCTGCGCCACCACGACCTGGTGGATCAGCGGGATGTTGACCTGGACGTCGAACAGCTCGGCCGGAAGCTCGGCGGAGCCCTTCTTGCTGACCTTGTCGCCCTTCACGACGACGACGTCGACGGTGCTCACTTGGCAGCTCCCTTCGCGGCGTTGCGGATCAGCACGAGGCCGCCCTTGGGGCCGGGGACGGCGCCCTTCAGCAGGATCAGGCCGCGGTCGGCGTCGATCGCGTGGACCGACACGTTCTGCGTGGTGACCTTCTCGTTGCCCATCCGGCCGGCCATCCGCAGGCCCTTGAAGACCCGGCCGGGGGTGGCGCAGCCGCCGATGGAGCCCGGCGAGCGGTGCTTCTTGTGCACACCGTGGGTGGCCCGCAGACCACCGAAGCCGTGCCGCTTCATCACACCGGCGAAGCCCTTGCCCTTGCTGGTGGCGGAGACGTCGACCAGCTCACCGGCCTCGAACGCCTCGGCCTTGATCTCCTGGCCCAGCGTGTACTCGCTGGCGTCGGCGGTGCGCAGCTCCAGCAGATGGCGCCGCGGCGTCACGCCGGCCTTGTCGAAGTGGCCACGCATGGGGCTGGTCACCTTGCGCGGGTCGATGTCGCCGAAGGCGATCTGGACACCGTCGTAGCCGTGGCTGTCCGAGGTGCGAACCTCGGTCACGACGCAGGGGCCGGCCTGGATCACGGTGACGGGGACGACGCGGTTGTTCTCGTCCCAGGTCTGGGTCATGCCGAGCTTGGTGCCCAGCAGACCGCGCGTGTTCTTGTGCTTGCTCATTGGTTGTTCGCGTCCCTCAGAGCTTGATCTCGATGTCGACACCGGCCGGCAGGTCGAGCCGCATCAGCGAGTCGACGGTCTTCGGCGTGGGGTCGATGATGTCGATGAGCCGCTTGTGGGTGCGCATCTCGAAGTGCTCGCGGCTGTCCTTGTACTTGTGCGGCGAGCGGATGACGCAGAACACGTTCTTTTCCGTCGGCAACGGCACCGGGCCAGCAACCTTCGCACCAGTACGCGTCACCGTGTCGACAATCTTGCGCGCCGAGCTGTCGATGACCTCGTGGTCGTAGGCCTTCAGCCGGATGCGGATCTTCTGTCCCGCCATCGCTTCGCTTCGTCCTTCTCTATCGTCAACGTCTGCGTTGCTCCGACCCCCGCGGTCGGGTGTGTCGCGGACGCGGCGCGCGCGTGACTCACCGCTTCTTCGACCTGGGATGGAGATCGGGGCCCGGTCTCGGACCGGAACCTCGGCATGGTCTCCGGTCCGGCGCACCCGCCAGACCCGAGAGAGTCCGTGGCGCACCCCGGCGGCCTCGCCTGAGCAACCTGAATATTGTGCCAGAGATCGGCGCCGGAACGCCAATCGGGTGGCCTCACGCCTGATCCGGCCCACCTGAGCGCCGGATCGGGCGCAAAGCAGAGGTCCGCGGGGGCTCAGCGTGCGAGCCCTCGCGGACCTCGTGAGATCACTTGATGATCTTGGTGACCCGGCCGGCGCCGACGGTGCGGCCGCCTTCGCGGATCGCGAACTTCAGACCCTCTTCCATGGCGATCGGCTGGATCAGCTCGACCGACATGTCGGTGTTGTCGCCCGGCATGACCATCTCGGTGCCCTCGGGCAGCGTGACGACGCCGGTGACGTCCGTGGTGCGGAAGTAGAACTGGGGCCGGTAGTTCTGGAAGAACGGCGTGTGACGGCCGCCCTCCTCCTTCGACAGGATGTAGACCGACGCGTCGAAGTTGGTGTGCGGGGTCGTGGTGCCCGGCTTGATGACGACCATGCCGCGCTCGACGTCCTCGCGCTTCGTGCCACGAAGCAGCAGACCGACGTTCTCACCGGCCTGGCCCTCGTCCAGCAGCTTGCGGAACATCTCGATGCCGGTGACCGTGGTGGTCTGCTTCTCCGGACGGATGCCGACGATGTCGACGGTCTCGTTGATCTTGACGACACCGCGCTCGATCCGGCCGGTGATGACCGTGCCGCGACCCGTGATGGTGAAGACGTCCTCCACCGGCATCAGGAACGGCTTGTCGACCTCGCGCTCCGGCTGCGGGATGTAGGAGTCGACCGCGTCCATCAGCTCGACGATCGACTCGCCCCACTTGGCGTCGCCCTGCAGCGCCGGGTGAGCGGCGACCCGGACGATCGGCGCGTTGTCGCCGTCGAACTCCTGCTCCGAGAGCAGCTCGCGGACCTCGAGCTCGACGAGCTCCAGGATCTCCTCGTCGTCGACCATGTCGCACTTGTTCAGCGCGACGACCATGGCCGGCACGCCGACCTGACGGGCGAGCAGCACGTGCTCACGCGTCTGCGGCATCGGGCCGTCGGTGGCGGCGACGACCAGGATCGCGCCGTCCATCTGGGCCGCACCGGTGATCATGTTCTTGATGTAGTCCGCGTGACCCGGGCAGTCGACGTGGGCGTAGTGCCGGGCCTCGGTCTGGTACTCGACGTGCGCGATCGAGATGGTGATACCGCGCTGACGCTCTTCGGGCGCCTTGTCGATCTGATCGAAGGCCGACGCCTCGTTGAGGTTCGGGTACTTGTCGTGCAGCACCTTGGTGATCGCCGCGGTAAGAGTGGTCTTACCGTGGTCGATGTGACCGATGGTGCCGATGTTGACGTGCGGCTTAGTCCGCTCGAACTTCGCCTTCGCCACTGGGGCCCTCCTAGATAAATGTTGACTACGCCGTACGCCGACGCGCTTGGGGTGTGGTGGTCAGGAGCGAGAGACTACTCGCCCCGGGCCTTCTTGATGATCTCTTCCGCCACGTTCTTCGGAACCTCGGCGTAGGAATCGAACTGCATCGAGTAGGACGCGCGGCCCTGCGTCTTGGAACGCAGGTCACCGACATACCCGAACATCTCCGACAACGGCACCAGGGCCTTGACGACCCGGCTGCCACCGGGGCCTTCGTCCATCGACTGGATCTGGCCGCGGCGAGAGTTGAGGTCGCCGATCACTTCACCCATGTAGTCCTCAGGGGTGGTGACCTCGACCGCGAACATCGGCTCGAGGATGACCGGATTCGCCCGGCGGGCGGCATCCTTGAAGGCCATCGACCCGGCGATCTTGAAGGCGAGCTCGGAGGAGTCGACGTCGTGGTAGGCGCCGTCCTGCAGCGTCACCTTGACGTCCACCATCGGGTAGCCGGCCAGTACGCCGAACTCCATCGCCTCCTGAGCGCCCTCGTCCACCGACGGGATGTACTCCCGCGGGATCCGGCCACCGGTGACGGAGTTGACGAACTCGTAGCCGCCGTCGCCGCCGGCCTCGACCGAGGTCGGCTCGATGTCGATGATCACGCGCGCGAACTGACCCGAACCACCGGTCTGCTTCTTGTGCGTGTAGTCGACCTTCTCGACCTTCTTCTTGATGGTCTCGCGGTAGGCGACCTGCGGCTTGCCGACGTTCGCCTCGACGCGGAACTCACGCTTCATCCGGTCGACCAGCACCTCGAGGTGCAGCTCGCCCATACCGGCGATGATGGTCTGGCCGGTGTCCTCGTCGGTCCGGACCTGGAAGGTCGGGTCCTCCTCGGCGAGCCGCTGGATCGCGACGCCCAGCTTCTCCTGGTCGGCCTTCGACTTGGGCTCGATGGCGACCGAGATGACCGGGGCCGGGAACTGCATCGACTCCAGCACGACCGGGTGCGCCGCGTCGGCCAGGGTCTCACCGGTGGTGGTGTCCTTCAGGCCCATCACGGCAACGATGTGGCCGGCGCCGATCGACGCGATCTCCTCACGCTTGTTCGCGTGCATCCGGTAGATCTTGCCGATCCGCTCCTTGCGGCCCTTCGTCGGGTTCAGCACCTGCGTGCCGGTCTCGAGCTTGCCCGAGTAGACCCGGATGAAGGTCAGCTTGCCCAGGTGCGGGTCGGCCGCGATCTTGAACGCCAGCGCCGAGAACGGCTCGCTGTCGTCCGGCTTGCGCAGCACGACCTGCTCGGCGTCCTTGACGTCGTGGCCCTCGATGGCCGGCACGTCGATCGGGCTCGGCAGGTAGGCGTTGACCGCGTCCAGCAGCGGCTGAACGCCCTTGTTCTTGAACGCCGTACCGGTCAGGACCGGGGTCAGCTTGCTGGCCAGGGTCGCCCGGCGGACGGCGGCCACCAGCTGCTCCTGGGTCGGCTCCTCGCCCTCCAGGTACAGCTCCATGATCTCGTCGTCGGCCTCGGCCACGGTCTCGATCAGCTTGTCGCGCCACTCGGCGGCCAGCTCGGTGTGGGTGGCCGGGATCTCCTCGACCGTGTAGTCCTCACCGATCTTGGTCTCGCCGCGCCAGGTCAGCGCGCGCATCCCGACCAGGTCGACGACACCGATGAAGTCGGCCTCGGCGCCGATCGGCAGCTGCATGACCAGCGGCACCGCGGCGAGGCGGTCCTTGATCATGTCGACGCAGCGCATGAACTCCGCGCCGGTGCGGTCCAGCTTGTTGACGAAGCAGATCCGGGGCACGCCGTACCGGTCCGCCTGACGCCAGACGGTCTCGGACTGCGGCTCCACACCGGCGACACCGTCGAAGACCGCGACGGCGCCGTCGAGCACGCGCAGCGAGCGCTCCACCTCGACGGTGAAGTCGACGTGGCCCGGGGTGTCGATGATGTTGATGGTGTGGTCTTTCCAGGTGCAGGTCGTCGCGGCGGACGTGATCGTGATGCCGCGCTCCTGCTCCTGCTCCATCCAGTCCATCGTGGCGGCGCCCTCGTGGACCTCACCGATCTTGTAGGTGATACCGGTGTAGAAGAGGATCCGCTCGGTCGTCGTCGTCTTGCCGGCGTCGATGTGAGCCATGATCCCGATGTTGCGGACCTTGGCCAGGTCGGTGGTGATTTGTACGGCCACCTCGGTGGTCTACCTCTCGATTCTGTACTGCGTCAAAAGGGTGAGCGCTGGGGTCCGGATCGGACCCCGGATCACCAGCGGTAGTGGGCGAAAGCCTTGTTGGCTTCGGCCATCTTGTGCGTGTCCTCGCGGCGCTTGACCGAGGCTCCCAGGCCGTTGGAGGCGTCCAGGATCTCGTTCATCAGGCGGTCGGCCATCGTCTTCTCGCGACGGGCCCGGGAGTAGGTCGTCAGCCAGCGCAGGGCCAGCGTGGTGGAGCGGCCCGGCTTGACCTCGATCGGCACCTGGTAGGTGGCGCCACCGACCCGGCGGCTCTTCACCTCGATGCTCGGCTTCACGTTGTCGAGCGCACGCTTCAGCGTGATGACCGGGTCGGTGCCGGTCTTCGTGCGGGTGCCCTCGAGCGCGCTGTAGACGATGCTCTGCGCGATCTGCTTCTTGCCGTCGACCAGGATCTTGGAGATCAACTGGGTGACGAGCGGCGAACTGTAGACCGGGTCGATGATGACCGGCCGCTTCGGGGCGGGACCCTTGCGCGGCATTAGCTCTTCTCCTTCTTCGCGCCGTAACGGCTGCGGGCCTGCTTCCGGTTCTTCACACCCTGGGTGTCGAGCGAACCGCGGATGATCTTGTACCGGACACCGGGCAGGTCCTTCACACGACCGCCACGCACGAGCACGATCGAGTGCTCCTGCAGGTTGTGGCCGACGCCGGGGATGTACGCGGTGACCTCGATGCCGCTGGTCAGGCGGACACGCGCGACCTTACGAAGGGCCGAGTTCGGCTTCTTCGGCGTGGTGGTGTAGACGCGCGTGCACACACCGCGACGCTGAGGGGAACCCTTCAGGGCCGGCGTCTTGTTCTTGGACACCTTGTCCTGGCGGCCCTTGCGGACCAGCTGCTGAATGGTGGGCACCGCGTAGGTCTCTTTCTGTCGTCCGGCTTTCTTCTGCTGCGTTCGCCTGACCCCCGCGGTCGGGTGTGTCGCGTGTTCACGGGCGCACCGAAAGCCTGATCTTCCAGACTGTCGGCGGGAGTCCCGTGCCACGCGCGCAGACCCGTTCGACGAGGGGCACGCATGACGGCCCAGGATGACCCGGGCACGATCGTTAAGACTAGCGGCTGCCTCAAGCACGGTCAAAATGAGTAACCGCCCCGTACCGAAGCCCTTCCGCTCCTCCAGTTTACAGGGTCTACGGAGTGGCCTTTCCGGAGAGGAAAGCGGCTGCCACCGCAGGGTCCCCCTCGACCGTCAGAACAGTGGCCGGCAAGCGTTTCCACAGGCACAGGTCAAGCTCGGCCGCGGTCCCCGAGAGGACTGCCGCGCCGGTCGCCTTGCCCCGCTCGACCTTCGGCCGATCTCCTTCTGGGACAGGGCTCAGCGTCCATTCGTCACCCGTGTCGGTCGCCCGGACGCCGACCTGCCGGGTGACCACCGGGTCGAAGCCACGGGCCAGCATCCGGGGCAGGAACACCCCGAACACCTCGTCCACCCCGTCGGCCGCGAGCTTCGCAGGTACGGCGGTAAGACCACTGGCCGCCCGCTGGTCCGGAGCAGCGCCGGCCTGAACGGCGTCCACGAGGTGGATGACCGTCTCATGCATCCGCCGACGCGACCAGAATCCGGCGCGCTGCTCGACCGGTGCGAAGTTCCAGCACGGTTCGTCCAGGTCGACGGCCCGGATCGCGGCGGCCAGCGCAGCGGTGGTGCCGGCATACCAGTCGGCCCAGGAGACCGTCGTCCGGAGCACCTCCGGGACCTTCTGCCGGGTGCCGCTCAGCAGGATCGACGCGGCCCAGCGCTGGCCGGAACCGACATGCAACGCCAGGTCGGCCAACGTCCAGCCGGGGCAGCCGGGCACGGCCGCGGCCGGGTCGACGCTGTCCAGGACGGCCGCGAGCTCCGCGGCCGTCCGCTCGAACTCGACCAGGTGGGCGATGGGCATGGACAACGGCTCAGATCCGGAACTGGACTTCGGCGATCAGCCCGTCGGTCACCCGGTACATCGCGATCATCGGGATCGGCTCGCCGGAGTCGTAGGCCAGGACGTGCTCGACCACCCACTCGCCGAGCATCAGCTTCTGCACCACCTCGGTCTTGGCCCGGCCGGCGTCGAAGCGTGGCCGGTAGTACTCACGGAGGAACCGCCGGCCCTTCAGCTCGCTGCCGTCGGCCAGCTCGATCCGCGCGGTCGGCGAGTACATCGCCAGGAACGCCTCCAGGTCATGGGCGGCGTAGGCGGAGTGCTCGCGGGCGACCACGCGAGCTGCGGGAGTGTCCACCGTGGCAGCCGCGACGGTGGCGGCGGCCACGCTGGCCAGCGGTGTGGCCGCAGGTGCGGCGGCCGGGCTGGGAGTGGGCTCGGGAGTCGGGGGTGCGGCAGGAGCCGCCGTGGGGGCTGCCGGGGCCGGTGCAGGGCTGGGCTTCGGCTGACTGGCGGGGTCAGCGGGCGCCTTGGCTGCCTTGGCGGTCACGGTGGGCTTGGCGGCGGACGTCGTACGCCGGGTGGTCGGCTTGGCGGGAGGAGGAGGAACGAGGAGCTTGTTCTGGCCGTCCGGCTCCTCACCCAGGTGGGCTATCGCCCAGTCCAGGGCCTTGGTGACCGCGGCGCGTGATTCTTCGGTGTGGTCGAGCATGTCGAACCCGTGGTGCCCTTTCGGTACGTCGATGATGTCCAGCGCGGTACCACCGGCGGAGACGAACTCCGCGACCGGACCGGCGAGCTCCTCCAGCTCGAGTCCAGCCCTCGTCAGCAGTACCGGCAGATCTCTGCTTGATTCTTTCCCCACCCCACCGCCCCGGTCGTGTTTGCCGATCACTTCGGCGGCATTGACCAGTTCTTCGACACCGGGCGGGGTGGCGAGCAGGGGATAGGTCAGGGCGACGCAACGCAGCCAGTCGGGGCGGCTGTCCAGCCACTCCCCTGCCAGCAGTCCGGCGCCGGAGAAGAACCACAGGGCGACCCGATCGGGGTCGACCCGTGGGTCGGATCGCAGTACGCCGATCGCAGCCTCCACCTCGTCCGCGGCGGTGACCAGCTGGTCGAAGCCGTGGATCAGGCTGTGGTCGACGACAGCGGCCACCACGCCACGCCGGGCGGCAGCGGTCGCATAACCCCGGTACACCGGCCACTCGCGAGGCAACACCTCAAGACCGGCGGGCCCAGGACCCCCGTGCACAAAGAGAATCGCGCCGGTCCGGGCGGTTCCGGCCGGGCGGTAGAAGTCGATCTCGCCGAGCCGGTCGACCCGGACGCCGGGGCCGTCCAGCACCCCCAGGACGAAGGGCCGCAGGTAGGCCGGGAGATCCGTCATGGACCAATCTTGGCGCATCACAGGGACACTTTCAGCCGCCACCCCGAGTGTCTTTTCCGGCACCCGTCGTACCAGCCCCGGAAACGCCGAAGGGCGGCACTCCCGCAGGAGTGCCGCCCTCGGCGGTATTGCTTCTTCCCCGCCCCACCGCCCCGGTCAGGGGTGCCTCGAATCAGTTCTGGTACGAACCGAGGTCGAAGTCGTCGAGCGGGACCGACTGACCGGTGGACGGGCCGAAGTCGTAGTCGTACGACTCGTAGCCGACCATCGAGTACATCGCGGCCTTCGCCTCCTCGGTGGGCTCCACCCGGATGTTGCGGTACCGGTCCATGCCGGTGCCTGCCGGGATCAGCTTGCCGATGATGACGTTCTCCTTCAGACCGACCAGCGAGTCGGACTTGCCGTGGATCGCGGCCTCGGTGAGGACGCGGGTCGTCTCCTGGAAGGAGGCGGCCGACAGCCACGACTCGGTCGCCAGCGAGGCCTTGGTGATCCCCATCAGCACCGGACGGCCCGAGGCCGGCGTGCCGCCCTCGGCGACCACCCGGCGGTTCTCCGCCTCGAACATGATGCGGTCCGCGAGCTCACCCGGCAGCAGCTGGGCGTCGCCCGACTCGATCACCGTGACCCGGCGCAGCATCTGCCGGACGATGATCTCGATGTGCTTGTCGTGGATGGCCACACCCTGCGACCGGTACACCTCCTGGACCTCGTCCACCAGGTGCTCCTGCGCCTTGCGCACACCGAGGATCCGCAGCACCTCCTGCGGGTCCGGCGTACCCTGCGTCAGCTGCTGGCCGACCTCGACGTGCTGACCTTCCTCGATCAGCAGGCGGCCACGCTTCGACACCGGGTAGGCGACCTCCTCGGCCCCGTCGTCCGGGGTGAGCACCAGCTTGCGGGTCTTGTCGGTGTCCTCGATCGAGATCCGGCCGGCCGCCTCGGAGATCGGCGCCTTGCCCTTGGGCTGCCGGGCCTCGAACAGCTCGACGACACGCGGCAGACCGTGGGTGATGTCATCACCCGCGACACCACCGGTGTGGAAGGTACGCATGGTCAGCTGCGTACCCGGCTCACCGATGGACTGGGCCGCGATGATGCCGACCGCCTCGCCGATGTCGACCGGCTTGCCGGTCGCCAGCGAACGGCCGTAGCACTTCGCGCAGGTCCCGGTCTTGGCGTCGCAGGTCAGCACCGAGCGGACCTTGACCTCCTGCAGCCCGGCCTCGACCAGTACGGCGATCGAGACGTCGCCCAGGTCGCTGCCTGCCTCAAGTACGACGTTGCCGTCCGGACCGATCGCGTCGGTCGCCAGCGTCCGCGCGTACGCGCTGGTCTCGACGTTCTCCGCGTGCACGACCTTGCCGTCCGGACCGGGCTCGCCGATCTTCTTCGGCAGGCCCCGCTCGGTGCCGCAGTCCTCCTCGCGGATGATCACGTCCTGCGAGACGTCCACCAGACGACGGGTCAGGTACCCCGAGTCGGCGGTCCGCAGCGCGGTGTCGGCCAGACCCTTCCGGGCGCCGTGGGTGGCGATGAAGTACTCGACCACCGACAGGCCCTCACGGAAGTTGGACTTGATCGGCCGGGCGATGATCTCACCCTTCGGGTTGGCCACCAGGCCACGCATACCGGCGATCTGCCGGATCTGCATCATGTTGCCCCGGGCGCCCGAGTGGACCATCATCCAGATCGGGTTGGCCTTCTCGAAGTTCTCCTCCATCGCCTTGCCGACCTCGGCGTTGGCGCCGGTCCAGATCTCGATCAGCTCCTGCCGCCGCTCGGACGAGGTGATCAGGCCTCGCTCGAACTGCTTCTGGACCTTCTCGGCCTGCGACTCGTACCGGGCCATGATCTCCGGCTTGGACGGCGGCGTGCTGAAGTCGTCGATCGACACGGTGACACCGGACCGGGTGGCCCAGCGGAAACCGAGGTCCTTCAGCGCGTCCAGGCAGTTGGCGACCTGGACCTTGGAGTACCGCTCGGCCAGGTCGTTGACGATCCCGCCCAGCTGCTTCTTGCCCACCTCGACGTCGACGAACGGGTAGTCCGCCGGCAGCGTCTCGTTGAACAGCGCCCGGCCCAGCGTGGTCTCCAGCGAGAACCCACCGCCGTCCAGCTCGGTCGCACCGGCCGGCAGTGCGGCCTCGCCCAGGCGCAGCGTGATCTTGGCCTGCAGCGACAGCTCGTTGCGGTCGAACGCCATCAGCGCCTCGGCCACCGAGCTGAACGCCCGGCCCTCGCCCAGCGCGCCCTCCTTCAGCATGGTCAGGAAGTAGATGCCGATGATCATGTCCTGGGTCGGCATCGTGACCGGACGGCCGTCGGCCGGCTTCAGGATGTTGTTCGTCGACAGCATCAGGATCCGGGCCTCGGCCTGCGCCTCGGCCGACAGCGGCAGGTGCACCGCCATCTGGTCACCGTCGAAGTCCGCGTTGAACGCGGAGCAGACGAGCGGGTGGATCTGGATCGCCTTGCCCTCGATCAGCTGCGGCTCGAACGCCTGGATACCCAGCCGGTGCAGGGTGGGCGCACGGTTCAGCAGCACCGGGTGCTCGGTGATGACCTCTTCCAGCACGTCCCAGACCTGGGCGCGCTGGCGCTCGACCATCCGCTTGGCGGACTTGATGTTCTGCGCGTGGTTGAGGTCGACCAGCCGCTTCATCACGAACGGCTTGAACAGCTCCAGCGCCATCGCCTTCGGCAGACCGCACTGGTGCAGCTTCAGCTGCGGGCCGACGACGATCACCGAACGACCGGAGTAGTCGACGCGCTTGCCGAGCAGGTTCTGCCGGAAGCGGCCCTGCTTGCCCTTGAGCATGTCGGACAGCGACTTCAGCGGCCGGTTGCCCGGGCCGGTGACCGGACGGCCGCGGCGGCCGTTGTCGAACAGCGCGTCGACGGCCTCCTGCAGCATCCGCTTCTCGTTGTTGACGATGATCTCCGGCGCGCCCAGGTCGAGCAGTCGCTTGAGCCGGTTGTTCCGGTTGATCACGCGGCGGTACAGGTCGTTCAGGTCCGAGGTGGCGAACCGGCCACCGTCGAGCTGGACCATCGGGCGCAGGTCCGGCGGGATCACCGGGACGCAGTCCAGCACCATGCCCATCGGGCTGTTGTTGGTCTGCAGGAACGCGGTGACGACCTTGAGCCGCTTCAGGGCGCGGGTCTTGCGCTGGCCCTTGCCGGTCTTGATCGTCTCGCGCAGGTTGTCCGCCTCGGCCTTCAGGTCGAAGGTCTCCAGCCGGCGCTGGATCGCGGCGGCGCCCATCGCGCCCTCGAAGTACTTGCCGAACCGCTCCTTCATGGCGCGGTAGAGGATCTCGTCGCCCTCCAGGTCCTGGACCTTCAGGTTCTTGAACCGGGTCCAGACCTCGTCGAGGCGGTCGATCTCCCGCTGGGCGCGGTCACGCAGCTGCTTGACCTCGCGCTCGGCGCCTTCCTTCACCTTGCGGCGGACGTCGGCCTTGGCGCCCTCGGCCTCGAGCTGCGCCAGGTCCTCCTCGAGCTTCTTCATCCGCTGCTCGATGTCGTTGTCACGACGGTTCTCGAGCTGCTTGCGCTCCACGTCCACCCGGCCCTCGAGCGAGGTCAGGTCGCGGTGCCGCGCCTCCTCGTCGACGTCGGTGATCATGTACGCCGCGAAGTAGATGACCTTCTCGAGGTCCTTCGGGGCGAGGTCGAGCAGGTAGCCGAGCCGCGACGGGACACCCTTGAAGTACCAGATGTGGGTGACCGGCGCGGCCAGCTCGATGTGGCCCATCCGCTCGCGGCGCACCTTGGAGCGGGTGACCTCGACGCCACACCGCTCGCAGATGATGCCCTTGAAGCGAACGCGCTTGTACTTACCGCAGTAGCACTCCCAGTCCCGGGTGGGACCGAAGATCTTCTCGCAGAACAGACCGTCACGCTCGGGCTTGAGGGTCCGGTAGTTGATCGTCTCGGGCTTCTTGACCTCGCCGTGCGACCACTGACGGATCTCGTCCGCGGTGGCCAGGCCGATCCGAAGCTCGTCGAAGAAGTTCACGTCGAGCACGATGTGTTATCTCCCGATAGTAAAGATGGTCTGAGTGAGTTGTGTGTTGATCTCAAGCGGCAACCCGCTCAGACCTCTTCAACGCTGTTCGGCTCGCGCCGGGACAGGTCGATGCCCAGTTCCTCCGCGGCACGGAAGACGTCCTCCTCGCTGTCGCGCATCTCGACCCGGCTTCCGTCGGACGAGAGCACTTCCACGTTCAGACACAGGGACTGCATTTCCTTGACCAGAACCTTGAAGGACTCCGGGATACCCGGCTCCGGGATGTTCTCGCCCTTGACGATCGCCTCGTACACCTTGACCCGGCCGACCACGTCGTCGGACTTGATCGTCAGCAGTTCCTGCAGCGCGAAGGCGGCACCGTAGGCCTCCAGGGCCCACACCTCCATCTCGCCGAACCGCTGACCGCCGAACTGGGCCTTACCACCCAGCGGCTGCTGGGTGATCATCGAGTACGGACCGGTCGAACGCGCGTGGATCTTGTCGTCGACCAGGTGGTGCAGCTTCAGCATGTACATGTAGCCGACACCGATCGGCTCCGGGAACGGCTCACCCGAACGGCCGTCGAACAGCCGGGCCTTGCCGGTGCTGTCGACCATCCGGACGCCGTCGCGGTTCGGCAGCGTGGAGCCGAGCAGGCCGGTGACCTCCTCCTCCTTGGCGCCGTCGAAGACCGGGGTGGCGACATTCGTCATCGGGGCGGCGGAGCCGGCGCCGATCTTGATCAGCCGCTGGGCCCACTCCTCCTGGTTCTCCCCGTCGATCTCCCAGCCGCGGCTGGCGACCCAGCCGAGGTGGGTCTCGAGCACCTGGCCGACGTTCATCCGGCCGGGCACGCCCAGCGGGTTCAGGATGATGTCGACCTGGGTGCCGTCCTCGAGGAACGGCATGTCCTCGACCGGCAGGATCTTGGAGATGACGCCCTTGTTGCCGTGCCGGCCGGCCAGCTTGTCGCCGACCGAGATCTTCCGCTTCTGGGCGACGTACACGCGGACCAGCTGGTTCACGCCCGGCGGCAGCTCGTCGCCGTTGTCGCGGTCGAAGACGCGGACGCCGATGACGGTGCCGTTCTCGCCGTGCGGAACCTTCAGCGAGGTGTCGCGGACCTCACGGGCCTTCTCACCGAAGATCGCGCGCAGCAGCCGCTCCTCCGGGGTCAGCTCGGTCTCGCCCTTCGGGGTGACCTTGCCGACCAGGATGTCACCGGTGGTGACCTCGGCGCCGATCCGGATGATGCCGCGCTCGTCCAGGTCGGCCAGCATCTCGTCGGAGACGTTCGGGATGTCCCGGGTGATCTCCTCCGGACCCAGCTTGGTGTCCCGGGCGTCGACCTCGTGCTCCTCGATGTGGATCGAGGTCAGCAGGTCCTGCTGGACCACGCGCTGGCTGAGGATGATCGCGTCCTCGTAGTTGTGGCCCTCCCACGGCATGAAGGCGACCAGCAGGTTGCGGCCGAGCGCCATCTCGCCCTCGTCGGTGCAGGGACCGTCGGCCAGCGGCGAGTTGACCTCGACCCGCTGCCCGGCGTCGACCAGCGGGCGCTGGTTGATGCAGGTGCCCTGGTTCGACCGGCGGAACTTCGCCAGCCGGTAGGTCTGGTACGTGCCGTCGTCGGCGGCGATCTCGATCAGGTCGGCCGAGACCTCCTTGACCACACCGGCCTTGTCGGCCACGACCACGTCACCGGCGTCGACCGCACCGCGGTACTCCATGCCGGTGCCGACCAGCGGCGCGTCCGCGGTGATCAGCGGAACGGCCTGGCGCTGCATGTTGGAGCCCATCAGCGCGCGGTTGGCGTCGTCGTGCTCGAGGAACGGGATCATCGCGGTCGCCACCGACACCATCTGGCGCGGCGAGACGTCCATGTAGTCCACGTCCTCGGTCAGCACGAGCTCGACCTCACCGTGCCGCCGGCGGACCAGCACCCGGTCCTCGGCGAACCGGTTCTCGTCGTTCAGCGCGGCGTTCGCCTGCGCGATGACGAACCGGTCCTCCTCGTCCGCGGTCAGGTAGTCGACCTGGTCGGTGACCTGGCCGTCGATGACCTTGCGGTACGGCGTCTCGACGAAACCGAACGGGTTCACCCGGCCGTAGCTGGCCAGCGACCCGATCAGGCCGATGTTCGGGCCTTCCGGGGTCTCGATCGGGCACATCCGGCCGTAGTGGGACGGGTGCACGTCGCGGACCTCGAAGCCGGCCCGCTCGCGGCTCAGACCACCCGGGCCGAGCGCGTTCAGCCGGCGCTTGTGGGTCAGGCCCGCGACCGGGTTGGTCTGGTCCATGAACTGCGACAGCTGGGAGGTGCCGAAGAACTCCTTCAGCGCCGCCACCACCGGACGGATGTTGATCAGGGTCTGCGGCGTGATCGCCTCGACGTCCTGGGTCGTCATCCGCTCCCGGACCACCCGCTCCATCCGGGCCAGGCCGGTGCGGAGCTGGTTCTGGATCAGCTCGCCGACGGTGCGCAGCCGGCGGTTGCCGAAGTGGTCGATGTCGTCTTCCTCGACCACGATCTCACCGGTCGGGGCAGGCAGCTCGGTCTTGCCCTCGTGCAGCGCGACCAGGTACTTGATCGTGGCGACGATGTCGTCGATCGTCAGCACCGCGGTGTCGTGCGCCTCGTCGCGGCCGAGCTTCTTGTTGATCTTGTACCGGCCGACCTTGGCCAGGTCGTAGCGCTTGCCGTTGAAGTAGTAGTTGTCCAGCAGCGCCTGCGCGGCCTCGCGGGTCGGCGGCTCGCCCGGACGCAGCTTGCGGTAGATGTCGAGCAGCGCGTCGTCCTGGCCCGAGGTGTGGTCCTTCTCCAGGGTGAGCCGGATCGACTCGTAGTCGCCGAACTCCTCCAGGATCTGGGCGTCGGTCCAGCCGAGCGCCTTCAGCAGCACGGTGACGTTCTGCTTGCGCTTGCGGTCGAGCCGGACGCCGACCATGTCGCGCTTGTCGACCTCGAACTCCAGCCACGCGCCGCGCGACGGGATCACCTTGGCGGTGAAGATGTCCTTGTCCGAGGTCTTGTCCGGCGTGCGCTCGAAGTACACACCGGGCGAGCGGACGAGCTGGGACACGACGACCCGCTCGGTGCCGTTGATCACGAAGGTGCCCTTGCGCGTCATCAGCGGGAAGTCACCCATGAAGACGGTCTGGCTCTTGATCTCGCCGGTCTCGTTGTTCATGAACTCGGCCGTGACGAACAGCGGCGCGGAGTAGGTGACGTCCCGCTCCTTGCACTCGTCGACCGTGTTCTTCGGCGGCTCGAAGCGGTGGTCGCGGAACGACAGCGACATGGTGCCGCTGAAGTCCTCGATCGGGGAGATCTCCTCGAAGATCTCTTCCAGGCCACTGGGGCCGGACAGGTCCGACCGGCCCTCGGCCTCGGCGGCGGCCACCCGGGCCTGCCAGGTTTCGTTGCCGACCAGCCAGTCGAAACTGTCCACCTGCAGCGCAAGCAGATCCGGAACCTCGAGAGGCTCGGAAATCTTGGCGAAGGAGATGCGGCGGGAGCCGGAAACGTCGGAAATGCTGTCGGACTGGGGGTTGCGCGAGGCGACCAAGGGGCGTCCTTCCACGGGCTCGCAAAGAATCACTTCGGTGCTGGGAGCGCACGCCGAACCGCCCCAGTCAAGTCGAGACCCGAAGCCAGGGTGGGGTAAAGGCAGCGCAAAGCAATAGGCTACCCGATCAGGGCAAGCCTGTCCAGTGCGGCCCGATACTATGCCTTCGGACCACCCACTCCGTCAAGGATCGACCCGGGTTCTCCAGCGGGTCTGCAGAAGATCCTTGCCCGCGAGCCGCCCGGCACGTCCTGTCCGGAGTCACAAAGAGACTACAGTCCGGCGATCTCCTGGACCAGCCATTGATCGCCGTTTCGGACCATCGTGAACCGGGTCCGGTTCAGATCGACCCGGGGCTTACCCTCCGTGATCCTACTGGTCGTTGTCTGGTTGACGAAGATGATCAGCGTGACCCGGTCGGCGTTGCCGTCGCGGACCCCGACCTCGCGGACCTCGGCGCGGACCGTCGCCTTGGTCTTGGTGGCCAACTCGCCGGCCACCTTGGCGGTCTCGTCGAACTTCCCGGCGAACTCCGGGGTCATCGTCGCCCGCGCCGCGGAGAAGCTTTTGTCCAGGTCACGGTAGTCGTAGCTGAGCGCGGTCTCGGCCGCCTTGCGCCCGGCCGCGGCGGCCTGGTCGCGGGCGTCCTCGGCCTGCTTGCCCTGCCACGCCTTCACGCCGAGCACCGCCGCGAAGGTGAGCACCAGCACTACGAGGACGCCGAGCAGCGCCGACAGCGCACCACCCAGCGATCGACTCTCTTCATCACTTTCCGTAGCCGAAACGGCGTCCTCGACCACCTCTTCAGGGGCGTCTGGGGCCTCGAGTGTGGTCGGGGTCACTTCCTCTTCGACGGTTTCCGGGGCCTTCGTTGTCACTTCAGCCGGAGCTTCGACGGCCGGCGCCTCGACGGCTGGGGTACGGCGCTGACCCGCGATGCGCGGGCGGCTGCGAGGACGGTCCGGCATCAGCCCACCGCCTGCAGGTCGGCGGTCAGCCAGCGGTCCTGCTCGCGGACCAGGTCCAGCTTGATCCGGTACCGGCGCTGCACGCCCTGGGTCGAGGCGGTGTTCGTGACCACCGCGTCCACGATCACCAGGACCTGGGCGGAGTCCTTGTCGTTCGAGACCACCGCGGCCTCCTTCACGTCACCCTTGGAGGTCGCCTTGTTGGTCTGCACCTCGGCCTTCACCACGTTCAGCCCGGCCTGGAACTCCTGCTTGAACTGCCCGGTGGAGTCGTCCAGCACCCGCTTGGTGTCGGCATCCCAGGTCTTGTAGTCGTACGTCGTGAAGTCGAGCGCCAGCTGCCGGGCCGCCTTCATCGCGCCTTCGCGCTCGGTCTTGTCCTCGCTCTGCCGGTTCAGCGCGACGATCGAGAGGGTGGCGGCGGCCAGCGCGACCACCAGCACGACACTGAGCGCCCAGGCCAGGATCAACGGGCCGCGCTTGGAGTTGCTTACAGTCACTTGCCGGTCACCGGTCCGAGGATGAGGGCTTTCCAGGAGTCGCTGCCGAGCAGGTCGGCCTGGCCGCCGGTCGAGCCGAGCACCAGTTCCGGCATTCCGCCGGAGCCGCCCGCGACTCCGGTGGCCGGGTCGTACCCGACGCCGTACCCGGTCCGGTTCAGCGAGCGGGAGGACGGGCTCGGCTTGTTCTGGGCACCGCGGACGTTCACGCCGGACGACGGGTTCGCGGTGCAGGCGGCCTTGGTGTTGGCCGGCTTGTTCGCGGTCTCCTGCGGGATCCGCTTGTCGGTCCCGCCGTACCCGGCCCGGCAGGCGGCCGGGTCGAGGCCGAGCACCAGGCCGAAGTGCGCGTCGTAGTGCCCGGTCCCCTTGTCCTTGGCCGGTACGACGTACCCGCCCATCGACACCGCCGGGTACACCACCAGCAGCTGCTCGACGGCGTCCAGCCGGACCGCGGTCAACTCGTTCACCGTCAGGAGGTTACCGAGCAGCACCGCGACGTCCGCACGGTTCTCCTGGATCAGCGCTGTGACCTGGGTCGACGCGCCGGAGCCCTGGTCGATCACCTGGCGCAGGTTCGCGTCGGAGCTGACCAGGGTGTCGGACAGCAGGGCGAGGTTCTTCGCCCAGGTCTTGATCGCGTCGCCGCTGGCCACCTGGGTGGCGAGCACGGTGTCGCCGTCGTTGATCAGCTTGATCGTCTGCAGGATGTTCGCGTCCGCGTCGTCGATCAACTTGCCGGAGTTGTCGATGATCCGCTGCAGGTCGGTGCCGCGGCCCTTGAGCGCCGCGCCGAGCTCGCGCACCGTGGTCCGCAGGCTCTCCTTGTCGACCGAGTTCACCAGCTGGTCGAGGTTCAGCAGCAGCTCGGTGGTGTCGATCGGGACCGCGGTGTCCTCGCGGGCGATCCGCGAGTTGTCCTGCAGGTACGGGCCGCCGTCGCGACGCGGCTGCAGGTCGACGTACTGCTCGCCGATCGCGGACCGGTTCGCGACCACTGCGACCAGGTCGTTCGGGATCTTCACGCCCTTGTCGATCTGCAGGTTCACCTGAACGCCGTCGGACAGCAGGTCGAGGTCCCCGACCCGGCCGACCGGCTGGCCGCGGTACGTCACCTCGGCGCCGGAGAAGATGCCGCCGGACTCGGCGAAGCTGGCGCTGACGGTGTAGTCGTCGTCGAACAGCAGCTTGTCGATCTGGGCGTACTTGCCGCCGACGTAGGCGACGCCGACCACGGTGATCAGCAGGAACACCATCAACTGGATCCGGACCGTTCTGGTGATCACTTCGCCACCCCCGGCATCAGCACCTTGGCCAGCTCGGGATCGAAGCCCGAGCGGTTCAGTGTCGGCGTGCAGACCGGCAGGCCGAGGACCGTCGTACACGTCGTCCCCGCGCCCGTCGGCACCGGCAGCGACGGCAGGCCGCCCGTGGTCGGGTTGTGCAGCGGAATGCTCAGCCCGGCAGTCGGGACGGCCGTCGGCCCTACGGTCGGCAGGTTCACGCCGAGCAGGCTCTGCAGGGCCTTCTGGGTGTTGACGTCCAGTGTGATGCCCAGGTTGGTGAAGTCACCCTGGACGGCCTTCGCGGCGGCGTCCGGGAACGGGTAGGTGAACAGCAGCTCGAGCGACTTCGGCAGGTCCTCCCCGGCCTGGGCCAGCTTGGTCAGGATCGGGTACAGCGACTGCAGGTTGGCCACCAGGTCCTTCTGCGACGCGGTGATCACCCGGGTGGCCGTGTTGCCCAGGGTCGCCAGCGCCTGCAGCGTCTTCACCAGGGCCGCGCGCTGCTTGTCCAGGGTCGCGATCGACTTCGGCAGCGAGTCGATCGCGGTCGCCAGCGTCGCCTTCTGCGCGTTCAGCTTCTTGGCCAGCGCGTCGACGGCGGCGATCGCGGTGACGATCCGCTGCTTGTTCTGGTCCAGGGTGCCGACGAACGTGTTCAGCTGGGTGAGCACGCTGCGGATGGCCGGCTCGTTGCCGGTCAGCGCCTTGTTCAGCTCCTGGGTGATGATCTGGAGCTGGGCCACGCCGCCGCCGTTCAGCAGCAGCGAGAGCGCGGACAGGACTTCTTCGACCTCGACGTTGCTGGTGGTCCGCGACAGCGGGATGACCTCGCCGTTGTCGAGCTTTCCGCGCGGCTGCTCCGACCCGGTCGGCGGCGACAGCGAGACGAACTTCTCGCCCAGCAGGCTGGTCTGCCGGATCGTGGCCAGCTCGTTGTCCGGGAGCTCCAGACTCTTCGGCAGCCGGATCCGGACCTTGGCGACGTACCCGTCCAGCCAGACCTTCTCGACCATGCCGACGGTGACGTCGTCGACCTTCACCGTCGACTTCGGCACCAGGTCCAGGACGTCGGCGAACTCGACAGTGACCGTGTACGACGGCCCCTTGATCTTGGCGCCACCCGGCAACGGCAGCGAGTACACGCTGAACCCGCACCCGGTCAGCAACATGGCCATGCCGAGCAGTCCGGCGACGATCGTCGTACGGCCTCTCATCGGACCAGGCCTCCCAGGGTCGGGTCGACCGGGTCTGGGCTCGACAGCTTCGGGGCCGGCGGTGCGGCCCACGGCGTACCGGCCGGGCCACCGCTGGCCGGGGCGCCGCCGCTGAGCTGGCTCAGCAACGGCAGCTTGGCGAGGGCGTCGAAGACCGGCTTCAGCGCCGTACAGGTCGACATCGGCCGGTTCACCTGGCGCAGGAGCGAGCAGATGAAGTCCGCCGGGTCGTCGAGCTGGGCCATGTTCAGCCGCTGGTCCAGCGTCCCGTACTGCGGGTTGTAGACCCGGGCCAGGTTGCCGAGGCCGAGCGGTGCAGTGTCCAGCACCTCCGCGATCGCGGCCTTCTCCTTGACCAGGATCTGCGACAGGTCGGTGGCGCTGGAGATCGTCGTCTTCAGCAGCGCCCGGTTGTCCTTCACGAACGTGGCGACCTCGCCGAGGGCCGTCGCCAGCAGCGACAGCGCCTTGGCCAGGTCCTGGCGTTCACCGGCCAGCGTGGTCGAGGTGGCGGCGAAGTTGGTGTTGAACTGCCGGACCAACTGATCGTTCGCGGCCAGCGCGGACACGAATGTCTGCAGCTGGCGGATCGTGGCGAACAGGCTCTGCGAGTTGCCCGCCAGTGTGCCGGTCAGCTTGGACACGTCGGTGATGGTCTGGTTCAGCTTGGCGCCCTGGCCGTTCAGGTTCTTCGCCGAGACGTCGAGCAGCCGCGACAGTGCGCCCTGGTCGTTCGCGCCCTTCGGGCCTAGCGCCACGGACAGGTCGTTCAGGCTCTGGTAGATCTGGTCCAGCTCCAGCGGTACGGCGGTCCGGTCGATCGGGATCTCCGCGCCGTCGGCCATCACGTCGCCCTTGGAGTACGCCGGCGTGAGCTGCAGGTACCGGTCGGCGACAATCGACGGCGCCGCGATCACGGCCTTCGCGGTGGCCGGCACCTTGTGCTTGGCCTCCCACCAGAACTTCACCCGCACGGTCCGCCCGGCCGGGGTGACGCTCTCCACCTCGCCGACCTTGATGCCCAGGATCCGCACGTCGGAGCCGGGATAGACCGACACCGCCCGCGGGAAGTACGCCGTCGCGCTCACCCGCTCGGGGTTCGACCACAGCGAGATCACGCTGACCGCGACGATCACCAGGACCACAGCGATCGCGACCAGCCGGGACAACGACTGGATCTTCATCAGCCGCCACCTCCCAGGATCGGCGGCAGCCCGGGAATCGGGACCGCCGGCGCCGGGATCTCCGGGACCGGGACCAGGTTCTGCAGGTAGACGTCGAACCACGGCCCGGTGCCGAGCGTGTTGGTGAAGACCCGGACGAACGGCGCCAGGCCCTTGATGCTGGCGTCCAGGTCGTTCTGGTTCTTCAGCAGCACTGCCAGTACGGCGTTCACCTTCTGCAACGTCGGCGCCAGGTCCTTGCGGTTCTCCCGGACCAGCGCGGTGATCTGCGCGGACAGCTTCTGGGTCGACACCAGCAGCTGGTGGATCAGCGCCCGCCGGGCCTGCACGGCCTGGAACACGGTGTTGCCGTCCTTCATCAGCTTGATCAGCTGCTGGTTGCGGTCGGCAAGGACCTTGGTGACCACGTTCGAGTGTTGCAGCAGGAGCTTCAGCTGCTCGTCGCGCTTGGCCACGTTCCGGGACAGCCGGGACAGGCCGGTCAGCGACGCCTGCACCTCTTCGGGCGTGTTCTGGAAGGTCGTCGACAGCGTGTCCAGGGCCCGGGCCAGCTGGGCGGTGTCGATCCGCTCGGTGGTGTTCGCGAGATCGCTGAAGGCATCCACGACGTCGTACGCCGAGATGGTCCGGGCCAGCGGGATCTCGGCGCCGGCCTTCAGCTGACCGTCGCCGGCCGGAGTCAGCTTGAGGTACTTCTGCCCGAGCAGCGTCTTGATCTTCATCTCCGCGCCGGTCTGGTCGCCGAGCCTGACGCCCTTGTCCACCACGAAGTCGACCCGGACGTGCGTGCCCTCCAGCTCGACCTTGCGGACCTGCCCGACCCGGACCCCGGCCACCCGGATCTCGTCGTTCGGCTTCAGGCCGCCGGCCTCGGAGAACTGTGCGGAGTACTTGGTCCCGCCGCCGATCAGCGGCAGGTCCTGCGCCTTGAACGCGGCCAGCATGATCAGCCCGAGCACGGTCAGGCCGATGACGCCGACGGTCACCTGGTTCTGTTCGCGGAAGGGCTTCACGGCTTCTGGCACCTCGCCGAGTTGTTGTCGTAGGCAACCGGGATGCGGGTGCCGGTCGGCAGCGTGACGTTCCCGTCGAAGTTGCACAGGTAGAAGTTGAACCAGGAGCCGTACGACGCGGTCCGGGTCATCGTGTTCAGCTTCTCCGGCATGTTCTGCAGCGTCTTCACCCAGATCGACTGGGTGTCGTCGAGCGTGGACGCGACGGTGCGGAGCCGGTCCAGGTCGGCCTTGAGCGGCACCCGGGTCTGCTGCAGCAGGCCGGCCGTCTTGGTGTTCAGCGAGTTGATCGAGCCGACCGAGTTCAGGATCGGGTTGATGTCCTGGCTCAGGCCGGTGATGAACTGCTGCAGGTTCACCAGCAGCTGGGAGAAGTTCTGCTGCCGCTGCGAGACGATCTGCAGCGTCGAGGTCAGGTTGGTGATCAGGTCGCCGATCACCTGGTCGGCATCGGCCAGCGTGGTGGTCAGCGAGGCGGTCCGGGCCAGCAGCGACTCGATCGTGCCGCCCTCGCCCTGCAGCACCTTGATCACCTCGAAGGCGAACTGGTTCACATCCGCCGGGGTGAGCGCGGTGAACAGCGGCTTGAACCCGTTGAACAGCACCGACAGGTCCAGCGCCGGCGTGGTCCGCTCCTTCGGGATGACGCCGTTCGACTTCAGCCGCTCACCGCCGCCGACGCCGTCGGTCAGCGCGATGTAACGGTTGCCGACCAGGTTCCGGTACCGCAGCGTCGCGTGCGTGGAGGCGTCCAGGACCTGGTCGGAGTCGACGCTGAACGTCACCATCGCCAACCCACTCTGACCGGCAGCAGTCTGATAGAGGGCGATCTTGTCGACCTGGCCGACCTTCACGCCCGCGATCCGGATGTCGTCGCCCTTGTTCAGCCCGACCGCGTCGGTGAACACGGCCCGGTACTTCGTGGTCGGGTTGAAGCTGATGTTCCCGATCGTCACCGCCAGCAGCGCGGTCGCGATCGTGGTGACGACGACGAAGATCGCCAGCCGCACGGTGTCGAAGGTGGTCTTCCGGTCCAGGATCTTCACTTCAGGTTCACCTGGCCTCCGCGCAGCAGGGGCCCGACCATCAGCGTGGTCAGGTCCGGCACGTCCTCCGGCGCGACGCCCAACTCCGGGCCGACGACCGAGTCGATGACCTTCTGCTCAGCCGGGGTGCCGACGCCCTGGGTGTCCATCGCGAAGCCCGGCATCGCGCGGTTCAGCTGGAGATTGAGCGGGAAGCGCTGGTTCTTGTTGTGGTCGCCGATCACGCCGTCCTCACCGGTGATGTACGGCGCCGGGTTCTCCTGGGTGTACGGACCCGGCTTCTCCCCCGGGTGGCTGTAGTTCTTCCCGACGCAGGTCGGCCCCCGGTGGTCGTCGTACGCCGGGAGTTCGTTCGGCTCGTACGGCGTCGGCTGGTTGGTGATGATCTCCAGGTTGATGTTCAGCCGGCCGTCCCGGAACGTGTCGTTCAGGATCGGCGCGGTGTCGGTCATCACCTTGAGGAAGCAAGGAAACTCCGGCGAGTACCGCTCCAGCAGGTCAAGCACCGGCCGGCTCACCTCGCCGAGCCGGATCACGCGGTCCTCGTTCTCCTTCAGGAACGTGTTCCCGGTCGAGGACAGCCGCTGGACGTCGACGAAGAACTGCTGCAGCTGGATCTGCTTCTCCACCACGGTGTTCCCGGTGACGGTCAGGTTGCGCAGCGCGCGGACGAGGTCCGGCGTGGCGTCACCGTACAGCTGGGAGACCTGGGTGAGCTTGGTCAGCGCCGCCATCAGCTTCGGGACGTTCGGGTTCAGCTTCTTCAGGTATGCGTCCAGCTGGGTCAGCGTGCCGGCGATCTCGGCGCCGCGGCCCTCGAGCGCGGTCGCGAGGGTGTTCAGGGTGGCGTTCAGGTCGGCCGGGTCGACCGCCTGCAGCAGCGGCAGGGCGTCGTTCAGCACCTTCTCGATCTCGATGCCGACCGCGGTCCTGTCCCGCGCGATCACGTCGCCGGCCTTGATGTGCCGGCCCTGCGCGCCGGTCGGCGGGACCAAGGCGACGTACTTCTCGCCGAACAGCGTCTTCGGCAGGATCCGGGCGCTGACCGCGCTGGAGATCTCGTCGATCTCCTCCGGCTTGAGGGACAGCTCGACGGTCGCCTCGTCGCCGTCGGTGGACACGCTGCGGACCTCGCCGACGATGATGCCGCGCAGCTTCACGTCGGCGTGCTTGTTCAACTGCAGGCCGATGTGGCTGGTCTTCAGCTCCACCTCGACGGTGTCGGTGAAGACCTTGGCGTAGAACGCGTACGTCAGCCAGAGCAGGAAGCACAGCACGCCGATGAACGCGACACCGAGCACCTTGTGGGACACCAGTCTGGTCATGACGTCACCCCGCCAGCCTGACGGTGGTCGTCGTACCCCAGATCGCCATCGACAGCAGCAGATCGACGACGTTGATCACGACGATGGAGGTCCGTACGGCGCGGCCGACGGCGACACCCACACCGGCCGGGCCGCCGGTCGCGTGGTAGCCGTGGTAGCAGTGCACCAGGATCACCAGGACGGCGAAGACGAGCACCTTCCCGAACGACCACAGCACGTCCCCGGGTGGCAGGAAGAGATGGAAGTAGTGGTCGTAGGTGCCGGTGCTCTGGCCGTAGAACATGGTCACGGTGAGCCGGGTGGCGAAGTACGAGGCGAGCAGGCCGACCACGTACAGGGGGATCACCGCGACCAGGCCGGCGATGATCCGGGTGGTGACCAGGAACGGCAGCGACGGGATCGCCATCACCTCGAGGGCGTCGATCTCCTCGCTGATCCGCATCGCGCCGAGCTGGGCGGTGAACCCGCAGCCGACGGTCGCGGCCAGCGCGATGCCGGCGATCAGTGGGCCGATCTCGCGGGTGTTGATGTAGGCGCTGACGAACCCGGCGAAGGCCGAGGTGCCGATCTGGTTGAGCGCCGAGTAGCCCTGCAGGCCGACCTCGGTGCCGGTGAAGAAGGCCAGGAAGGTGATCACGCCGACGGTGCCGCCGATCACCGCGAGCGCGCCGGTGCCGAGCGTCACCTCGGCCAGCAGCCGGATGATCTCCTTGCGGTACCGGGTGATCGACTTGCCGGACCAGGCCAGCGCCTTGAGGTAGAAGGCGAGCTGCTCACCCAAACGATCGAGTGAGTTGAGTGGCTTCTTGACCAGCGTGTCCACCAGGGCCGACATGTCAGGCCCCCTTCGGCGGGACGAGCTGGAAGTAGATCGCCGTCATCGCGAAGTTCGCGACGAACAGCAGCATGAAGGTGATGACGACGGACTGGTTCACCGCGTCGCCGACACCCTTCGGCCCGCCGCCCGCGTTTATCCCCTTGTACGACGCCACAACCGCAGCGATGAACCCGAACACCAGGGCCTTCGCCTGCCCCTGCCACAGGTCGGGCAGATGGGCGAGCGCGGTGAAGGAGGCTATATAACTGCCTGGTGTCCCGTCCTGGAGCACGACGTTGAAGACGTAGCCGCCCATCACGCCGACGACGCTGACGAAACCGTTCAGGAAGAACGCGACCAGCATCGTCGCCAGCACCCGCGGCACCACCAGCCGCTGGATCGGGTCGATGCCGAGCACCATCATCGCGTCCAGCTCCTCGCGGATCTTCCGCGCACCGAGGTCGGCGCAGATCGCCGAGCCGCCGGCGCCGGCGATCAGCAGCGCGGTCGCGATCGGCGACGCCTCCCGGACCACGGCCAGTACGGCGGCCGACCCGGTGAAGGCCTGGGCGCCGAACTGCTTGATCAGACCGCCGACCTGCAACGCGATCACCGCGCCGAACGGGATCGCGACCAGCGCGGTCGGGATGATCGTCACGCTGGCCACGAACCAGGCCTGCTGAAGGAACTCGCGCAACTGGAACGGCCGCCGGACCGAGGCCCGGGCGGTGTCGAGAGCGAAGGAGAAGAGCGAGCCGGCGTGCTTCAGCGGGGCGGTCGCAGAAACAGTCACGTCGCTCCCACCACATCTGGGGCGAAGGATCCCGGCGGCGGGGAGACGCCGTTGTCGCGGCACCACTCACCGGCCGGGCGTTGCGTCGGCCGGATCAGGCCGCTGCTCGGCAACTGCTGCAGCGGGATCGGGGGCAGCGGCGGCAGCTCCTGGTCGGCCTCCCGGGCGAGCTCGTCGGCGTCCTTCTCCTCGGACATGCCGATCGGGCCGACCCGCTGCGCGTTCAGGAACTGGCGAACCACCGGCTCCTCGCTGGACAGCAGCATCTCGCGCGGGCCGAACATCGCCAGATGCCGGTGGTACAGCAGGCCGATGTTGTCCGGCACGGTTCGCGCGGTGTTGATGTCGTGGGTGACGATCAGACAGGTCGCCTGGGTCATCTCGTTCAGGTCGATGATCAGCTGGTTGAGGAACGCCGTACGCACCGGGTCCAGGCCGGAGTCGGGCTCGTCGAACAGCAGGATCTCGGGCTCCAGCACCAGCGCGCGGGCCAGGCCGGCCCGCTTGCGCATGCCGCCGGAGATCTCGCCGGGCAGCTTCCGCTCCGCGCCGACCAGGCCGACCATCTCCATCTTCTCCATCACGATGGAGCGGATCTCGGCCTCGGACTTCTTGGTGTGCTCGCGCAGCGGGAAGGCGACGTTGTCGTAGAGGTTCATCGAGCCGAACATCGCGCCGTCCTGGAACAGCACGCCGAACAGCTTGCGGATCTCGTACAGCTGCCGCTCGCTGCAGGTGGCGATGTCGGTGCCCTCGATGTGGACGTGGCCGCGGTCGGGCTTGAGCAGGCCGATCAGCGTCTTGAGGAATACGGACTTCCCGGTTCCGGAAGGGCCCAGCATCACGCAGATCTCACCGGCGGGCAGCGTCAGGGACACGTCGCCCCAGATCAGCTGGCTTCCGAAGGACTTGGTCAGACCTTCGACGCGGACTTCTACGCCCACCGGTCCTCCTCACGGGATGTCTGTCAGGCCCCGAACCGACGACGTTCTGCCAGGTCCAACGACGGGCAGTGGCCTAGGTTACGCACGAGTACGGTTTTGCGTAACCCCCGCATGTCAAGCGACGGTGACCAATGCGTCACGCTCCGGTCACACCGATCACGGTGTGTTGATCGGTGGACACCCTGTGCTGATCGCCACGCGGCCCGAGTGATCCTAGCGGTACCGCGAGATCTGTCCGGAATGCGGCCCGAAAGTTAGCGTCGATCCAGGGACATCGCCTGCCCGAGGAGGGGACGGATGAGTATCGAACGAAGGACATTCCTGAAGGGAAGCGCGGCGGTGGCCGGCGGCGTGCTCGCCGGCGGGCCGTTCCAGGGGTTCGTGGCACAGCAGGCGACGGCGGCGCCCGCCGTGCGGTCGCCCGCGCTGCAGGCGATCCCGGACCTGCGCGACGGCAAGGTCCGGCTGCACCTGCCGGAGGGGTTCGCCTACCGGTCCTTCCACGACACCGAATTCCCGGTGGTGCTGAACGACGGAACCAACCTGCCCGGCCGGCACGACGGCATGGGCGCGTTCAAGCGGCGCAACGGCAACATCGTGCTGGTCCGCAACCACGAGCTGAACAACCCGGGCGCGCCGTTCGGCCCGGGGACGCCGTACGACTCGATGGCGCAGGGCGGTACGACGACGATCGAGGTGACCCTGCACGGCCAGGTCGTCGAGGCGTTCACCAGCCTGAACGGCACGATGATGAACTGCAGCGGCGGGATCATGCCGTGGGGCAGCTGGGTCACCTGCGAGGAGACGGTCAACGGTCCCGACGTCGGACCGGACTTCACCGGGGTCTCCAATGTGCCGCTGACCAAGCCGCACGGGTTCGTCTTCGAGGTGCCGGCCCGCGGCCAGTCCGACCGGCAGCCGATCACGCATGCCGGCCGGTTCGCCCACGAGGCGGTGTCCTTCGATCCCAAGGACGGGTACCTCTACCTGACCGAGGACAACTTCGCGTTCCCATCGGGGTTCTTCCGGTACCGCCCGCCTCGGCACCCGATGAAGCACGGGCGGATCGAGGACGGCGGCCGGCTGCAGATGCTCGCCGTCAAGGGCCGCCCGAACCTGAACCTGGCCGCCGAGCAGCCGCAGCGGGCGACGTACGACGTGACCTGGGTCGACATCGACGACCCGGCGCCGAGCTTCCCGTACACCCCCGGACAGACCGCGCCGACGACGAACGACCAGGCCCTCGTGTACGTCGGCGACCAGGGTCGTGCGCAGGGAGCGGCGTACTTCTCCCGGCTGGAAGGACAGGTGTACGACAACAACGTCGTCTACTTCACCTCGACACAAGGCGGCGGCGCGGCGGAGACCGGGCCCGACTCGGTCGGTGGTTACGGCAACGGCTTCGGCCAGGTGTGGGCGTACCACACGCGGGCACGGAAGCTGCAGTTGATCTTCCAGTCGCCGAACCGGGCCACGCTGGACTTCCCGGACAACGTGACGACCAGCAAACGCGGGACTCTGGTGCTCTGCGAGGACAACACCGAGGACAACTACCTACGCGGCCTGTCCCGCGGTGGGCAGCTGTGGGACATCGCGCTGAACCGGCTGACCAGCAGCACCGGCGTGGACCGGTCCGGTGACGAGTTCGCCGGGTCGACGTTCAGCCCGGACGGGCACACGCTGTTCGTGAACATCCAGGCCAGCCGCGGGATGACCTTCGCCATCTGGGGACCGTGGCACCGCATCGGCGTCTGACACTCGAAGACGACATCCTCGTCTGGTTGCACGACGACGACGCACCGGCTGCCCAGGTGGTCAGCGACCTGACCGAGCTGGAGCCGCTCGCAGCCGTTGCGATCGTCGTGCTGGTGGTGCTGCTCGCGCTGCGCCGATGGCGTGATGCGACGTACCTCGTGGCCGCGGTCGGTGTGGTCTGGGCGGTGAATCCGCTGCTGAAGGAACTCGTCGGGCGGTCGCGGCCGGACCTTTGGCCGCTGCCGCCGGACGTGTCGGAGTACAGCTTTCCGAGCGGTCATGCGGCGAACACCGCTGCTCTCGTCGGCGCGTTGGCGCTCATCGTGCGCCGACTGCAGGTGGTCCTGCTGGGTGCGGCTCTGCTGCTGCTTGTGGCGTGGTCGCAGCTCGCACTCGGGCGGCACTACCCCACCGACATCCTCGTGGGGTGGCTGTGGGCGCTGGCTTGGGTCGGGCTGGCCCGGAACATGACGAAGGGCGGCCCTGGGTAGGACCGCCCTTCGGCGTGCTGCAGGTTGTGCGGTCTCGGACCGCACAGGTCACTTCAGGGTGACGGTGGCGCCGGCGCCCTCGAGGGCCTCCTTGGCCTTCTCCGCGGCAGCCTTGTCGACCTTCTCCAGGACGGCCTTCGGGGCCGACTCGACGAGGTCCTTGGCCTCCTTCAGGCCGAGGCTCGTGAGACCGCGCACCTCCTTGATGACCTGGATCTTCTTGTCGCCGGCGCTCTCGAGAACGACGTCGAACTCGTCCTGCTCCGCGGCCTCCTCGGCAGCGGCAGCCGGCGCGCCCGGGGCGGCGGCAACGGCGACCGGGGCGGCGGCGGTGACGCCGAACTCCTCCTCGAACGCCTTAACGAACTCCGACAGCTCCAGCAGGGTCAGTTCCTTGAACTGGCCGAGGAGCTCTTCGGTGCTGAGCTTCGCCATGGTGGCGGTCCTTCCTAACTGTGGTACTTCGTGATCACTGATGGGGTACTACGGGCGAGATTCGCTTCAGCTGTCAGCCGAAGCGGTCTCCTCGGTGCTCGCCTCGGCAGGTGCCTCGACCGTGTCCTGCACGGGTGCCTCGTCCGCCACTGCGTCCTGCACAGGGGCGGCGTCGGCCGGCAGCTTCTCCTGCAGCGCCGCGAACAGGCGCGCGGCCTGCGACAGCGGAGCAGCGAACAGCGACACCGCCTGCTGCGGAGCCGCCTTCATCGCACCTGCGAGCTTCGCGAGGAGAACCTCACGCGACTCCAGGTCAGCGAGCTTGCTGATCTCGTCAGAGCCGAGTGCCTTGCCTTCCAGCACTCCACCCTTGATGACGAGATGGGGATTCGCCTTGGCGAAGTCACGCAGGCCCTTGGCCGCGACCACCGGGTCGCCCTTGATGAAGGCGATGGCCGAGGGACCCTGCAGCAGCGAGTCGAACGACTCGAAACCGGCGTCCTTGGCCGCGATCTTGGTCAGCGTGTTCTTCACCACGGCGTAGTTCACATCGTCACCGAGCGCAGTCCGCAGTTGCTTGAGCTGCGCCACGGTGAGTCCGCGGTACTCGGTCAGCACGGCGCCGTTCGAGCTGCGGAACTCGTCCGTCAGCTCGGCGACTGCGGCTGCCTTGTCCGGCCTCGCCATGGGGTCTCCTTCTCTTGGCTTCCACGCCGCGGACCCCTGGACAAAAGAAAAACGCCCTTGCGCAGGCGCAAAGGGCGTGAAAGGAACAACTCACACTGTCTAAGCTCACCTGCGCGGGCCGCCCACTCGAGAGTGGGACCTTCAGTCACCCTCACACTTTCACACAAGGGCGACAACCAGCGGTCTTCGGCAGTAGACAGTGTGCCTGGTGTACGCATCCTTAATCAAATCGGCCGGGGATGGGGCGGGATCCAGCGGTGCATCGCGGTCGCCGCTGCCCAGCCGGTAGCCGCCATGATCACGATCGCCGGCGCCAGGCCGAGCATCGCCGTGGCACCCGCCAGCAGCAGTGGACCAGCGCCGTTCCCGGTGTCCGCGAACAACCTGAACGCCCCCAGGAACTGAGCCCGCCCGACCGCCGGCGACGCATCAGCCCCCAGCGTCATGATCACGCCGGCACCCAACCCGTTGCCGATCCCCATTAGCAGCGCGACCGCGGTCAGCGTCACCATGGTGTGGGTCAGCGGCAGCAGCAGGTGCGCCAGACCGAGGACGAACATCGACGGTACGGCGACCCACTTGCGACCGAGGCGGTCCATCACCGACCCGGCCGGGTAGAACAGCAGCATGTCGACGGCGCCGGACAGCCCGAAGATGATGCTGGTGGTCTCCGGATCGAGTCCGATGTGCAGCGCCCACAGCGGGATTACCACCTGACGCGACGCCCGGACCGCACCGACCAGCAGCGCCCCGACCCCCAGGGTCCGCAACACCGGCAGGTGCTCCCGGATCACGGTCCACGTCGACTGCGCGACCACGGGACGGCTGCCGCGCGTCCGCCGTACCGACTCGATGTCGGGCAGGCTGAGCAGGACGCCGCAGGCCAGGACAGCGGCGACCAGGTGGACCCAGTAGGCGCCGTCGGTGCCGAGGAACCGCATCGCGAACGCGCCGAGGAACGGGCCGATGAAGGAGCCGATGCGCTGTACACCCCCGAGTGTGGACAGTGCACGAGCCCGCATCTCGATCGGCACGGCCTCGCTCAGGTAGGCCTGCCGGGCCAGTCCCCAGACCGCGCCGGCGACGCCGGTAGCGCCGATCGCGATCGCGAGCCCCCAGACCGTCGGTACCAGGAGGCAGGCGACCAGGGCCAGCGCGACCAGGCCGGTCGCGAGCAGCATCGCGTGGCGTTCACCGATTTTGCTGGTGAGCGCGCCGGCCGGGATGTCGCCGATGACCTGGCCGAGGCCCGCGGCCGCGACGACCAGCCCGGCGACCGCGACCGAGGCCCCGAGATGAGTGGCGGACACGGCCACGACCGGTGCGATCGCGCCCTGGCCGATGCCGTAGAGCAGCGCCGGGAGGTAGACCGACGGCGCGATTCGCCAGAGATTCATGAAGCCGGCCCGGACGCCAGCGCCGTACGGCGGTCGCGCTCGGCCTCGGTCGCCCCGAGCAACTCGGACACCGTCCACGCCGCCGGGACGATCAGCTCGCCGAGCTCTTCCAACCGCTCCGCCGGCAGCCGCAACTCGGGACCGGAGATCGACAGGCACCCCATGGCCTGACCGGAGTAGTCGAAGACCGGGGCCGAGACGGACCTGATCCCCGGTGTGCGTTCCGACATCGACTTGGCGAAGCCTCTCGTCCGGATCTCGGCCAGTTGCGCAGCCAGTACGGCGGGGTCTGTGATCGTCTGCGGAAGCACCTGCTCGAGTGGCGCGGCCAGCACCTCGGCCTGCCGTTGCCACGGCGAGAACGCGAGCAGCACCTTCCCCGGCGCCCCCAGCGGCAGCGGCACCGGGATGCCGAACTCCGTGTAGGTACGGCGCAACTGGTGCCGGCTCTCGACCTGGTCGAGGACGACCCGTTGCCCACTCGGAAGCAGCTCGTGCACGGCCGCGGTCTCCTCGGTGGCGTCCCGAAGCTCACGCAGGACCGGCATCGCGGCGTCACGCAGGCCGGCCGGGATGCCGCCGCTGTGCGCCAGTTGCACGACGAGCGGGCCGATCGCGTACCGGCGATGCGCGGTCTGCCGGATGAGGCCGTTCTCCTGCATCGCGAGCAGCAACCGGTGCACCGTGCTGGTGGACAGGCCGGTGGCCCGAGCCAGGTCGCTGATGCCGAGGTCGGGCGTGCGGGCGTCGAAGCAGCGCAGGATCGCCACCGCCCGGTCGATCGACTGCACCGACCCTCGGCGGAGCTCTTGTTCCTGCATAGCGGCAGAGTATCCCACAATGCGGGAAATGGACGCGGGTTTCCGGTCCGTGGACACCCAGGCCCCTAGGCTGCAAGGCGTCGCCGATCACTTGGGAGCCGCATGTCCGTCCAGCTGGGGTCCGTGAGGGTTGCTGAAGGCGATGAGGCCGCCGCGGTGGTCTCGGAGCGCGGGGTGGCGCTGGCCGCCGACCTGGGGTTCGACGGCGACGTGCTGTCGATCCTGTCGCGGACGTCGCTGAGCGACCTGGCCGCCGCGGCCGGTGATTTCCGCGACCCGGCCGGCTTCGAGTTCGTCGCGCCGTACCGGCATCCGCGCAAGCTCTGGGGCATCGGGCTGAACTACCTCGAGCACGCCGGCGACCTGTCGGAGAACGTGCCGACCGAACCGGCCTCGTTCATGAAGGGCGATCACACGATCATCGGGCCGGGTGACCCGATCCCGGTGCCCTCGCAGAGCACTCGGACCACGGCCGAGGCCGAGCTCGGGCTGGTGATCGGCCGCGAGTGCTACCAGGTCGAGGAGGATGAGGCGCTCGACTACGTGTACGGCGTCATCCCCGTGCTGGACCAGACCGCCGAGGACATCCTGGAGCGCAACCCACGGTTCCTGACCCGGTCGAAGAACTTCCCGGGGTTCTTCTCCTTCGGGCCGGCGATCGCCGGGCTGGACGCCGTACTCGCGCACTGGGGTTCGCTGGACGCGGTCGAGGTGTCGACGGTGATCAACGGCTCGGTGCACCGGAGCAACACGGTGTCCAACATGGCCTTCAGCCCGGCGTTCCTGGTCAGCTTCCACAGCAAGGTGATGCCGCTCTTCCCCGGCGACATCATCTCCACCGGTACGCCGGGAGCCGTCCACATCACCCCGGGTGACGTGGCCGAGTGCCGCATCCCCGGCGTCGGCACGCTCACCAACCCCGTGATCGCCGGCCGATGACCATCACCGAGTCCTGGCGCTCCATCGACGCCTGGCTGGCACGGCACGCTCCGGCGACGTACGCCGTACTCGCGCCGCCGGCGAGCTCGCCCTCGCACCGCACGACGGCCCGGTCGACTTCATCGACGCCTTCGCCGACCTGACCGGCTACCTGGAAGCCGTGGTCCACTCCCTCGGCCACGGCACCGGAATCAACAACTGGTACCCGTACCTCACCACCCGCCAAGAACTCTGGTGGGACCAGGGCCCGGACAAACGGTCCGTCAACGACGAACCCCTCGTCCGGGCCCCCAAGCTCGGTTAGCCCAGGACGGCGAGGGCGTCGATCTCCACCAGCATGGTTTCGAGGGGGAGGCCGGTGAAGACGGTGGTGCGGGAGGGGAGGACGCCGCTCGGGGTCCGGGCGGACAGGAACTCGGCGTAGGCCTCGTTCATCGCGGCGAAGTCGTCGCGGGTGGTGAGGTAGACACGCATCATCACCACGTCGTCGAAGCTGCCGCCACCGGCGGTCAGGATCGCCTCGACGTTCTGCAGCACCCGGGTGGTCTGGCTCTTCACGTCACCTTGGTGGACGAACTCGCCGGTGGCCGGGTCGACCGATCCCTGGCCGGACACCTGCAGGATGTTGCCCTTGCGCACGCCCTGCGAGTACACCGGCAGCGGCGCCGGCGCGTCGGTGGTGGAGACGGCGGTCTTGTCGGACATCAGCGTCATACCTCTCAGTTGTAGTCAGCACTGATCGCTCGCGTGGTGGCGAGCAGGTCTGGCAGCAACTCCAGCACCTGCTCGTAGTTCAGCAGCACGTCGGGTACCGAGACGGACACCGCCCCGACGATCCGGCCGTCGCGATCGGCGACCGGCGCCCCGATGCAGTTGATGAAGGACTCGTGCTCGGCCCGGTCCTGTGCCCAGCCCTGTGCCCGCACCTCGTCCAGCTCGTCCCGCAGTACGTCGGGATCGGTGATCGTCTGCGGGGTGAAGGCGTGGTAGTCGATCGCCGCCAGCAACGCCTCCCGCTGCCGCTTGGGCTGCGCCGCCAGCAACACCTTCCCGACCGCGGTGCAGTGCAGCGCAGCGGGTACGCCGACCTGCGAGTACATCCGCACCGACCGCACACTGTCCAGCTTGTCGACGTAGATGACTTCGCCGTTCTCCCAGGCCGCGAGGTGCACGGTCTGGCCGGTCCTCTGGTTCAGCTGCCGCAGATGCGGTGCGGCGACCGCGCGTACGACGTGCTGTTCGCGAGCCGCATCCGCCAGCGAGAACAACCGCGACCCCAATCGGTAGCGGTGCGACTCGTCACGCCGCACGAACCTGTCTGCTTCCATGGTGCGCAGCAGCCGCAGCACGGTCGTCTTGTGTACGTCGAGCTCAGTCGCCAGCTGGTCCAGCGACCGCTCGCCCTCCCCCAGGCTGGACAGGATCTGCAACGCCCTGGCGAGGCTCTGACTCATGGCAGCGTCACACCCGACGGACCGACCTTGACCACCGCCCACTCCTCGTCGGAGCAGTCCAGCAGCTTCTGACGTACGGCGGGATCCAACGGCGCAGCGTGGTCCTCCGGCACGGCCAGCACCGCCGCCGCGCCCAGATGCCCCTGCCGCAGCCGCTGCTCCACCGGCAACCCCTGCAACGTCCCCGCGAGGAACCCGGCCGCAAACGCGTCCCCGGCGCCGACCGGCTCGACCACCTCGACCTGCAGCGCAGGAACCTCGGTACGGCGACCGTCCGGCTCCAGCACGAGCGCAGTGTGCGCATCGTTCTTCATCACCAACGTGCACCGCGGCCCGAGCAGCTCACGCAGCTCATCCGGATCACTGGTCCCCGCGAAGACCTCAGCCTCGTCCGCACCGATCAGTACGACGTCAGCCGCCCGCAGCACTCGCCACAGCGGCTCCGGGTCCTTGTCGCGCCACAAGGCCGGCCGCCAGTTCAGGTCGACACTCAAGATGTAGTCCCGCTCGTCGCCGGCCAAGCGCTCCAGCATCTCGGCGCAGGTGCTGGAGATGGCCGCGGTGATGCCGGTCGTGTGCACCAAGTCGGCAGCGGTCAGCCGTTCGCGCACCGCGGGCCGGTCCAGGAACGCCGGATCCATCGCAGACGCCGCCGAGCCGGAGCGGTAGTAATGCATCCGGGAGCGACCGTCCGTCGTGTGCTTCACGTACAGCCCGGTCGGCCGGTCCGGGTCAGCCTCGACCCCACCGATGTCGACCCCGCGCTCCTGTAGGTCGCGCAGTACGTGCCGACCGAACCCGTCGTCGCCCAGCCGCGAGACCCAGCTCGTCGAGACTCCCAGCGCAGCCAGTCCGCCGGCCACGTTGCACTCCGCGCCACCCACCGACCGCCGGAACGACTCGACGTCCTCCAGCGGCCCGCCGGTGTCCCCGGCGAGCATGATCATCGCCTCACCGAGACACACTGCACGTGAGACGACATCCGCCATCGGCGTTCTCCCGGAATGCTTGTCTTTGACTGGAGTTCGGGCGTGATGCTACAACCGTGAAGTCAGAATGCGCAATCACCGTTGCGTATTCTGCAATCTCAACCACCGCAGGGGATCAGATGCCAGCTTCGTACGACGCCTCAGCCCTCGCCGCACTTGCCGACCAGCAGGTGAGTTGGCAGGACAAGGCACTACCGCCCGCCTTCTGGGGCCGGACCGTCGCCGAGGTGCTCGCCGGCAAGCCACGGCTCTCCCAGCTGCCCACTCCGCTGATGACCCTGTCCGCGCCCGGCCTGCGACACAACGTGGACACCCTGGCTCGCTGGTGCGCGCACCACGGCGTAGAGCTGGCGCCGCACGGGAAGACGACGATGGCGCCCGCCCTCTGGGCGATGCAGCTCGAGGCCGGCTCCTGGGCGATCACCCTCGCGAACGGCTTCCAGCTCGGCGTCGCCCGCGCGTACGGCGTGAGCCGGGTGCTCATCGCCAACGCGATCATCTCCCCGCTGCAGCTGCGCTGGATCGCCGACGAGCTCGCCGCCGATCCGACGTTCGAGGTCCTGGTCTGGGCCGACTCGGTCCGGACGGTCGAGATCATGGAGGCGGCCCGGGCGGCGCACGTCGGACCGGACGCACGGCCGCTCGACGTCCTCGTGGAGGTCGGCGGACTCGACGGACGGACCGGGGCCCGCGACGCGGAGACCGCGGTCGCCGTCGGCGAGGCGATAGCGAATGCGTCGACCCTGCGGCTCGCCGGCGTCGCCGGTTACGAAGGTGCGATCGGCCACGGCGTCGAAGAGGCCGACCTCGAGACGGTGCGCGCGTACCTCCGCGAGCTGGCCGGGATCCACACCCGCCTCAAGGGTCTGTACGACGCCGACGTCGTACCCGTGGTGAGCGCCGGCGGCAGCCAGTACTTCGACGACGTCGCGACCGTGCTCGCCCCGCTCGGCGAGGACGGCGCGCGAGTGGTGCTCCGGTCGGGCGCCTACATCACCCACGACGACGGCATGTACCGCCGGATGTCACCGCTCGGCGAGGCACCGCGGACCGACGGGGACCGACTGGTTTCCGCGATGCACGGCTGGGTCCGGATCACCTCGCAACCCGAACCAGGACTGGCGATCTTCGACGCCGGCCGACGCGACCTGCCGTTCGACCAGGACCTGCCGGAGCCACAGCTGATCCGGCCGCGGGCCGAGGGCGAGCCGGTGCTGAAGGCGGCCGGGATGATCGTCGCCAAGCTGAACGACCAGCACGGCTACCTGCGGTTCGACGGCGATCCGGTGCTGATCGGCGACGAGCTCCGGGTCGGACTCTCGCATCCGTGTACGGCGTTCGACAAGTGGGGACTGATCCCGGTCGTAGACGACCCGGACGCCGCCGATCCCGTCGTGGTCGATCTGGTCAGGACCTTCTTCTGACATGGCCGACCTCCTGATCAAGGGCGCCACGGTCCTGGACGGATCCGGCGCTCCCGGCGTGCAGGCCGACGTGGCCGTCGACGCCGCCCGCATCGTGGCCATCGGCAACGATCTGCCGGCCGGCCGCCGGACGATCGACGCCGACGGGCTGGTGCTCTCGCCCGGGTTCATCGACATGCACGCGCACTCCGACTTGCAGATCCTGGCCAACCCGGTCCACACCGCAAAGGTCAGCCAGGGCGTCACGCTGGAGGTGCTCGGCCAGGACGGCCTGTCGTTCGCCCCGATCGACGACCCGACCCGGGCCGCGCTCCGGCGCCAGATCGCCGGCTGGAACGGCGAGCCGGACGACTTCGACTTCACCTGGTCCACAGTCGGTGGGTACCTGGACCGTCTCGACCAGGGGATCGCCTGCAACGCGTCGTACCTGGTCCCGCAGGGCACGCTGCGGATGATGGTCGTCGGCACCGAGAACCGTCCGGCCACCCGCGCCGAGCTCGACGAGATGAAGCGGCTGCTCGCCGAGGGACTGCAGCAGGGCGCTGTCGGGATGAGCAGCGGCCTGACCTACGCCCCCGGCATGTTCGCGACCACAGCCGAGCTCGTCGAGCTCTGCACAGTCCTCGCCGAGTACGGCGGCTACTACAGTCCGCACCAACGCTCGTACGGCGAAGGCGCACTGGACGCGTACGGGGAGATGGTCGAGGTGGCCCGGCAGTCCGGGTGCGCTCTGCACCTCACGCACGCGGTGATGAACTTCGAGCCGAACCGCGGCCGCGGCGCCGATCTGGTGGCGATGATCGACAAGGCGGTCGCGAACGGCGTCGACGTCACCACCGACACCTACCCGTACTTGCCTGGCGCAACAACCCTCGCGGCGATCCTGCCCAGCTGGACCGCCGAGGGCGGGCCGGACGCGCAGCTGTCCCGACTCCACGACACCGAGTCGCGCCGGCGGATCGCCCACGAGATGGAGCACCTCGGGTCGGACGGCTGCCACGGCTGCGTGACCGACTGGAACACCATCGAGATCGGCGGCGTGAAGAACCCGGCGCTCAACGACGCCGTGGGCAAGACCATCGCGGCCCTGGCCGCCTCGGGCAGCCGGCAGCCGGCTGAGGTGTTCTTCGACCTGCTGATCCGGGACAACCTGGCCACCTCGATCCTGCAACACGTCGGACACGAGGAGAACGTCCGTACGATCATGCGGCACTCGAGCCACACCGGCGGCTCGGACGCGATCCTGGTCGGCGCGAAACCGCATCCGCGCTCGTGGGGCACGTTCCCGCGCTATCTCGGCCGGTACGTGCGCGAGCTCGGCGTCCTGGACCTGGCCGACTGCATCCACCACCTGACCGGCCGCCCGGCCCGGCGGCTGCGGCTGACCGATCGCGGGCTGGTCCGGGAGGGGTGCTACGCGGACCTGGTGCTGTTCGACCCGGACACCGTGATCGACACCGCGACCTTCGACGATCCCCGGCAGCAGGCCGAGGGGATCCCGTACGTCTTCGTCAACGGTGTGCCCGTCATCGACGAGGGCCGCCGTACCGATGCACTCCCCGGCGGCGCTGTCCGCCTGAAAGGAAGCCGATGAAAACGCTGGAACTGCTCCGCGCCGACCGTGTGCTGACCGTCGTGCGGGCGCCGGAGATCAGCGACGCCCGTGACCTGTGCGCCGCGCTGGTTGCCGGCGGCATTCATGTCGTCGAGCTGACCTACACGACGCCCGACCTTCCCAAGCATCTCGAACGCGCCGCGGCGACCGCTTCGGAAACCGGTGCGGTGGTGGGCGCGGGCACCGTGCAGACCGGGGCGCACGCGAAGCAGGCGATCGACGCCGGCGCGCAGTTCCTGGTCACGCCGGGCCAGGGTCCCGAGGCGGCCGCGATCGCCGAGGCCGCGCGTGCGGCCGGGATCCCCGTCGTACTTGGCGCGTTCACGCCTTCCGAGGTGATGACTGCGCTCGCGCTCGGCTCCGACGCGGTGAAGATCTTCCCGGCTCACCAGCTCGGCCCGAAGTACTTCAAGGACCTCAACGGCCCGTTCCCCGGCGTGCCGCTGATCCCGTCCGGTGGCGTCAACGCCGGCAACGCCCGCGACTTCCTCGCCGCGGGAGCACTGGCCGTCAGCGCCGGTACGGACGTCGTCGCCCCGGCGGATGTGGTGGCGGGGAACTGGCAGGACATCACCGCCAAGGCCGAGGCGTTCTGCAAGGCGCTGCAGTGAAGGTGACAGCGGTCGAGACCATCCGGCCGCGAGTGCAGTCCAACCTGTGTTTCGTGCGGTTGCACACGGACTCCGGGCTGACCGGCCTCGGCGAGTCCTTCTTCGGCGCGGCCGCGGTGGAGGCGCACATCCACGAGACGGTCGCTCCGGTACTGCTCGATCTGGACGACCCGGCGCCGCAACAGGTCGCTGCAGTGCTGGCGCCGTACGTCGGTTATCAGGGCGGTGGGGCCGAGTTGCGCGGCAACGGCGCAGTCGACGTCGCGCTGTGGGACCTGATGGGTCGGGCCACCGGGTTGCCGTTGGCGCGGCTGCTCGGTGGGCCGGTGCGGGATCGCATCCGGACGTACAACACGTGCGCGGGCGGCCGGTACATCAGCACGTCGACGCGGCAGAACTCCTCGAACTGGGGCCTGCCTGCCGACGCCGGTGAGTACGAGGACCTGTACGCGTTCATGCACCACCCGGCCCGGCTTGCCCGCGAACTGTGGGACGAGGGCACCCGCGGGATGAAGATCTGGCCGTTCGACCAGGCCGCCGAGGAGAGCAACGGCACCGACATCTCACCGCGCGCGCTCGCCGCCGGGCTGGACATCGTCGAGGCGATCCGGGCCGAGGTCGGACTCGAGATGGACCTGATGATCGAGTTGCACGGCTTGTGGACCCGGACCGCGGCCGCCAAGCTCGCTCGGGCGCTGACGGAGTTCCGCCCGTTCTGGATCGAGGACCCGCTGCGCCCGGACGCCGCCGACGCACTCGGTGCGCTCCGCGCGGAGATCGACGTACCGATCGCGACCGGCGAGACCTGCATCGGGCGGCGCGGCTTCCTGCCGCTGTTCCAGCGCGGCGCGGTCGACGTCGCCACCCTCGACATCGGCTGGACCGGCGGCATCACCGAGGCGGTCAAGATCGCCTCGCTCGCGGACGCGTTCTCGGTCCCGATCGCACCGCACGACTGCACGGGCCCGGTCTCGCTCGCTGTCGCGACGCATGTGGTGTGCAGCCAGCCGAACGGGCTGATCCAGGAAACCGCTCGGTCTTTCATCCGCACCTGGTACGCCGAACTGGTCGAAGGGCTCCCGGAGTTGGTCCCGGGCGAGGTTGTTCTGCCTACCTCGCCCGGGCATGGTGTGCGCCTGCGTGACGACCTGGACGCGGTCTCCCGGCTAACCGATCAGCTCTAGAACCGGACCTTCGTGGAGTGCCCGGTAGACCTTGTCGCGCAGGGCATTCGCCTCCGCGTCGGTCAGAGTCCGGTCGACCGGCCTGAGGATCAGACGCACCAGCACGTTTCGCTGGCCGGGGTTCAGCTGGAGCCGATCGCGGGCGGGCTGCGGCAGATCGTCGTACGACGTCTCGCTGATCACGTCGACCGACTCCGCGGCGTCGGCGTCGGGGCCGAGGGCGTTGCGGACCTTGTCACCGATCGCCTCGGGTGACAGGTCGGCTGCCGCGTCCACGACGACGGACAGGTCACGGCGGACCGGTGGCATCGACGAGACCGACTTGTACGGCGACAGGTCGAGCATCTGGTCGGCCACGCGGGGATCGGTTGACCGGAGCAACCGAATGTCCCTGATGCCCTTGCGGAGCATCAAGAGCCGGTCCAGCCCCGGCCCCATGGCCAGACCGGTCCAGCTCTCGTCCAGACCGGCCTTCCTGAGCACGGGCGGCGCCGCGACACCGCACTCACCGATCTCGATCCACTGGTCGTCCAGCAGTACGTCGATCTGGCGGCCGTGGATCGTGTACGGGTGCACCGCGGGCACCGTCCGATACGTCTGGCCCGGCAGGACGGTGTCGACGAGCCGGGCGATCATGTCCTCCAGCTCGGGCTCGCCGAGGGTGACGTTCCGGCTGATCCGCCACAGGTCGAGCTGGTGCGGCGTACCGGTGTGCTGCCAGTCGACGGAGTCGCGGCGGTAGCAGATCCCCGCACAGATCATCAGCACGTCGGACGACGTACTCGTTGCCAGCTCCCGCAGCGCCGGCGGGATCATCGCGGACGTGTGACTGCGCAACACCTCGCCTTCGGAGGCGTAGCGGGTGTAGCGGGCTTCCCGGGTCACCGCGTCGGCGGCGTACCCGAGGTTGTCGTAGTTGTCGGCCAGCGGGACGACCGGATGGTCGCGTCTGGTCCAGATCTCGGTGTACGGCCAGGCCTGGCCGAGCGCCGTACGGATCGAGTCGGCGATCAGCTGGATCGCGTGCGGGCCCTGGGCCGGGTCGGTCAGGTCGCGCAGGGACAGGGCAGCGTGCAGTTCTTCGATGGTGATCGACATCGGAGTCTCTCCAAGGGTGACGGTCTCGACGGGGGTCCACCCCGGTCGGCCGCGGTCCTCAGGAGAGAGCGCAGCAGCGGCTCACCCCGTCGGCACCGTCGTGCCGGCCGGGGCGCAGAAATCGCCGCCCGTACTGCGTCATGCGACCAGGGTACCCGCTCGCGCCCGAAGGTCTCGTGTGGAAATTTTCTGCCCGGAGCACCGGACCGGTGCGACGATGGGGCGCATGCGATGGATCGACACGCTCGAAGCCGCGGCCGCCGAGAAGCTCCCGGAGGCAGTGCATCGGTACTTCCGGCAGGGCTCGGCCGGCGGGATCAGCGCCGGCGAGGCGGTCGAGGCGTGGTCGGCGTACCGGTTCCGGCCCCGGGTGCTGCAGGACGTGTCGACGGTCTCGGTGCGGACGACGGTGCTCGGCACGCCGGTCGACGTACCGGTGCTGGTCGCGCCGTCGACGATGCATCGGATGGCGGATCCCGATGGCGAGGTTGCGACGGCGACTGGAGTCGGCGGGGCTGGGTCGCTGATCGGACTGTCCAGCAACGCCGGGACGACGTTCGCCGATCTCGGGGCGACCGGGGTGCCGTGGTTGCTGCAGATCTACGTCGTGCGAAACCGGTCGGTCACCGAGCGGATGCTCGATGCCGCGGTCGAGGGTGGGGCGCGGGCCGTCGTACTGACCGTCGATACGCCGGTTGTCGGTCGCAAAGAGGACACCGGCGAGACGGTGTGGGATCTCGTGCAGCCCGGTCAGGTGTTGGCGAACCTGCCAGCGGGTGACTGGACCGACGACGACCTGGCGAAGGCGGACGACCTGGGTCCGGACGTGATCGGCTGGCTCGCCGAGCGCACCGGGCTGCCCGTGGTGGTGAAGGGCGTGCTGCGCGGCGACGACGCCAAGCGGTGCGCGGACGCAGGCGCGGCCGGTGTGATCGTCTCGAACCACGGTGGCCGGCAGCTGGATGGTGCGATCCCGACCGCGCTGGCGCTGCCGGAGGTCGCGGAGGCGCTGGCCGGCACGAGTACGGAGGTCTACGTCGACGGCGGTATCCGGCGCGGCGAACACGTGCTGGCCGCGTTGGCACTGGGCGCTCGTGCGGTCTTTGTCGGCCGGCCGGCGCTCTGGGCGCTCACGGTCGGCGGCTCCGCGGGAGTCACCCGGCTGCTCACGGAGCTCGGCGAGGAGTTGGAGCACTGCCTGCGCCTGGTCGGCTGCCCCACGCCCGCCGACCTCACCCCGGACCTCGTCACCCGGCACTTCAGGGACTGATTGCGGTGGACAGCCTGCGGATCGTCACACTGAACGCCTTCCCGGCCGGCTACCGGCTGGTCCACGACTTCGCCGAGCGGAACGGTCACGAGATCGCGCTGGTGGTCACGCTGCCGCACACCGACCGGTACGGCGCCTCGATCCGGCCGATGGTCCTGGACCTGCCGTCGGAGAGCAACGTGCTGATCACCGCCAAGCTGCGGACGGTGGCGGCGCCGGCGATCGCGGCGCTCCGCCCGGACGTGATCATCTCGGCCGCGTTCCCGCGCCTGATCCCGGCGGAGATCCTCGAGCTCCCCGAGTACGGCGCGATCAACTGCCACCCGTCGCCGCTCCCGGCCGGCCGCGGGCCGACGCCGCAACGGCTGATCTACGAAGGTGACGACCGAGTCGGCGCGACCGTGCACCGGACCGCCGCCGAGTTCGACACCGGCGCGATCCTGGCACAGCGGATCGCGCCACTCCCGGAGGATCTCAACGGCACCGGCATCATGCAGACCTGGCGCACCCTTCTGTCCGAGTGCCTGGACGAAGCCGTCCCCCGCCTGGTCGCCGGCGATCCCGGCCTCCCGCAGAACCCGGCCGACGCCACCGAAGCCCCGTTGTTCACCGAGGCAGAACACTTCCTGGACCTCACCGAGCCGGCCCACGTGATCCGCCGCAAGGCCGCAGCCCTGAACGTCACCTCCCCCGCCGCCCGCCTGACCCTCAACGGCACCACCCACCTCATCACCCGCACCGACCCCGCCCCCGCCTCCCCGTCCCCCACACCCCCCGGCACCGTCCTGGCCGAACACCCCAACGGCTGGACCCTACAAACCGCCGACCACCCCCTCCACCTAACCCGAGCCACCCCCTGACTCCAGGAATGCAAAAGGCCCCGGTCAGTGACCGGGGCCTTTCGTGTGTGTGGATCAGGCGTCTGCGTTTTCCTCGGTGAGGTTGCGGGTGAGGTTGGGGTCAACCTGGACACCCGGGCCCATCGTGGTCGAGAACACCGTCTTCTTGATGTAGCGGCCCTTCGAGCTGGCCGGCTTCAGCCGGAGGATCTCCTCCAGCGCGGCGCTGTAGTTCTCCACCAGCTGTGCCTCGTCGAAGGACGCCTTGCCGATGATGAAGTGCAGGTTCGCGTGCCGGTCGACCCGGAACTCGATCTTGCCGCCCTTGATGTCGGACACGGCCTTCGTCACGTCCGGGGTGACCGTGCCGGTCTTCGGGTTCGGCATCAGGCCACGCGGACCGAGGACGCGGCCGAGCCGGCCGACCTTGCCCATCAGGTCGGGGGTGGCGACGACGGCGTCGAAGTCGAGCCAGCCGTCGGTCACCTTCTTGATCATGTCGTCGTCGCCGACGAAGTCGGCGCCGGCGGCCCGTGCGGCCTCGGCCTTGTCACCGGTGGCGAAGACGAGGACCCGTGCCGTCTTGCCGGTACCGTGCGGAAGGTTGACGGTGCCGCGCACCATCTGGTCGGCCTTGCGGGGGTCGACCCCGAGGCGCATCGCGACGTCCACGGTGGAGTTGAACTTCTTGCTGCCGGCGGCCTCCTTGGCCAGCCGGATCGCCTCGATCGGCGTGTACAGCTTGTCGAAGTCGATCTTCTCCGCGACTGCGCGGTAGGCCTTGCTGCGCTGTGCCATTGCTGTTCCTCTCTGGGGTGTGGTCCGCGGGCGGCGCTTCGCCCTGCCACAACTGCGTGAAGTGTGGTGCTGGTACGGCGACCGACCGGTCAGCCGGCGCGGTTCGTCGTACCTGGTTGTTTCTCGGCCGGTCTCAGCCGTCGACGGTGACGCCCATCGAGCGCGCGGTGCCCTCGATGATCTTCATCGCGGCGTCGATGTCGCGGGCGTTCAGGTCCGGCATCTTGGTGGTGGCGATCTCGCGGACCTGGTCCTTGGTGATCTTGCCGACCTTGTCGCGCTGCGGAACGGCCGAGCCCTTCTGCAGACCGGCGGCCTTCTTGATCATCTCCGGCGCCGGCGGCGTCTTGGTGATGAAGGTGAAGGAGCGGTCTTCGTAGATGGTGATCTCGACCGGAACCACGTTGCCGCGCATGGACTCCGTCTGGGCGTTGTACGCCTTGCAGAACTCCATGATGTTGACGCCGTGCGGACCGAGCGCGGTACCGACCGGCGGTGCCGGCGTCGCGGCGCCGGCCTGGAGCTGCACCTTGACCAGGGCAGCGATCTTCTTCTTCGGAGGCATTCTTCGGGTCCTTAGACTTTCTGGATCTGGCTGAAGCTGAGTTCCACCGGGGTCTCCCGGCCGAAGATCTCGACCAGCGCCTTGATCCGCTGGGCGTCGGCGTTGATCTCCGTGATCGTGGCGTGCAGGGTCGCGAACGGCCCGTCGACCACCATGACCGAGTCGCCGACCCCGAAGTCGGCCACCTCGACCTTCTTCTTGGTCGCGGTCTTGGTGGGTGCGGCGCCGGCTTCGGCAGCCGCCGCCTCGGCCGCCGCCACGACGGCCGGAGCGAGCATCTTCTCGACCTCTTCGAGGCTGAGCGGTACGGGCTTCTGGCTGTTCCCGACGAAGCCGGTCACCGACGGCGTGTGCCGCACGGTCGCCCAGGACTCGTCGGTCAGGTCCATCCGAACCAGCACGTAGCCGGGGAGCACGGTGCGCTTCACCATCCGGCGCTGCCCGTTCTTGATCTCGGCGACCTCTTCGGTCGGCACGATGATCTCGAAGATGTAGTCCTCCATGTTCAGGGAGGTGATCCGGTTCTCCAGGTTGCTCTTGACCCGGTTCTCCATCCCCGAGTACGTGTGCACCACGTACCAGTCGCCGAACTGCGAGCGCAGCCGGGTGCGCAGCTCCTCGAGCGGGTCGCCCGGCTCTTCGGGCTCCTCGTCCTCGTCGCCGGCCTGCGCGGCAGCGGCCGCGGCGGCGAGCGCGGCCACGTCGGCGTCGTCGTCGGCCGCCGTACCGGTCTCGTCCTCGGCGTCCTCGTCGGAGTCGCCGGCGGAGGAGAAGACCAGCTCGTCGGCGGCCGGCTCCTCGTCGGTGTCCGCGGGCGCCGTCTCGGCGGTCTCGGCGGCCAGCTCGTCGGCGGCGTCCTCGACGTCGGACGCGGTCACGACCTCGTCGTCCTCCGCGTCGTCGGCGGCGGCGACCACCACGACCGGCTCGTCGTCGGAGTCGTCATCGTCGGCGGGGCCGTCCTCGGCCTCGTCGTCGGCGGTGTACTCCGCGGCGTCGTCGTCAGCGTCCTCGTCCTCGTCAGCGTCGTCGTCCTCGTCGTCGAGGTTCGCGAACGGGTCGTCGTCATCGTCACCGAACAGGTCGTCATCGTCGTCGGTGGCGTTCTCGTCGAAGTCGAAATCGACGTCGTCGTCGGAGTCAGCGGATACGTCGAACTCGCCCTCGTAGTCGAGGACCTCGTCGTCGCGCTCGGACACGTTGTACTCCGTCATCTCTGCATCGGGGTCTTGTCTGGTTCTCTGCTTCGGGTCGGGCCGCGGCCCGGGATCCCCGGCGTTCGTGGGCGGCTGCGAACTCAGCCGAAGATCTTGAACATCGCCCAGCCGAAGGCGAGGTCGAGGACCGAGACGATCGCGATGACGAACACCACGAAGGTCAGGACGACCACGAAGTAGGTGGACAGCTGCTTGCGAGTCGGCCAGACGACCTTGCGGAGCTCGGCGACCACCTGGCGGTAGAAGCGCAGCAGGCGGTTGCCCGACTTGCTCTCCGCAGGTTTGCCGGCGCCGGACGGTGCCGGGGTGCGCGTCTCCGTCACGACCTACCTCTTTCGCTAGCGGCGGCCTGACCGGCCCTGCGCCGGTCAGGATTTGCAGGGCACGAGGGACTTGAACCCCCAACCTTCGGTTTTGGAGACCGATGCTCTGCCAGTTGAGCTAGTGCCCTCTGCAATCCTCCGGACGCCGCGGGACCTGATCTCGGGCATGCCGATTCAGGGCCACCAACGCCCGGACTAGAAGAGTGTACGGGGTCGAAGCCACCTGGTCGAACTGAGGCCCTACCCCGCACGACCCCCACCCGGGCGCCGCACCGCGACCAGAACCATACAGCCTCCACCGGTCCCCAACGGACCGGGGGCCCGCCACGTTCCCGGGATCACGGACCGCCACGCCATCACAACCGCGCCGTCGGACGAGGCCGCCGCGGGGCTCTCACCGGATCCCGCCGGTTGTGATGGCCTGACGGTCCGGATGTGACCACAGGGAGTGCTGGTGCCAGGATGGGGGCCATGGGTTCCAGGGTTTCGGCGCGGATCGGCGCCATCAGTGAGTCGGCGACGCTCGCGGTCGACAGCAAGGCGAAGGCGCTCAAGGCGGCCGGCCGGCCGGTGATCGGGTTCGGCGCCGGCGAGCCGGACTTCCCGACGCCGGACTACATCGTCGAGGCGGCGGTCGAGGCCGCCCGCGATCCGAAGAACCACCGCTACAGCCCGGCCGGCGGCCTGCCCGAGCTCAAGCAGGCGATCGTCGACAAGACCAAGCGCGACTCCGGCTTCGAGGTCGAGGCCGCCCAGGTGCTGGTCACCAACGGCGGCAAGCACGCGGTCTACAACACGTTCGCGACGCTGCTCGACCCGGGTGACGAGGTGCTGCTGCCGGCGCCGTACTGGACGACGTACCCGGAGACCATCCAGCTGGCCGGCGGGGTGCCGGTCGAGGTGCTCGCCGACGAGACGCAGAACTACTGCGTCACCATCGAGCAGCTCGAGGCGGCCCGGACCGAGAAGACCAAGGCCCTGCTGTTCTGCTCCCCGTCGAACCCGACCGGCGCGGTCGACAGCCCGGAGGCGATCGAGGCGATCGGTCGCTGGGCGCTCGAGCACGACCTGTGGGTGATCACCGACGAGATCTACGAGCACCTGACGTACGGCGACACGCAGTCCACGTCGATCCCGGTCGCCGTACCGGAGCTCGCGGACAAGACCGTCGTCCTCAACGGCGTCGCCAAGACCTACGCGATGACCGGCTGGCGGGTCGGCTGGATGATCGGCCCGAAGGACGTCATCAAGGCCGCGACCAACCTGCAGTCGCACCAGACCTCGAACGTCTGCAACGTCGCGCAGCGGGCCGCGATCGCCGCGCTGACCGGCGACCTGAGCGCGGTCGACGAGATGAAGAAGGCGTTCGACCGCCGACGCCAGACGATGGTCCGGCTGCTGAACGAGATCCCCGGCGTCGAGTGCCCGGAGCCGACCGGCGCGTTCTACGCGTACCCGTCGGTCAAGGGCGTGCTCGGCAAGGAGATCAACGGGCGGACGCCGGCCTCGTCGGCGGAGCTGGCCGAGATCATCCTGGACGAGGCCGAGGTGGCCGTGGTTCCGGGTGAGGCGTTCGGCGCGCCCGGGTACCTGCGGCTGTCGTACGCGCTCGGCGACGCGGACCTGGCCGAGGGCGTCGGCCGGATCGCCAAGCTGCTCAGCTGAGCTCTCCGGGCCGTCCATCCACAGGGTGGACGGCCCGATTTCTGTCCGGGCGCTGTGGATCGGTAACCTTCTGTGATGACGCATCGGGATCTGCGGGTGCTGCCGAAGGCGCATCTGCATCTTCACTTCTCGGGCTCGATGCGGCACCTGACGCTGGTCGAGCTGGCGGACAAGCACGGCGTCCGGCTGCCCGACGCGCTGCGCACCGACTGGCCGCCGGAGCTGTCTGCGGCCGACGAGCGCGGCTGGTTCCGGTTCCAGCGGCTGTACGACATCGCTCGCTCGGTGCTGCGCACGGAGGACGACGTCCGGCGCCTGGTCCGGGAGGCGGCCGAGGACGACCGGGCCGACGGCTCCCGCTGGCTCGAGATCCAGGTCGACCCGTCGGGGTACGCGAACCGCTTCCACGGCATCACCGAGTTCACCGACCTGGTCTTGGACGCGGCCCGGGACGCCGCGGCCTCGACCGGGATCGCGGTCCAGGTCGTGATCGCGGCCAACCGCACCCGCCATCCGTTGGACGCACGGACGCTGGCTCGACTCGCCGCGCAGTACGTCGGACGCGGAGTGGTCGGATTCGGGCTGTCGAACGACGAGCGCCGGGGGACGACGTCGGAGTTCGCCGCGGCCTTCCGGATCGCGCGGCACGCCGGGCTGCTCGCTGCGCCGCACGGTGGTGAGCTGTGCGGCCCGGCAACTGTCCGAACCTGTTTGGACGAGTTGGGCGCCGGGCGCATCGGTCACGGAGTGCGCGCGGTCGAGGACCCCGATCTGCTGAAGCGTCTGGTCGACGCGCAGGTCGCGTTGGAGGTCTGCCCGGCGTCCAACGTCTCGTTGGGCGTCTACCACCGGCCGGAGGACGTCCCGCTGCGACAACTCTACGAAGCGGGCGCCCGAATCGCGCTCGGCGCCGACGACCCTCTGCTCTTCGGCTCCCGCCTGGCCGAGCAATACGAAACTGCCCGCACGGTCCACGCCTTCACCGACGAAGAACTGGCCGACCTGGCCCGCGGCTCGATCCTCGCCTCCACCGCCCCGCCCGAAGCCCAAAAGGCCCTCCTCACAGACGTAGACACCTGGCTCGGGGTCAGCGTCCCGACCCTGGCGTGACGACCTTCGAAGCCGTCTACCTGTCCCGCCACGGCCAGACGCAGTGGAACGTCGACGGCCGGAAGCAGGGACGGCTGGACTCGCCCCTCACATCCTTGGGGCGCGCTCAGGCGAATCGCAACGCTGCAGTGCTCAGCAGGGAGCTCGTCGACGCCGTCTACACCAGCCCGCTCGCTCGGGCTCGCACGACGGCCGAGGTTCTTGCGACCGCGCTTGAACTGCCTGTGCGTGTGCTCGACGAGCTCAGTGAGGTCGACCACGGCGACTGGTCCGGGCTTACCAACGCCGAGGTCGAGGCGGGCTGGCCCGGGCAACTGGCCGTGCGGCAGCGGGAGAAGTACGGCTATCGGTTCCCGGGCGGCGAGAGCTACGCGGATGCCGATCTACGCGCCGGACACGCGTTGGCGGAGATCGCCCGATCGCGAGCGCGCCGTCCGCTGGTGGTGTCGCACGAGATGCTCGGGCGGATGCTGCTGAAGCAGTTGGGCGTGGAGGATGCGCTGGGCCGCAGCCATCCGTCCGGTGTGGTCTACCGCGTCACGATCGGTGACGAGGGGATTGTCGTGGAGACGGTGTGAGTCTTACGTTGCGTGCATGACGCCGACGAAGATCCTGCTGCCAGAGGACGAGCTGCCGACCCGTTGGTACAACGTGCTGCACGATCTGCCCACGCCACCGCCGCCGGTGCTGCATCCGGGCACCGGGCAACCAGTGGGGCCGGACGATCTGGCGCCGCTGTTCCCGATGGACCTGATCCTGCAGGAGGTCTCCCAGGACCAGTACGTCGACATCCCCGGTGAGGTGCTGGACGTCTACCGGCTCTGGCGGCCGAGTCCGCTCTATCGGGCGCATCGGCTGGAGAAGGCGCTCGATACCCCGGCGCGGATCTACTACAAGTACGAAGGCGTCTCCCCGGCCGGGTCGCACAAGCCGAACACCGCTGTGCCGCAGGCGTTCTACAACGCGAAGTCGGGCGTCCGGAAGCTCACCACCGAGACCGGTGCCGGTCAATGGGGTACTGCGCTGGCGTTTGCGTGCGCGCAGTACGGGCTGGAGTGCGAGGTCTGGCAGGTGCGGGCGTCGTACGACCAGAAGCCGTACCGGCGGACGATGATGGAGGTCTTCGGCGCGACCGTGCACCCGAGCCCGTCGGAGCTCACCGAGGCCGGGCGGAAGATCCTGGCCGAGAACCCGTCGTCGACCGGGTCGCTCGGGATCGCGATCAGTGAGGCGGTCGAGGTCGCGGTGCAGGATCCCGAGGTGCACTACGCGCTCGGGTCGGTCCTCAACCACGTGCTGCTGCACCAGACGATCATCGGCGAGGAGGCGCTGATCCAGCTCGCGATGGTCGGCGAGACACCCGACCTGCTGGTGGGCTGCACCGGCGGCGGGTCGAACTTCGGCGGCCTGGCGTTCCCGTTCATGCGGGAGAAGTGGGCGGGCCGGATGGCGCCGGTCGTCCGCGCGGTCGAGCCGGCCGCATGCCCGTCGCTGACCCAGGGGACGTACGCGTACGACTTCGGCGACACGATCGGGATGACGCCGCTGATGAAGATGCACACCCTCGGCCACGACTTCGTCCCGGACCCGATCCACGCCGGCGGCCTGCGGTACCACGGGATGAGCCCGCTGATCAGCCACCTCTACGAGACCGGCGAGATCGAGGCCGTCGCCAAACCGCAGTCCGAGTGCTTCGCGGCCGGCGTCCAGTTCGCCCGCACCGAGGGCATCGTGCCTGCTCCCGAGCCGACCCACGCGCTCGCGGCGGCGATCGAGGAAGCCCAACGCTGCAAGGAGTCCGGCGAGGAGAAGGTCATCCTCACCGCCCTCTGCGGCCACGGCCACCTGGATCTCGCCGCCTACAACGCGTACCTCACCGACACCATCACCGACCGAGCCTGGGACGACGCCGAAATCCAGTCCGCCGTCCAGCAAGCCCTCAGCCGCCTCCCCGCCCTCAGCTAGCTTCCACCCCGTTTCCACCAGGGCTTGGGCCGCTTCCCCACGGCGCTCAACCAGTCGTCCGGGACGGCCCAACCCCTGGCCGCAATCGCCTCGAAGTACTGCGCCTTGAGCGTCTCCGGCAACCAGTACGTCGCGCTGATCTGGTCGGCGACCTCGAAGTACGACACACGAAGCCCATCGCTCCACACGGTGGCAAGGTTCGAGCAGTACGCCAGTCGCACGTAGTTCCAGCGGGCCTGGTCGTCAGCCATGTCGTAGGTCCGCTCGGTGGTCTGCAGCAATCGCCGCTTCGGCCGCGGCTCCTGCTCGATCGCGTCGATCAGCCCCTGAACCACCACCCGGTCGTCGGTCATCTCGTCCGGCAACCTCAACCCGACCGGATCGAGCACCACCGGCCCCAAGCGCGGCCCGGCGACCTCCAGAAACACCTCCAACAACGCGAACGCCGCCTCCGCCCGCCCAAACCGCGCAAGCTCCGCGTGCAACGTCGTCACCGCCTCCTCAGCCACCCGCCAACCCTAGAACCCACCCCTGACCAGCCCGTGCGCCCGCGCCACCTCTCGGCCCATCGGCTCCGCACCAGCCCGACACCTCTCGCGCCACCCCGCACCACGTGCACTTCCACACCGCTCACCGCTCCGGGAGCCAGCACCCCGACACCCCTGTCCCACGCCGCGCGCGCATCTGCCCCGCACCCCTCGGCCGCTCGCGCGGCTGCCGCCCGTGCATTCCGCCTCTGCCTCGGCGGCGCGTGGTGCGGGATGGTCTCGGCCTTGGTGGGGCCCGGGGGGTGGGGTTGATTTGCCCCTGGTAGAAGCCGGGCTGTTGCGGAGTGGTGGGGCTTTCGTGGGGGGATCTGCCCCGGGTTGCCCTGGGATGCCCCGGGGTTCACGCTCAGCTAGCGGCCGTCGAGGAGCAATCTGCCCCGGCGCGGCGACGTGGCACGGGAGTTGAGGGTGCTGAAGGCCCTTGTGGGGCGGGGCAATCGGGGCAGGGCGGGGCAGCGCGGGGCAGTTGGGGGCAGATCATCCACAGGGGCCTTTGAGGCGGTCGCAGACGGTGTTTGGGCACCTACAGTTACCGCCATGCCAGAGCCCAACGAACTGCTGCGAGCCGCCCGCGAGCGGACGCCGTCGCGGCGCGCGCCCGGTGAGCAGATGTCCCGGGCCGAGCTCGCGGAGGCGGTCTGCACGTGGCTGTGGGAGACGACCGAGACGAAGTACGAGCTCGACGGCCACTACATCGCCAAGCTCGAACGCGGCGCAGTCCGCTGGCCGGGTGCGGCGTACCGGTCCGGCCTGCGCTTCGTGCTGAATGTCGCCGACGACAGCGAGCTCGGTTTCGTCCCGCCGGGTGGTCCCGGCACCGTCGACCCGGAGCCAGGGACCAGCTCGGTGCTCGGGATCGAGGACGACCTCGTGCAGGCCGGTGACGAGTCGGTCGGCCTGCTCGCCCTCGCCGAGGAGTCGAACGTCGGCGACCTGACCGTCGAACAGCTGCAAGCGGACATCCACCGGATCAGCCAGAGCTACCTACGCACGCAGACGAAAGCGTTGTTCGTCCGCACCCGCGCCGTACGCGACCGTGCCTTCCGACTGCTGTCCGGACGGCAGTCACCGAACCAGGCCCGCGACCTGTATGCCACGGCCGGCTGGGCGCTGACGCTGCTCGGCTGGATGGCGGTCGACCTCGGCCGACCCGACGTCGCCGAGAGCCATACCCGGACGGCGTGGGCCTGTGCCGACGCGGCCGACCACGACGACCTGCGTGCCTGGGTCCGCGCCACGCAGCACACCGCCGCCTTCTGGCAGGACGACTTCGCTGCCGCGGCGGCGTACGCGCACGACGGCCTGCAGTACGCACGCGGCAGCTCGACGTTGTTCCTCGCCAGCGCGTCAGCAGTCGACCTGGCCCGATCCGGCCGCCACGCCGAGGCCCGCGAGGCCCTGTCGATCGCCATGCGTACGACGGTCCGGACCGACGTACCCGAGTTCGGCGGCCCGTTCCTGTGTACGCCAGAACGCGCCGAGGGGATCTGGTCCGACGCACACCTCGCGCTCGGCGAGGTGGTCGAGACGTTGAAGCATGCCGACCACGGCGTCGCGATGTTCGAGGCAGCGCCGCACGCGATCCGCAACTTCGGATCGGAACGCATGGTCCGCCTCCAACTCGCCAAGGCACACCTGCAACTCGGCGAGCTGGAGGGTGCCACCGAAGCGGTCTCGGCCGTCCTCAGCACACCGGTCGAGTACCGCGTCCGGCCGCTGATCCACCGCATCAGCGAAGTCGCCGCACTCACCCGGCTCAGCCGCCACGCCATCGACCCGAAAGCCCTCGCCCTCCACGGCTCCATCCGGGTGTTCACTCGCCACCCCGCCATCCGCGCGATCCCCAGCAAGTAGAGGAGTACTGATGCTCGAAGAAGTCCGCGACCACTGGTACTGGCGGCCCGGTTGGCGGCCTGATCGCAGCTTCTACGCCTGGCACGTCACGTTCGACGGCCGCCCCGAGATCGCTGCGCTCCATGCGTCGTACGGCGAGCTGCTCAACGACCTGCCCGGCTTCACCCCGGTGCCGCTGGAGTGGCTCCACCTCGGCCTGCAGGGCGTCGGCTTCACCGACCGCGTGCCCGACGCCGACCTGGCCGACATCGTCGAAGCCACCCGCCGCCGGTTCACCCAGGTCGCGTCCTTCCCGGTCACCGTCGGCCCCGCCGAACTCGACGCCGAGTCCATCCAGCTCCCGGTCCGCCCGACCGAGCCGCTACAGCACCTCCGCGACCTCACCCGCGCCGCCATCACCGACGTCTGGGGCGACGACGCCGTACCCGAGCTCCCCGAGCTCAACCCCCACATCACCCTCGCCTACTGCAACCACAACACCCCCACCGCCCCCATCACCACCCGCCTCCTCGCCCACACCTCGCACTCCACAGCCCTCTCCATCACCACCCTCACCCTCCTGACCCTCACCCGAACCCACCACCTCTACCACTGGAAACCAGACCTCTCCCTCGACCTGGACTGACCACCCCACCAACCAGCATTTGGTGGGGTGTCGTACTTCTGCCGCGGGTCAGGTGCCGTAAGCGCGGAGGCTTTGGAGGTGGGCTCGGCGGTGGCCGTTGGTGGTGTGGGCTTGTAGGCGGATGGCGGTGGTGGTGAGGGAGACGGGGTGGCGGTGGGTGCGGTGGTGGTTGGCGGTGATGGTGCTGACGGTTTGCCAGGTGCCGGAGGCGTCCTGGGCCTGGAGGTCGTAGTCGCGCAGCAAGGTGGGGAGGCACTCGAAGGGGGTGCGGTGGTGGTGGAGGTTGATGAGGTCTTCCTCGACGTCGTCGTCGAGGATGACGACGATCTCGGTGAGGTCGACGGGGGTGGGCCAGGTGAGCTGGATCCAGGGCTCCGGGTCCCAGGCGAGGTCTTCGGAGGACCAGAGTTGCGGGCCGCCGTACGGGCGGGAGTAGCCGCCGACGACGTTCGAGGCGGCATACGCGGTGGTCTCGCCGAGACGGAGGCAGAGGCCGGCCCGGGGCAGGATGTGTTTCCAGGCGCGGAACTGTTCGGTCCACTGCTCATCCGGCGCCGGATCGCGATGGGCGAAGACGAGCGTCCCGGGCAGCGCCGACGAGGCCGTATGGACCGACACGTCCGGATTCGACCGCAGTACGACGACCGCGTTGCCGGATCCACGCCATTCCAGCGGTACGTCGATCCACCGCTTCTCGCCCGCCGGCACAGCGACCGTGCACGAGTCGAGGAGCTTCAACGGGAGGTAGTTCTGCGGCTTCAGCGGATCGTGAAGCTCGACGGTGAGCGAGGTGTCCGAAGCGGCGTCGATCAGGAGGGAGAGACCAGTCGGGGATGGGATGACGATGGCCAGGTCGGTGGTCAAGGGGAGGGTGCCGGAGGAGACTTCCACCGCGGGGTGGGTGAGCGTGGACGAGGCAGTGACGGTGGCGGTCAAGGCGAGGTTGGCGGGGTCGTCGTCGACGACGCCCAGGACCGAGGCGTCGGCGCGCTGCAACGCCCGCCGCATCAGGCCGAAGTGATCACCCGCCAGCTCCCGCGGCGTCAATCCGTTGCGCTGGGCAACAGCCGACGCGATCCCGACGGCCTCCCCCAGTACGGCGCACGTCGCCATCACCCGCGTCGTACCGAAGGCCACGTGACTCGCGCTGATGTTCCGCCCGGCCATCCACAGATTGGAGACGTTCCGCGAGTACAGCGACCGCAGCGGGATGTGGTAGTTCCCGTCCGGATGCCAGTGCTTCGACCCACGCTCGGCCGAGTAAACCCCACCGGGCGGGTGCAGGTCGATCGACCACCCGCCGAAAGCCACCCGGTCCTCGAACTCGGTCTGCCCGAGTACGTCGTGCTGCGTCAGCACGTGATCGCCGAGAAAGCGCCGGTACTCCCGCTTCCCCGGCACCGCCCCGATCCACTCCAGCGTCAGCGTCTCGGCGTCGAACCGTCCGGAGTTCTTGATGTAGTCCCAGATCCCGTAGACGACCGCCTGCAACTCGTCCCGGATCCGCTCGTTGTCGTCGACAACGTCCAGCTCACCACCCCACTCGATCCACCAGTACGCGCACCCGTTCATGTCCGACCGGATGATCCGGCGATCCGGGATGGCCGTCTCGGTGATGTCGCGAGCGAACGAAGGCGGCACGAACCGCACCGGCGCCCCGGTGTCCTTGGTGTAGAAGAGAATCGTGCTTCCCAGCGTGTTCGTGTCGGGCACGACCGGCGCCCACGACTCGCCGTACAACGACTGTGGCTCCCGCCCGGTCGCGAAGTCCGCCCCCGCGAGGTACCCGACCAGCCCGTCCCCCGAGCAGTCGGCGAACACCGGGCTGTAGAACGTGATCTCCTTCTCCGACCCCATCTGCCACCCGGTGACCGACCGGATCGTGCCGTCGGCCGCGTCGACGGTCCGCACGTCCGTGTTCAGGAACAGGGTGATCCGCGGTTCCGCGCGTACCGCTTCCAGCAGGACGAGATCCCAGTAGTACGGGTTCCCCTCCGGGTTCCGGTACTGGTTCTCGACGAACAGCTCGCCCATGATCCCGGTCTCCCGGGCGAAGTGCTGGACGCCGTGCGCGGTCGCCCCGCACACCCACACCCGCACCTCGCTGGAGGAGTTGCCGCCGAGCACCGGCCGGTTCTGGATCAGAGCCACCGTGCTGCCCTGCCGGGCGGCGGCGATCGCCGCGCAGATCCCGGCCAGACCACCGCCGACGACGGTCAGATCGTTGTGGACGTCGAGCTGCTGCATATGTGGACCTCTCAAGTGTCTGGATGTACGACGGGCTGTCCGGGGCCGTTCGGGTGGTTGGCGGTGAGGTGGTCGGGGACGCGCTGCGCGACCAGGACGAACAGCAACCCGGCCGTCAGCACGTCGCTGGCCCGGCCGGCGAAGAACTCGGTCCACGTGGTCCCGTTCGGTGTGCCGGTGTCGAGCGTGACGTCGGCCAGCCGGGCGATCGGCGAGTCGACGACCCCGGTGATCGCGACCGTGAGCGCGCCCTCGTCGGCCGACCGCCGCAGGAACTCGAGCGTGGTCTGATCGATCCCGGATCTCGACACCACCAACGCGACGTCGCCGGAACCCAGCAGCCCGCCGCCGATCTGCGACGACTGCGGCCCGTCGAAGAACCACACCGGGATCCCGATCCGCAGCAGCCGGATGTACAGCTCGCGCGCCGGGATCGCGTCACCCCACTCGCCGTAGATGTGCGTACGGCGGGCGCCGGCAATCGCATCGGCGACCCGGGTGGCCGCGGTCAGGTCGATTGCGGCCAACGCGTTCCGCAAGGCGTTCGCCTGGGTGGAAGCAAGGACGTTCAGCACCTGCTCGGGTGGATCCGCCGGGCCGATCGCCAGCCCGATGTCGCTGGCCCAGCCCGCCTCGAGGCCGCGGCCGATCTCCATCGCCAGCGCGGCCCGGAGGGCCGGGTACCCCTCGAACCCGAGGTGGGTGGACAGCCGGGTGACCGTCGCGGCCGAGGTCTGGGCGGCCTCGGCCAGCTTGGTGATCGACCCGCGCGCGACCTCGTCCGGGTTCGCCAGGATGTGCTCGGCGACGCGCTGCATCGCGCCGTGCAGCTCGGGCAGCGCGCGCTTGACCAGCTGCAACGGACTCGGGCTGCCGGCTCGCTCCATCGAAGAAGATCCCATCCCGTGATCATCACGTATAGACGAACTGGGCACTCGCCACACCGTCGGTGTCACTGACCACCCGCACCCAGTGCGCGCTGAACCCGGGCGGGAACACGTGCGTCCGGATCTGCCCCGGCTCGACCGTCAGCGACTCGACCGCACCGAACCGCCCGTGTCCGTGGAAGTCGATCTCCACGGTCACGACCATCGAGGAGTCGCCGAAGTTCTCCAGGTGCAGGCACTTCCCGTCGAAGCCCGTCATCAGGTACGGATCCGACGGCTCACCCGCGACCACCGGCGTCTCCCACCAGGGCCCGCCCCAGCCGGCCGGCTTGCCGAAGCTCCACAGGTCGTCGGTCTTGCCGAACCACAACCCGGACTGCGGTTCCGCCGTGGTCGGGTTCAGCCCGTGACTCGGCGACGCGTTGTCCGCCCCGGCGACGAGCATCCCGCGCCACGAGCAGAAGTCGCCGAGCACCCACAGATGTGTGGAGATCGGCCGCACGCCCCAGATCCTGCCCCCGTACGCCCAGGGCGACAGCTCGTAGAACATGCCGTGGTGGTCGAGCAGCAGCCGCTCGTGCTCGACCTCCCGGATCCGCGGCCACTCGGTCTGCCACTTGTGGTCGAAGCAGTGCGACGCCTTCGGCAGCCGGTACCGCGTCCACCTCTGATCCGCCTCGGTGAACACCTCGAGGATCGCCGACGCCCGGTCCCACCCGGCCGCGAAGATGGTCCCGCCGAACTCGTGCCGCCCACCGATCGCGGTGTACGGGTCCTGCCGCAGCACGGTCCACGAGGTCCCGTCGTACGACGCCAACCGTCCCCGCGACCGTACGCCGGCCCACTCGGGCTCGGCGTACTCGTTGGAGCAGACGACGAGGCGGCCGAACGACGTGTAGCAGTCCTTGTAGTGGACCTTCATCTCGCCGTCCGTGCCGAGCTCCTCGTTGAGGTCGAAGACCTGCGTGCACTCGTACGTCGTCAGGTCGAGCTCGAGCAACTCGCCTTCCATCGCGAGCACGTACACGTGCGTGTCCGGCTTGGTCAGGTGCCTCGACGTCCCGCAGACCCGGAGCGGCTGGAGCTCGGGGATCGTGACGATCTTGTGGTCGGCCGAGATCACGTGCGGCCCGAGCACCAGCTGCGAGGTCGGGAAGTGCACGAACCGGTTGGTGTAGGTGCCGTCCACCCCGAGCGTCTCGGCGACGATCTCCATCGAGAAGTCGGCGTCGATCCGGCGCAGGCTGACGCCGGCGCCGGATCGAGCCTTGTGCGAGTTGTAGTTCTGGACGTAGAGCTTCCCGTTCCACGGCATCAGCGAACCGACGCCGAGCTCGCTGCGCGGCGGACCGAAGTCGCCGATCTGGGCGAGCTGCGGGAAGACACCGGACACGTTCATTTGATCCCCGTATGGGTCATGGCGGCGATGAACCGCCGTTGCAGGACGATGAACACGAGCAGCACCGGCACGATCGAGATCACCGAGGCGGCCATGGTCAGGCCGGGCGCGATCTGGCCCTGCTCGTCGACGAAGTTGGTCAGGCTGAGCGGCAGCGTGTAGCGGTCCGGGTTGCTGATCAGCACCAGCGGCGTCTCGTAGTCGTTCCAGGACCAGACGAACGCCAGGATGCCGAGCGCGCTCATCACCGGGGTCGCCAACGGCAGGTAGATCCGGGTGAACACCTGCCACTCGTTCGCGCCGTCCATCCGGGCCGCCTCGGCGAACTCGGCCGGCTGGCTGACGAAGAACTGCCGCATCAGGAAGGTGCCGAGCACGGTGAACATACCGGGCAGGATGAGCGCCCACAGCGTGTCGTACAGCCCGAGCTTCTGGAAGTAGATGAACCGCGGCACCAGCAGCACTTGGGCCGGGATGATCGCGGTCGCCAGGTACAGCAGGAACAGCCGGTCCCGGCCCTTGAACGACATCCGCGCGAACGCGTAGCCGGCCATGGTCGCGGTGATCAGCTCACCGGCCACCCGCAGTACGGCGACGAACACCGACCGGCCGAACGCGGGCAGCACCGAGGTGGCGCCGCTGAGCACGGTCGAGTAGTTGTCCCACTGGAACGGATCCGGGATCCACTGCATCGGGATCCGGTACGCGTCCACGTCCGGCTTCAGCGCGGTCGACAGCATCCACGCGAACGGCGCGAGGAACGCGAGCGCCAGGATCCACAGCGGGATCCCCCACAGCCACTTCGACCTAGTCATTGAGGGCCCTTCCGCGTTGCGCCCGCCAGGTCACCAGGGTCAGCGCGAGGACGCCGAGGAACGTCACCAGGCCGATCGCCGACGCGTAGCCGAACCGGTAGAACTGGAAGCCTGTCTGGTACATGTAGTAGGAGATCGTCGTGGTCGCGTCGCCGGGCCCGCCGGCGGTGATCAGCGCGATCAGGCCGAAGCCCTGGGACGCGCCGATGATCAGCGTGACCAGCAGGAAGATCGTTGTCGGCAGCAACGCCGGCCAGGTGATCACGCGGAACTTCGCCCACGCCCCGGCGCCATCGATGTCGGCCGCCTCGTACAGTTGCTGCGGCGCGTCCTGCAACGCGGACAGGTAGATCAGCGAGCAGTACCCGACCCCGCCCCAGACCGCCATCACGATCAGCGCGGGCAGTGCCCAATGCGAGGACGCGAACCAGCCCGGCTGGATCCCGAACGCGTCCAGCACCTGGTTGACCAGGCCCGCCTTCGGGTTCATCAGCATCAGCCAGGTCATACCGATCGCGACCACGTTGACGATGTACGGCAGGAAGAAGATCGCCCGCAGTACGGCGCGGCCCGGCAGCGGCCGGTTCAGCGCGATCCCGAGCCCCAACCCGAGGACGACGGTCAGCGGCACGCTCACCCCGACATACACCAGGGTCAGCAGCGCTGCCCGCCAGAACCCGGGATCCTGGGCGATCGCGACGAAGTTGTCGAGGCCGTTGAACGTGATGCCGCCGAGCCCGGACACCAGGTTCCAGTCGGTAAAGGCGAGCACGATGACGCTGACCAGCGGGATCAGCGTGAAGGCGACGACCCCGAGCAGGTTCGGCGCGATGAAGAGGAACCCGATCCAGCCCCGCGGCCGGATGCCGGGGCCTTGACCGGTCCGGGTCGGCGGCGTACCGGTGGTGACCTGGTCCGGGGCCGTGACTGTGGCGGTGGCCATCAGGACCTCCTCTCGTTCCGGGCGATCGCCGCGTCGGCGAGGCGCCGTACCTCACGGATCGCCACGCCCGGGTCCTTCTCGCCCAGCCAGCACAGGTCGCGCTGCTGCTTGACCGCGAGGCTGATCTCCGGGAAGCCGGTCAGGCGGGTGTCGGTGGCGAGCTTGGGCTCGGCGTCCAGGACGACGCGGCGGAACGACTCGACGTCGAAGTACGTGTCCGGCTCCTTGCCGAGCATGCCGCTGACCACCTGGTCGTCGGTGACGTTGCCGAGGGTCGGCAGCTTGCCGGCCTTGAGCATCGGCGTGGAGCCCTCGGTGAGCCAGAACTTCACGAATGCCCAGGCCGCCTCGAGTTTCGGCGAGGTCGGGTTGACCATCACGAAGTTGCTGTAGCTGCCGCCGTTCCAGTCCCTGCCGTCGACCGTCGGCGGCGGGGCGAACGCGACCTTGAAGTCGTGCGGATACTTCTTCGGGTCGTACAGGTAGCGCAGGTTGAACGGCGCGGTCGGCCACAGGTGGAACTCCTCGCGCAGGAAGGAGTTCTGCTGGTAGGTGTCCAGGTGCCGGGACAGCACCTCGGTGTGCGGGAACACGGACCCCTCGCGGATCATGTCCCGGCCGAGCCGGAAAGCCTGCTCGAAGTGCGGATCACCGAAGTTCGAGCGGTCGCCGTCGTACCAGTAGTTCGGGCCGAGGGCGATCCGGGCGACGTCGGGGATCGTGTAGGCGCCGATCGTCGACCCGGTGGTCAGGCGTTGCGCCGTACGGCGGTAGTCCTCGATCGTCCACTGCCGCGGCAGGTCGAGGCCGGCCTGCCGCCGGAGCTTCTCGTTGAACAGCACGAACGCGGGCTCGCGGGCAGTGGCGAGCGCCTTCACCTTGCCGTTGTCGATGTAGGCCCGCGGCTCGACGGTGTCCAGGAACGGCTTCAGGTCCGGGTCGGCGGTGACCCGGTCGGTCAGGTCCGCCGCCAGTCCGGACCCGGCCCGCAGCGCCATCGACGCCTGGGAGTAGGTGAAGTACACGTCGATGTCGAGCCCGCCCTGCAACGCGGTGTCCAGCTTGAGGTTGCCGCGGGCATCGTTCACGAACCGGGTGTAGTTCACCTTGTACTGCGGGAACTTCTGCTCGAACGCCTTCACCACGTCGGCCGGGCCGGACGCGGCCGGCACGCCACCCCAGACCTGCAGCGCGCTCGATCGCGCGCCGCCGGACGAACAGCCGGGCACAGCCGCCGCAGCGGCGGCCGCGCCCAGCCCGGCGAGCACTTCCCGCCGTGAAAATCCTTTGCGCCTCACACTCCACCTCCCACCAGATTTCGCAAAAGATTAGCGAGAGGAGGAGGTCTTGCCTAGCCCTGGTGCAAATCTTTTTCAGGCCACGTCAGCGACGCCCGGCCGACCGGCCTCGACCGTGACCCCGGCGCGAGTGATCACCGGCCCGCCGGACACGGTCACCTCGGGTACGACGCGATAGTCGGTCCGCCACCCGGATCGCGTGACCACGCAGCGCTGGTAACCGCGTTGGCTGTTGTGGAACCGCATGTGCGGGTTCTCCGCGAGCCAGGTCACGCCGAGCGCGTCTGTGTCGACGCCATTGCCGCCCGAGCTGATCGACGTACCGAGGAACTCCGTGCCGACGGTCCGCGACGACAGGTCGGCGAAGTTCAGCTTGAGGTCCGCAGCCACGCTGCGGTGGGCGTCGCCGGTGATCATCACGAAGTTGTCCACCTTGCGCTGGACCAGGCCGTCGAACAGTCGCTGCCGCGCGGCGGCGTACCCGTCCCAGGTGTCCATGCCGTAGCGCTCCGACTCGCCCGCGTCGTGGTCGGCCTCGAACGCGAAGATCTGGTTCCCGAGCACGTTCCAGCGCGCGTGCGATCGGCCCAGCCCGTCGAGCAGCCACTTCTCCTGCTCGGCACCCAGCATGGTCCGCGCCGGGTCGAACCGGTCGTCGCAGCCGCGCACGCACTCGAGCTGGTCGGTGCGGAAGCGGCGGGTGTCGAGCACGTTCAGCTGGAGCAGGTTGCCGAAGGTCAGCCGCCGGTAGACCTGCATCTCGGGTCCACGCGGCATCGACGTACGGCGAAGTGGCAGGTTCTCGTAGTACGCCTGGTACGCCGCAGCCCGGCGCTGGCGGAACACAGCCGGGTCCTGATCGGGCTCGGTGTCGATCTGGGAGATGTCGCCGGCCCAGTTGTTCTCGACGTCGTGGTCGTCGGGCGCGACCACCCACGGCGCCGCGGCGTGCGCCGCCTTGAGGTCGGGGTCGGACTTGTACTGCCCGTAACGGACCCGGTAGTCGGCGAGGCTGAACACCTCGGCGGCCGGGATGTGCGCGCGACCGATCGTGCCCGCGCCACCGCCCTCGTAGATGTAGTCGCCGAGGTGGACGACGAGATCGAGGTCCTCGTCGGCCATGTGCCGGTAAGCGGTGAAGAAGCCGTCGGAGTAGGCCTGGCAGCTCGCGAACGCGAAGGTCAGTTCGTTCAGCCGGCTGAAGAGCGCCGGCGCGGTCCGGGTCCGGCCGACCGGACTGATCTGGTCGCCGACGACGAACCGGTACCAGTACTCGCGGTCCGGCCGCAGGCCGTGCACCTCGGCGTGGACGGAGTGGCCCCACTCGCGGACGGCGTGCTCGACTCCGCGACGGACGATCCGGCGGAAGGTCGGGTCCTCGGCGACCTCCCACTTCACCTGGTAGCGCTTGTCCGGCATACCGCCGTACCCGTCCGGGGCGACGGGCTCGGGCGCGAGGCGGGTCCACAGCACGACGCCGTCCGGCTGCGGATCGCCGGAGGCTACCCCCAGCGTGAACAGGTCGCCGGAAGCTCGCGCCTCCGGCACAACGGCAACAGCAACGGCGGCGGCTCCGGCCAGGGTCAGGAAATGTCGGCGGCCCAACTGGTCTCGCATGAATCCTCCTGCAACGGGGTCGGGATCCGTAAGTCATTCACACCTAACGGACCCCGAGCCGAAGAACAAGAGAACGTTCAGAGACTGGCGTTCACCAGGACGGGTTCGTTGACCAGGGTGATGCCGAAGGCCTGCTGGACCTGGGCGCGGATGTGCGCGGCCAGCGCGAGGACCTCCTTGGCGGTGGCGCCGCCGCGGTTCGTCAGCGCCAGCGTGTGCTTGGTCGACACCGAGGCGGCCCCGATCGCGAACCCCTTCGCGACACCGGCGTGCTCGATCAGCCAGGCCGCGCTCGTCTTCACCCGGCCGTCCGGCTGCGGCCACTGCGGAGCACCCGCCGGTACGTCGGCCGCCGCGTTCAGGATCGGGTTGGTGAAGAACGAGCCGGCGCTCCACGTGTCGTGGTCGGCCTCGTCCAGCACCATGCCCTTGCCCCGCCGCAGCCCCAGCACGGCTTCCCGTACGTCGGTCATCGGCGCCCGCGCCCCTGGCTCGACCTCGAGCACGCGGGCCAGCTCGGCGTACCCGACCGGTGCGGACAAGTCGCCGAGCCTGAGCTGGAAAGTGACCTCGAGTACGACGTAGCGCGAGGGGTCGGCCTTGAAGCGCGAGTTGCGGTAGCTGAAGCCGCAGTCGGCCGCGAAGACCGTCCGGACCTGGTTGTCGACCCGGTCCCAGACCCGCACGGACGCGATCGTCTCGGCGACCTCGTGGCCGTAGGCGCCGACGTTCTGCACCGGGGTCGAACCGGTCAGCCCGGGGATGCCGGACATCGACTCCAGGCCGCTCCATTCCTCGGCAATCGCGCGCTGGACGACGGTGTCCCAGTCCTCGCCGGCCTGGATGTGGACCATCGCGCCGGAGCACATGTCCGCGTCGACCCGGATCCCGCGGGTGACGACCTTGATCACGGTGCCGCGGAACCCGTCGTCGCCGATCACCACGTTGCTGCCGCCGGACAGCAGCAGCACCGGCTCTCCGGTGGCGTCGGCGTCCCGGACCGCGGTGACCAGGTCGTCCTCGGTGGTCACCTCGACCAGCTTGTCGGCCGGCCCGCCGATCCGGAGGGTGGTGAAGTCGGCCAGGCGCACATGAGTCTTCACTGGACGCGCACGACCGCCCTGGCCCGGCCGAGCACCTTCTCCTCGCCGGCGATCGCGGTGATGTCGATCTCGGCCAACCCGTCGGCGACTTTGTCGACTTTCGCCGAGAACGTCACGCTCGCACCCTTGTCGTCATCCGGTACGACGACCGGCTTGGTGAACCGTACGCCGTACTCGACCAGGTCGGCGGGGTCGTCGAGCCAGTCGGTGACGACGCGGGCCGCGGTGGCCATGGTGAGCATGCCGTGCGCGATCACGCCGGGCAGGCCGAGCGCGGCCGCCATCCGGTCGCTCCAGTGGATCGGGTTGAAGTCGCCGCTCGCGCCGGCGTACCGGACCAGGTCCTCGCGCCGCAACGTGACGGTCAGCGGCGGGAGCTCGAGGCCGGGTTGTGCGCTGTTCATGCATCCGCCCGGTTGTGCGAGAGGGTGGAGGTCGAGGTGGCGACCGGCTCACCGTCGACGGTGGTCAGGGCGGTGTCGTACATGATCACCTCGACGGGACCGGCCTTGCGTACGGCGGTGATGGTCGCGGTCGCGGCGATGTCGTCGCCGGCCTTGATCGGGCGGGTGTAGCTGAACTTCTGCGCGCCGTGCACGATCCGGTCCAGCCGCAGGCCGAGCTCCTCGTCGCTCAGCAGCTGCTCCAGCGCCCGGCTGCCGAGCACGAACCCGAAGGTGGGCGGCGCGACCGCGTCAGCACCCCGGTACGCCGGGTTCGGGTCGCCGATCGCGTCGGCGAACTCACGGATCTTCTCCCGGCCGACCTGGTAGGACTCGGCGGCCGCGTAGCTCCGGCCGACCATCGTGGCGTCGATCGTCATATTTCGTAACCCTACTGGCAGACTAAGGCGGCGAGTGCCGCCACCCACTCTCAGTAAGACCGGACTGGGAAGGTTGAATGTGACGGCAGTGACAGCGCTGGACAGGTACGCGCCCCGGTACAAGCTGGAGATCGGTGCGCCGACCGGGTCCGAGTGGCTCCGGGTGGACCGCATCCTGGAGCCGGACAGCCCCGAGCTGACCGAGCTGCTCAAGCGGGACCACGACGCCAGCGGACACCGGTCGGCCCACGCGAACGCACTCAGCCTGATGTCGTTCTACGCCGGTCGCGCACCCGCGACCGCGCTACTGCTGTGGGCGCTGGAAGGCCGCGTCCTCGACATCCGCCCGGAGAACCTGTGGGTCCGGCCACACGACGGGCACGGGCTGGCCGCGGTGGCGATCCGGTCTGCCCGCTTCCTCCCGGGCGGTCTGGAGACCCTGTATGACGTGGTGCTCCGGGAGCATCTGCTACCACTCTCCGCTGAGCTCCACCGCCGTACCCGGGCCGGCCTTCGCCAGCTTCACGGCGGCGTCGCGGCGGGCTGCGCGATGGGCTTCTGCGCGGCGACGCGCGAGGTGGAGACCGTCTCCCCGGCCTACCTTCTGGACCGCTGGAAAACCTTCGTCGGCCACGCCCCGGGTGGTTTGTCCCGCCTCGGCGACGTCGAGATCGCCGGCGGCAAGCTCGTCTACCTCCGCAACACGTGCTGCCTCTACTACACCAGCGAGTCCGGCACCAACACCCTCTGCGGCTCCTGCTGCCTGACCCCCCGTGACCAACGCCTCACCGCCTACGAAGCCGGCCGCCCAATCCTCACGGTCTAGCCCGTCCCCAGGCACAGCGAAAGGCCGCTTCGGGTAACCGAAGCGGCCTCGCGGAAACTCTGTAGAGCTGGAGGTCAGCGGGTTTCGCGGTGGGCGGTGTGGTCGTTGCAGCGGAAGCAGTACTTCTTCAGCTCAAGACGATCCGGGTCGTTCCGCCGGTTCTTCTTGGTGATGTAGTTGCGCTCCTTGCAGACGGTGCACGCCAGCGTGATCTTCGGGCGGATGTCGGTTGCCTTGGCCACTGCTGCCTCTTCTTGATCATGAGTGCGCAACTTGGGTGATCGCACTCTCGAACTACTGCATTGGTGGGTAGCGGGGGCGGGAGTCGAACCCGCGACACCACGATTATGAGCCGTGTGCTCTAACCACCTGAGCTACCCCGCCGGGAGAGTCCGTCACCCCACCCGGCGGACCGGGTGAGATGCCGTTCTCAGAGCCCCTTTACGGAATCGAACCGTAGACCTTCTCCTTACCATGGAGACGCTCTGCCGACTGAGCTAAAGGGGCGGGCCGAGGAGAGAGATTACACGGTCCGCAGCCTCGATGTGAAATCGAGCCGGCTGGACCCTGCACCCCCCTCAGTCCGACCCGGAAAGCATACCGTCTCCGCGGAGTGCTTCTGACCAATTTTCAGTCCAGTACGGCGTCATCGGCCGAAAAGTCGTCCGAGGCGTCTGAGGGCGGATTCTCCAGGTGCCAGGCCACCGCCCGACGCAGACTCGCCGCCGGGTCGGCCGGCGCCCACCCGAGCACACGATGCGCCTTCGACGAGTCCATCAGCAGGTGCTGGTTCAGCGTCCCGGTCAACGCCAGGTCCTCGGGCAGCAGGTCGTCCCGGACCGTCACCAGCTCCACGTCCGAGGCCCCCGCCGCCGCCAGGATCTGCTCTGCGAACAGCCGGTACGGCGCGGTCACAGGCTCGACCACGTTGAACGCCGTACCCCGGTGGTCCCCGGCCAGCGCCAGCGACACCGCGGTCGCCACATCCCCGACGTACACCCGGCTGAACAGGAACTGCCCCGACCCGACCGGAATCCGCTTCCGCCCGGCCCGCACCCGCCGCAGCACGAACTCGAACCGCCGCTGGTAGTCGTGCTCGCCGTACACCGCCCCCAGTCGCAGCACCGTCGCACCCCGCGGCAGGTACCGCTCCTCCATCTCGAGGTTCTCGTACTGCGGCCCGTCCACGAACCGCCGCTCCCGCAACGGCGCCTTTTCCGTCAGCGGCACCCCGTCCGTCGTCCGGTCGAAGTGCAGGCCGTCGTACGCGCGGTACACATCTCCACTCGAGATCGCCACCAGCTTCACCTCCGCCCCGACCGCCCCCAGCGCCGCGTCGGCCGCCGCCGCATTCATCCCGGAGATGTCGACCAGCCCCTCAACCCCGAACGACCTCAACACACCAGCCAGCGCAGCTCCGTCATGCCGATCAACATGCGCATGCTCGACGTCAGGCAACCCCGCGGGCTCATGCTCCCCGCGATGCACGACCAGCAGCTCATGCCCTTCCGCCGCCAACAGTTCGACCACTGCCCGCCCGATGAACCGGGTCCCACCGAGAATCGCGATTCGCATGCACCCAGTCCTACCGACCCGGATCCCGCCAACACACCGCTGTCTCCCCTCAGCAGACGTTGTTCGCACCTCCCTCTCCCCGCGGCGGACCCGCTGCGAGTCGACTGTGGAAGGTCAGTAACTGGCCGCCTTATACCGGTCTGGCAGGGCTGCTGGGCGCCATTTGGGACGTGATCCGTGTCACGCACGGATTCAATTACCCACGGGTCGGATTCACGCTTGGGCCTCTACACGGGGGCAGGAGCCACTCACCGTACGTGTGCGATTTTGTTCATCTGCGCGCACTCGGCGTTTGAGGGCCTGTGACCTTCTCGTTATGGTCGTTGGGCCGCTGTACCCCTCGCAGCGGTGCCCCTCCCTGGAAGGCCCTCCCCTGTGTCTCCTCAGCATGACGTCCCGGTCGCCCCGCGCCGGGTCGCCAAACATCGTCTGTCCCGCCGAAGTACCAACCGCCGCACTCAGCTGATCGGCCTCACCGCCGCTCTGGCCGCCGCGGCCGGCACGACCGCAGTCGGCGTCAGCTCCTCCGCTTCCGGACCCTCCACGGCGAGCACCGGCCTGAGCCCCTCGCAGGCCGACGCTCTGACCGCGGCCCGGGTCGAACGGCGGGACCTCGCGTCGCGTGACGCGTCCCGGATCGACCTGTCCCTCGCGGCGACCCGCAAGGCGCAGGCCGAGAAGGCGGCGCAGGCCCGTGCCGCGCGCCTGGCCGCGAACGCGACCCTGACGCAGCGCCGCGCCCTCGCGCTCGCCGCCGCCAAGGCAGCCGCCGCGAAGAAGGCCGCCGCCCAGGCCCGCGCACTGGCCGCCGCGAAGGCTGTCGCGATCGCCAAGGCCAAGGCTGCCGAGAAGGCGAACACCAACAAGGTCGTCCTGCCGACCACCGGCTACCGCCTGACCGCGCACTTCGGCCAGGCCGGCGGTCGCTGGGCCCGCAACCACACCGGCCTCGACTTCGCGGCCCCCCTCGGCACTCCGGTCCGCTCGGTGATGGCCGGTGAGGTCATCCAGGCCGCGTACGCCGGTGCGTACGGCCGCCAGGTGAAGGTCCGGCACGCCGACGGCACGGTCACGTCGTACAGCCACATGTCCGAGTTCGACGTCTCGGTCGGCGACATGGTCTCCACCGGCGAGCAGGTCGGCGCCATCGGCATGACCGGCAACACCACCGGCCCGCACCTCCACTTCGAGGTCCTCCGCGGCGGCGACGTCCAGATCGACCCGGAGCCGTGGCTCAGCGACCACGGCGTCAACGCCTGAGGAACCCGGTCACCGTCGCCACGAAGGCATCGGCGTCGTCCAGCCACGGATGATGCGCGACGCCGGGCAGTACGACGTACTGCGCGTTGGGAAACGCTTCGGCGAACTCCTCCGCCGCAACCGTGTCCGTCCCCCAGTCGAGAGCCCCGGCCAGCACCAAGGCCGGGGCTTCGACCTTGCTCAGCGCGGCCCGAGTCGCCGCGGCGTCGAACGCCTCCGGTGAGTTGAAGATCCCCAGCGCCTCGTAGTTGGCCAGTCTGTCCTCAAGCTCCTGCTGGGCCCGTGCTTCGGCGTCCCACCGCGCGTACGCCATCGGATTCAACGCGGCCCAGTCGCTGCCCTCGCCGGTCTGAATCGCCTCGAACGCCGCCGACACCTGCCGATACCAGGCCTCGCCCTTCCGCTTCTCGAGCACAGCCCGCCGCCGGTCCGCCGTCACCTCGATCCCCACGGCCCGCGTCCCCGGCGTAGCCAACACCAACTTCTCCACCCGCTCTGGGTATGCCGCCGCGTACAACGTCACCAGGCTCGCCCCCGCCGAATGCCCCAACAGCGTCACCCGCTCCACTCCCAGGTGCCGCCGCAACGCCTCCAAGTCCCCCACCAACCGATCACACGGCCAGCTCTCCCCACCCGACTCCCCAGTCCCCCGAAGATCCACCATCACCAACTGCCGGTGCCTCGCCAGCCCACCCAACTCCCCCAGGTAGGCACTCCCCAACATCCCCCCAGGCACACAAACCACCGGCTCCCCCTCCCCCACCAGGTGGTAGACCAACTCAACCCCATCAGGCGCAACGTACTCAGGCATGACCGGATCCTCGCACCGCCCGAGGTTCGCCCGTGGCGATATGGATGCCGAACCACCGGTCCGGCCGAATCTGGATCCCCGGACCAGCCCGCAGAGGCCGGCTTCACCTCATCCTCCTCGACGGGACGGAGCCCATCGTCGTCTTCGACGACGGACGCCACGACCCACTGGCCGCCCCGTTGGAGTGGGTCCGTTACCTCGGCGCCGCACCGCCCGCGCTGGGAATCAAGTGGTTGACCGAGGGAGCGATTCGAGTCGCGATCGGCAACGAGAAACGGATCATCTGGTTCACGGGTGACCTCGGCGCACTGGACAAGGCGAACCAGGAGGTGACCCTTGGCCGTCTGTCCGGCGACGTCGACCCGGTCGAGCTCGTGAAGAGTGTGCTGGCACTCGGTCGGGTGCCGAGTATCTGGCGCGAACAACGGCAGGCAAAGTCGGCCTGGACCGAGCTCCTTTCCCATCCGCTGACAACCCCAGTCAGTTGAACCGGCCGGCAAGAACCAAAAGGACCGGCGACATCCAGTGAATCAGGCCGCGCGTATCGAAAACGTATGCGCAAACGCAGACGCTCCGGCAACCTGCGCCCGGATGAACTGTTGCCATGCTCACCGATCAGCTGGTCAAACGCGAACGCCGGATGACGGCACTGAGCGCCCTGGCGATCGTCGCCGCGGCGACCAGTTTCGCCGTCGCGGCCTGTACGTCGGTCAACGCCCAGAGCGAGCCGCCTCCGCCCGAGTCTGCGACGACATCCTCGGGTCCGGCCGGCCCGGATGACGGCGTACTCCCGGACAAGGCGTCGGCCTTCGACACCGATCTGCCCGGCATCGCCAAGCTCGACCCGGACCTGCTGAAGGCCGTCCAGCAGGCCGAGACCGCGATGCGGAAGGACGGCATCACGATGAACGTGAACACCGGCTGGCGGAGCAAGAAGTACCAGCAGGAACTGCTCGACCGCGCGATCGCCAAGTACGGCAGCAAGAAGAAGGCCCTCGAGTACGTCTCCACGCCCGAGGACTCGCACCACGTGACCGGCGACGCGGTCGACATCGGCCCGACGGCCGCCGACTACTGGCTGATCCGCAAGGGCGCTCGGTTCGGCCTGTGCCAGACGCTGTCCAACGAGATCTGGCACTTCGAGCTCGTCACCGAGCCGGGCGGCAAGTGCCCGCCGATGAGCTAACGCGTCTCCTCCGGCGGGTCCGGCAGTACGGCGAGCGCACGCTGCCGCCAGTGCACGTCGTGCCAGGCGTCGAGCTTCCACCCGATCCGGCGGTAGGTGCCGATCTCCTCGAAGCCGAGCGCGGTGTGCAGGCCCACGCTGGCGTCGTTCGGGAGGGTCATGCCGGCGATCGCCGTACGGAATCCGCGCTCGGCCAGCCGCTCGAACAACGCCTCGTAGAGGGCGCGCCCGCCACCGGTCCGGCGCCGGCCGAGCTCGAGGTAGACGCTCACCTCACAGGACCAGCGGTACGCCGCTCGCGGCTTCATCTGACCCGCGTACGCGTAGCCGACCACCCGGCCGTCGTCGTCCTCGAGCACCAGCCAGGCGTGCGTCGTCTGGGCGTCGGCGATCCGCTGAGCCATCTCGCCCGCGGACGGCGGCTCTATCTCGAAGGTGATCGCGGTGTCGGTGACGTACGGCGCGTAGATCGCCGCGCAGGCCTCGCCATCCAGCGGTGAAGCGTCTCTGACTTTTGCCATGCCACGATAGTAGCCACAGCTGCCGCTATAGTGGCAACCATGTTGGATCAATTGTCCGCCTCGCTCGCGGCAACGGTGCAGGCTGCCCGGGTCGCGCAGGACCTGTCCGTGAACGCGCTCGCCGAGCGTTCGGGGGTGTCCCGGGCGATGATCGGCAAGATCGAACGCGGCGAGGCGCAGCCGACCGCGGTCCTTCTCGGCCGGCTGTCCGGCGCACTCGGGATGACCCTGTCCGAGCTGGTCGCCCGCGCGGAGACCACCGGCGACCTCCTCCGCCGCCAGGCCGACCAGCCCGTGTGGACCGACCCGGCCACCGGCTACCTGCGGCGCGCGGTCTCGCCGGTCACCGACGGCCCGCTCGAGCTCGTCGAGGTCGAGCTCCCACCCGGCGCCTCGGTCTCGTACCCGGCCGACGCCTACATCTTCAAGTACCAGCAGCTCTGGATCCTCGACGGCCACCTCCGCTTCCACGAGGGGCCGGTCGTCCACGACCTGCACACCGGCGACTGCCTCCAACTCGGCCCGCCGTCGCCCACCACCTTCCACAACCCCGCCGGCTCGCCCTGCCGCTACCTGGTCGCCCTGGTCAAAGGCCGTTCGTAGTCGTTGAGCGACACAGGTGGGTCCGACGTGATTGGCTGGCCGGTGTCCCGCGCCGTACGCGGGACACCTCATGCCCCGCGCCGTACGGAGGAACGATGACGGTCTCACCGCTGGTGTGGATCCTGACGCTGGCCGCGATCCTCGCACTGCTCGCGTTCGACTACTTCTTCCACGTCCGCTCAGCGCACGTGCCGACGCTGCGCGAGGCCGCGATCTGGTCCGCGGTGTACGTCGGGATCGCGGTGCTGTTCGGCCTCGGCTGCCTCGTCTTCGGCGGTACGGCGATGGGCTCGGAGTACTTCGCCGGGTACATCACCGAGAAAGCGCTGTCGGTCGACAACCTGTTCGTGTTCCTGATCATCATGACCAGCTTCCGGGTGCCGCGGGAGAACCAGCAGAAGGTGCTGCTGTTCGGCATCGTCTTCTCGCTGATCGCCCGGGCCGGGTTCATCTTCCTCGGCTCGGCGCTGCTGAACACGTTCTCCTGGGTGTTCTACCTGTTCGGGATCGCACTGCTGCTGACCGCGGGCAACATGCTGAAACCCGAGACCGAGGAATCACACTCCGCGCAGAACATCGTCGTACGGCTGGCCCGGCGGTTCTTCCGCACCAGCGAGGACTTCGACGGAGACCGGCTCTTCACCACGATCGACGGCCGCCGGCTGATGACGCCGATGGTGCTGGTGATGGCCGCGATCGGCGGCACCGACCTGATGTTCGCGCTGGACTCGATCCCGGCGATCTTCGGGCTCACGCAGAACGTGTTCATCGTGTTCACCGCGACCGCATTCAGCCTGCTCGGCCTCCGCCAGCTCTACTTCCTCCTGGACGGCCTGCTGGACCGGCTGATCTACCTGTCCTTCGGCCTGGCCGCGATCCTCGCCTTCATCGGCGCCAAGCTGATCCTGCACGCGCTGCACGAGAACAACCTGCCGTTCGTCAACGACGGCGAGCACGTCGACGTCGCCGAGATCAGCACCGGCCTGTCCCTCGTGGTCATCATGGGTGTCCTGGTGATCACCGTCCTGGCCTCCCTGCTCAGCACCCGCGGCCGAACCCAGACCGCCATGGCCCACATCCGCCGCGACGCCGCCGCCTACCTGGACGCCGAGTACACGATGGACGCCGCCGAACGCGAACGCATCTTCCTCCGCCTCCTCGCCGCCCGCGACCACATCATCGCCCTGGGCCCCGAAGCCCGCCAGCAGGTCAAGAACGAGTCCGACCTCATGGACCTCTGCCGCCGAGCCGCCGATTCCCACGCCGCCGCCCACGCGGAACACGAAATCCGCCCCAGCCTCTAACCACGCCACCGCGAGGTATCAGACACTCTCACCCGATGCTTTGAAAGTAACGGCTAGATGTTACTATCAGAGCACTTGAGGAGGTGAGTAAGTGCGTGCGGTAGACGTGTTGGAGTCGCTGGAGCTTCTTGGTTCCAGCCAGTGGGGCCTGGTGACCACGGCCCAGGCATCCGAGGTAGGGGTGTCGAAGATGCAGCTATCGCGCCTCGCCGACCGTGGCACCGTGCAGCGTGTACGTCATGGCGTTTACGCGCTCCCGTCGGCCAACACCGGGCCATTGCAGGGCGTACGTGCGGCTTGGTTGGCCACCGGAAGTCAACCGGCCGGCAACCAGCCGCTGGCTGTAGTTTCGGGTGAGTCCGCGGCGGCTGTGCACGGACTCGGTGACCTGCTGCCCTCGAGGTATGAATTCACCACCGCGGTGCGCCGGCAAACCACGCAGCCGGATACGCGGTACCGCAAGCGCGATCTGCCGGATGCAGACGTCTCCTGGGTCAACGGGCTACCGGTGACAACTGTCGCCCGCACCGTCAAAGACCTGGCTACTGTCGGCATCGACTTCGATCATCTCGCCGTTGCAGTCCGCGATGCCGTCACGACCACCGACGTCACGTACGACGCCCTAGCTCAGGCACTTGAGTCGGCGGCGGAGCGGTTCAGATCTCCAGACGGAAACGCCCTGCTCGTCGCTGCGCTCAAGACATCCGGCTACCTACCTGACGCCCGGGTGCTGGAGTTGTTGGCCCCGCAGTTGCAGGAGATGCTCCTCCGAACGCTCGCGCCCCACCTCGAAGAAGTCGTCAGGCAGGCGTTTGCAGAGCAACTTCGCCAACTGGCGCCGGGGATCGACCTCCGTCCAGCAGCTCAAGACGTACGCAGTGCCACACTTCCTGACACCAAGGCAATCACTAGGGTGTCGCCCCAAATTCCGCCTGACCGGCAGCCGGAGTTGCGCCGAACAGCCGGGCAGAAGCGTCAGGCACAAGATGCCGTCAGGCGGCAGGACAGGGATATCGAAGTTGGCACACGCGCTGACTCAGCTGGAAGCGAACCGTCTCCGAGCGTCCCTCGGGACAAAGCTGGCCAACGAGGCGAAGAGCCGTGGCGTCGCGGCTGATCCGGTCCGCAAGCAGTACATCTTCACCATCCTCCTCAGCCGCATCTTCCAGGACCACAATGCTCCTTGGGTGCTGCTGGGTGGCAACGCTCTGCTGATCCGGACCGGCGGCGGCCGATTCACCCAGGATGTCGATCTGGCCCGTGAGACGCCGTGGACCAGTCCCGAAGCGGCGCTGTCCGAGCTCCGGCAGTTTTCCAGCCGGCCTTACCACGGAGATCCGTTCGAATTCGAGCTGCATTCAGTGACTGCCCAGCGGGAAGCTGACCCCTACGGTTATGGTGCCGAAACCGCCAAGGTCAAAGCTCGGGGTCTACTCGGCCGGCAAGTCTTCGAGAGCTTCACCATCGACCTCACCACGCGGCGCCACGTCGACGCCCCGGTCGATCAGGTGCCGCTGAAGCCAGTGATCGAGCACGCGACCCTGCAAGATTTGCCGTCGGTCCCCACCACCCCGATCGAACATCACCTTGCTGACAAGATCTGCGCGCTGTACGAGCGGTACGGCCAGAACGGCGACGAAGCATCAACACGCTACCGCGATCTGACCGACATCGTGCGGATCGTTGCAGCACTCCCGTTCGATGCGGCGCGCCTGACTACGGTTCTTCGGCGCGAGGCGGGCCGACGCCGGACGACACTTCCGAAGAAGGTGCAAGCGCCGAGTGAAGACTGGGTCGTCGCTTTTCCCCGTGCCGCCGCGGGGTTCGCAGAGTACTCACGGAAGTACTGGGATCTGAATGCGGCGCTGACATTCTGGAGCATCTGCCTGGACGAGGTCCTCAGCGGCGAACGAATCAGAGGCATCTGGGATCCACACCACCGTTCGTGGCTGTAAGACTCCACACCGCCGCGACCAGGCCGGACGCTCACGGCGCGGCGACGACTTGCACGGTTGACGACGTTTCCCAGTGAACGCCTGGCACCAACGAGTCCGGCAGCATCTCGCCATCCAGCCCAGACGACGGCGGTTGAACTCGACGGGTCTGACCGGACAAGTCCTCGCCTCTACAGTTGCGGTTGTGGCGAGGTTGGCGGTGAAGCTGTTGTTGGTGGACGGGGATGGGCGGGTGTTGCTCATTCGGTCCAGGGATCCGGGGACGCAGGGCGTTTGCTGGTATCCCGTGGGTGGGGGTGTTGAGGCTGGTGAGTCGTTGCAGGATGCCGCGACGCGGGAGGCGTACGAGGAGACCGGGCTGGTCGGCCTTCCGATGGGGGTTCTGGTCTGGCAACGGGATCACACCTACGAGTACGGCGGTCAGGTTGTCGACGTACACGAGAAGTGGCTGTTGCACAGGGTCGAAGCCTTTGAACCGGTGCCCGCGCAGTTGAGCGAGTACGAGGCCTCCAGCATCCTCGGCTTTCGGTGGTGGCGGGCGCAGGATCTGGTCGAGGCGACCGAGACCGTCTTCCCGCCACGGCTCGGTCACCTCCTCACAGACCTGCTGACCGACGGCGTCCCGCCACATCCCGTTGACATAAGCGACGCAAGAACCCCGGCAACGGACTGACGACGCAGCCGCTCCAGGTCAGGTTGGCCACGGCGAGCGCCGCGTCGGCAGAGGCCGGCGAATCGATCTGGCCGGGTGTGGTGTCAAAGCAGTTGCCAGCGGCAACCACGAACAGTGCGCCGGTCTGCCGGCTGAGCGTGTTGACCGCCTGCGCCACCGGGTCGGTGCCGTCGGTGGGCTCGCCGCCGAGGCTGACGTTGACCACTTTCGCACCCTGGGCGGCGGCCCATTCCATGCCGGCGATGATGCTGGAATCGGTGCCCGAGCCTTCGTCGTCGAGGACCTTCCTGTTGAGCAGGGCCGCGTTCGGAGCGACGCCGCGGTACTTGCCCTGGGAGGCGGCGCCTGTTCCCGCGATCGTGCTCGCGACGTGCGTGCCGTGGCCGACCCGGTCGAGGGTGTCGGGGCTGCCGGAGAAGTTGGCCTCGGCAACAACCCGGCCTTCGAGGTCGGGGTGGGTCTTGTCGATGCCGGTGTCGAGGACGGCAACCTTGACGCCCTGACCGGTGAACCCGCGCAGCCAGGAGGCGGGCGCACCGATCTGGGCGACGCTCTGGTCCAGGGCGGCCTTCATCCGGCGGTCCAGCCGGATGGTCCGGATCTGGGGCTCGACCAGTTGGCTCTTGGTCCTGGGAGCAGGGTCGCTGATGGAGCGCCAGAAGGCCGGGCCCTTGGTCACCTGGGCTGCCCGGGCGCCGATCGAGGTGAGGAGCCCGGACTTCGTGGTGCCGGCGAAGGCGTCGTTCTTGGCCCGGGTCCGCGCGGTGGCCGGGCTGCCGTCGTACTGGACGATCACCGGCAGCGTCTTGCGTCGGGCGTCGTCGTAGCCCTGCTCGATGAGTCCCTTCACGTCGAAGAGGGACCGGTCCAGGCGGCCCTTGGCGACCTCACTCAAGACTTCCGTCGGGATGACGTAGGTGTGCTCGGCGGTCCGCGAGATGACTGCGGCCGTGGCACCACCACCGCGGAAGCTGATGCGCTCGGGTTGCTCGGATGGTGGCTCCAGGACCGGTCCCGCGCTGGCCCCGGGTACTGCGGTCAGCAGCAGCGCGAGGCTGATGAGCAAGGCGATTGGGCGGATCAGAGACATGCAGACGACTCCTTGTGTCGACATCAACACCAAGAAGGACGTCTCAGGCCACAAAACGCTGCGTGGTTTTCAGAAGGCGATTCGCATGACAGCCCGGCGGTTGCCTGGGCGGCTTACCTCGGTGAAGCCGGCGTCAGTGAACATGGTGGGAGTGCCGACGGAGCCGCCGTCCACGAAGTCCGGGTAGCCCTCGACGGCGGTCGCCCCACGGTCGCGGGCGAAGGCGACGGTGGCTTGGGCCAGTACGCGGCCGATGCCTCGGCGGCGGTAGCCGGCGCGGGTGACGAAGCAGGTGACGGCCCAGATGGTGGGGTCGGTCTTGTCTTCGTTGCGGCCGAGCCACGGGACGCGGTAGTCGCGCAAGAGTCTCGGGTGGTCCGCTCGCGGCGCGACGGCGCACCAGCCGACGGGCTCGCCGTCGAGGTACGCGACCAGGCCGCTCGTCGCCCGCGCCTTGTCGTTTCCACAGGCGGTCTGGTCGCGAAGCCGGGCGGCGAGTTCTTCGGGGCCCTCGGACGCCCAGGACTCCTTGGGCAGCATGCGAAACCGTTGGCACCAGCATCGTGCGGTGTCACCGGCAGCGCCGAAGATCGCCTGCAGGTCCTCCCACGCCGCCTGGTTGGCGGGAACGATCGTGAGTTGCTCGGCGGTGACCGGTTCGCGCGAGCCCGTCGTACGAGGAACGGGCACTCGCTTGGCCGCCGGTCGCTTCTGCTGACGAGGCAGCGCGTCGAACATGAGCCGAACGTCCACCACATCGCCCGCGTCCAGTCCTGCGGGCTTGCGTACGGCGTCCTTCAACGGGAGCAGATAGCCGCCGTCCTTCGGCCACAGCGACGTCTTCCACTCGGTGCTGCCGATCCGTGCGCGAATCGGGAGCATCCCCCAGCCGTAACTGGTGGCCGAGGCCGCGTCCCGCAAGGCGACGCCTGCCTGCTCCGGCACGGAGACGAAGTAGTACGGCGCTGGGCCTCGCCACTCGAAGATCTCTCCGCTGAACTGTTGCTCCATGGCCAGATGCTAGGACCCATCGCCGACGTACCTCACTCGGTGTTGAGGGTTTCGGCCTGGCTGCCGCGTTGCTGCTGACGGCAAGTCTTCATCGAAGACTTCAACGATACCGTTGAAGGTATGACTGCCGGGATCGAACGAGCTGCCAGTACCGTCGACTCTGCCAGCGTGATGGCGTTGCTTCCAGGCAAGCCGCGCCTGCTGGGACTGGGTGAGCCGACGCATGGTGAAGAGGTTCTGCTCGAGCTGCGGAACGAGCTGTTTCAGCAACTGGTCGAGCAGGAGGGCTATCGGACGTTCGCGCTCGAGAGCGACTGCCTGATGGGCCTGGTCGTCGACGACTACGTCAGGTCGGGTCGAGGCACGCTCGACGACGTCATGGAGCGCGGATTCAGCCACGAGTGGGGTGCATTCCCAGCGAACCGCGAGCTGGTGAATTGGATGCGCTCGTACAACGACGGCCGTCCCGCTGACGAGCAACTGCGGTTCGCCGGCTTCGACGGCCCGCTGGAGATCACCGCCGCGGCGAGCCCGCGACAGGCGCTCACTGGTTTGCACGCCTACCTCGCCGCCTGGGGTGACACCGACTTGCTCCCCTGTACGGCGGACGCCCTCGACCGCCTGCTCGGCCCTGACGATCAGTGGACCAACCTGGCCGCGATGCGAGACCCATCCCAGTCGGTCGGTCAGACCGCTGAAGCCAAAGAGCTGCGACTGCTTGCCGACGACCTGGTCGCGCTCCTCAACGCTCAGGCGCCGCAGCTGATCGAGGCATCCGCACCGAACGACTGGGAGCGGGCTCTGCTGTACGCGCGCACCGCCAGAGGCCTACTGCGCTACCACCGCTGGATGGCCGACACGTCGCCGAGCCGCTTGGCGTGGCTGCTCGCCGTACGAGACTCGATGATGGCCGCCAACCTGCTCGCCATCGCAGACCGTGGCCCAGCCCTCGTCAGCGCTCACAACGCCCACCTCCAACGCAACAAGAGCTCGATGCGCCTGGGCGACCAGACACCGCAATGGTGGAGCGCCGGCGCACTCGTCAGCGCCCAACTAGGCAAGGACTACGCCCACCTAGCCACAGCCCTAGGCACAATCCCCCACCAAGGCGTCACCACTCCACCCCCCAACACCCTCGAGGGCCTCCTCTACACCCTCCCGGGCGACACCTACCTCCTCGACCCCGCAGCCCTCCACGACCTGACCCCCGTCCCGCGCGTGTCCCCTTGGTACGGCTACGCCCCACTAGACCCCGCCCACCTCCCCACCACCGACGCCATCCTCTTCGTGAAGCACGCCCACCGGACCTAAGCGTCGAACCACAGCCGACCCTCACGCAGCCCTTCACGGTCGGGGCGGTGCCGGCGCGTCACGCCGAACCTCGGACACCAACTCGGGACCTCGGACATCTGGTCGGATGTCCGAGGTCCCCGCTACGTGTCCGAGCAACCTCGCGGTACGCCGAAGCCGGCCGAGGAAGCCGTGGGGGCAAAGCCGTGCGGGGCGAAGCCGTGGGGACGCGCGTGTCTGCGGGTCCCGCCTGCGTGCCCGGACGAAACAGCGGCATGGTCATACCGGCTTCTCGGCGGTCTGGATGCCCTCGGTTAGCATGGCCGACCGAGCACGCGAAGGCGCGTCGCCGGCTCGCCCGCAACACGACCGCCTCACTGACCATGTCCCAGATCTCACGGGGCCGTCGTACCGTTGCCGGCTCGTCCACGTGCCGCAGCTCTCACGCGTGCCGTCGCACCGTCGCCTGCCCGTCCACGCGGCAGCTCTCGCGTGGTGCCGTCGCACCGTCGCCTGCCCGTCCACGTGCCGCAGCTCTCGCGCGTGCCGTCGCACCGACGCCAGCCCGTCCACGTGCCGCACCTCGCACGCGCGCCGTCGCACGCCGCCAGCCCGTCCGCGTGTCACGAGTGTCTCGCGGGTGCCGTCGTAGACTCGCCGCATGGCTGGGCTGCAGCACAGCATCACAATCGCGGCGCCGCCCGAGCGGGTGTGGGCGGTGGTCGTCGACGTTGAGCGCTGGCCCGAGCGGATCCCGACGGTCGAGACCGTGGAGCGTCTGGACGACGGACCGCTGACCGTCGGAGCGCGAACGCGGTTGGCGCAACCGCGACTGCCCACGGCGGTGTGGACGGTCACCGAACTGACTGACGGGTCGTCGTACACCTGGGAGTCCAAGTCATCTGGCGTCACCGTCACCGCGACGCACGTCGTCGAGCCGCACCCCGACGGAAGCCAACTGACGCTCGCCGTGACCGTATCCGGTCCGTTGGCCCGACCCGGCTGGCTGATGACGCGATCCCTGACCAAGCAGTACGTCGAGACGGAAGCCGCCTCCATCAAGAAGGCCGCCGAGACCTCAACCACGTAGACGAGTCCGAGCCGTTGGACGCTTGGCGTTCGACGGCTCGCATGGGTGAGCACAGCACCCCGACCGTGAGCTGTCACGGTGCACAGCATCTGGGTCCTCCCGCGACTCGCGGTCACCCTCAACCACCTTGCAGTCGAGTGCGGGCGGCAGCGCGCAGACCGAGGCGCGTGTGGGGCTAAACACAGCACCCACGGCACAGCAGTCTTTCAACTGTGCCCGGTCGCCCCGACCACGCCGCGGTCGAGTGTAGGCGGCAGCCTGCAAATGCGCGGGGCAGCGCGAAACCCAGGGTGGGTGGGAGCGACCGCGAGCACGCGACGCAGGAGCGGGCGTAGCCGGGCGCGTGGGGTCGACCACAGCAGTCGTTCAAGTGCTCCCGGCCACCCGACCGCGCCCGCAGTCGAGTGCAGACGGCAGCCTGCAAGTGCGTGCGGCAGCGCGCAGACCGAGGGTGGATGGGAGCGACCGGCGAGCACGCGACGCAGGAGCAGGCGTAGCGGGCGCGTGGGGTCGACCACATCAACCTTTGACAGCGCCGGAAGCCAACCCTGAGACGTAGAAGCGTTGTAGGGCTACGTACAGGACCACGCACGGGATCATGGCTATGACCGAGCCGGCGACCAAGGAGCCGAAGTTCACCTCGCCGTACGCGCCGGCTTGGACGTTCACGAGGGCAACGGGAAGCGTGTAGAGCTCGTCTTTGGTGAGGAAGGTCAGGGCACCGAGGAATTCAGTCCACGCCGCAAGGAAGGCGTAGAGCGCCACGGTGGCGGCGCCCGGGGTTACCAAGGGACGGAGGACGGAGCCGATCATTCGGAGGGTGCCGCAGCCGTCCACGTGAGCGGAGTCTTCGAGCTCGACCGGGACCGAGGCGAAGGAGTTTCGCATCACGAAGACGCCGAAGGGGAGGTTGACCGTGGTGTAGAAGAGCACCAACCCGAGGAGGCTGTCGGTCAACCGGAGGACGTTCATCTCCAGATACAGCGGTGTCAGGATCGCCTGGAACGGGATCATCATCGACACCACCACCAAAGCGAACAGCAACGGCCCAATCCGGAACCGGAACCGTGCAAAGCCATAACCCGCAAGCGTCGCCAGTACGGCGGTCAGCGCCGCCGTGCTCAACGCGACGGCAAGACTGTTGCCAACGGCCCGGATCAGGTTGCCGGGGCCCTCGATCAGCGTCCGGAAGTTGTCCAACGTCAGGTGGAAGAAGGTGGACCGGTCCGGCGCCGCGACGATCACGTCGTTCGGCTGCACCGAGCGGAACAGTGCCCACAGCAACGGCACGGCGAAGACCAGGAAGGCACCGCCACCGCCGACGACGTACAGAATATTCTTCAGCCTCATCGGTCAGTCCCTCTCGCGGAGCAGCCAGAACTGGAAGGCGGTGACGAGGCCGACGACCACCACCAGCACGATGGACAGCGCGGTCGCGGCGCCGAGCTGGAGCTGCACGAAGGCGCGGTTGTAGATGTACTGGACGACCGTCGTGGTGTCGGTCCCCGGACCGCCGCGGGTCAGGATGTAGAACTGGGTGAACGCGAGCAGCGAGCCGACCACCGAGATGATCACCGCCATCGCGATCGTCCGGCGGAGCACCGGGATTGTGATCTCCCGCTCCTGCTGCCACCAGGTTGCCCCGTCCAGCTCGGACGACTCGTAGAACTCGCGCGGGATGGCCTGCATGCCGGCCATCAGCAGCATCATCGTCAGCCCGGACACACCCCAGATCACCAGCACGCAGATGAGCCCGGTCGCGAGCGGGCCGTCCACCAGCCAGGCCGTGGTGCCGTCGGTGATGCCGAGGGTGCGGAGCACGATGTTGATCGCGCCGCTGTCGGGCTGGGCCTCTAGGACGGTGACGAAGCTCAGCGTGGACAGGCCGACGACGAACGGCAGGAAGAAGATCGTTCGCAACAGCGTGGAGCCGCGCCGCTTGCGCCGTACCAGGACTGCGAGCGCGTAGCCGAGCACCAGGATCGGCCCGGTCACGATGACCGTGTAGAGCAGGGTGTAGAGGACCGACTTCGCGAACGCGGCGTCGGAGACGATCGCGGTGTAGTTCTTCACGCCGCTGAACTTGACCGTGCCGATCAGCGGCCAGTTGGTCAGCGAGATCACCAGCGCGAACCCGAGCGGGACCAGGACGAAGACAGCGACGAACAGTACGGCGGGTGCCACCAGCAACAACCCGGTCCGCGAGGGATGGGTCAGCGACCCCTGCCCAACCCGCCGGCGCGCGGCGGCACTGGCTTTGCGGGCGTCGGGATCTTGCCGATGCGAGCTCCGAAGCGCCCTACTCATCGGCGTCCTCGCTTCGCTCCGGGCGCCGATGAGGCACAAGGTACGCAGTGCTTGATGATGAACTCGCTTCGCTCGTTCATGCTTGCCCCTGGGCCAGGATGCGGTCGAAGTTGCTTTGGGCTTCCTTCATGGCGGCCTCCAGCTCGCCGTCGAACACTGCCCGGCGGAACATCTGCAGCCACGGGCCGTCCGGCTGGTTGTAGAGCAGGTTGTAGGACAGCGTGGTCGGCGCGTACCCCTCCGAGATCCGCTCCAGCGGCAACGTCGCGAGCGGGAACTTCTCCGCGAACTCAGGGGTCCGGGCGTCCGATCGCACCGGCGTGTAGCCGCCGGCCGGCAGCTCGACCTGCTGCGGCAGGTCCAGCGCGAACCGGACGAACTCCCAGGCGCCGGACGCGTTGCGGGCCCCGCGCGGGATGCACATGTTGTCGCCGCCGTCGAAGAAGGCCGCCCCACCGTCCGGGCCGGACAGCAACCGGGGCGTCACCTTCTGGTGGAAGGCCTCGTCGGACGCGGACACGACCACGCTGTAGTTGGACGGGAAGATGCCGATCTTGCCGGCCCGGAAGTCGCTGCCCCACCGGGACGCGTCGTCGGAGAAGTTCGCCCGCGGCACCAGGCCGTCGACCCAGAGCTGCCGGTGCAGCTCGAGCATCTGCCGGACCACGTCGTTCCCGACGATGTCGCCCGACTGCTCGCCGATCGTGCCCTTGATCAGGTCGGTGTCGGCGGCCCAGATCATCGGCTGTACGACGAAGCCGAGAGCGCCGGGGCTGTTCGCCGGGAAGCTCCACGCGTAGATGTCGTCGCCGAGCTTCCGTAGCTTCCGCGCGGCGTCGAGCAGACTGTCGAACGACGTGATCGCCTGCGAAGGGTCGACGTCCGCCTTGTCGCACAGCTCGGTGTTGAACCAGAACATCGAGTTGTCGGCCAGGTAGGGCACGCCGAACACCCGGTCGTCCTTCGTCGCGAGCCGCAGGTGGCCGGGGCTGAGCTTGTCCCGGTAGTCCAGCGCCTGCAGAGGTTCGGTCAGGTCGGTGAACGCGTCGCGGTAGATGAACAGCATCGAGTTGATGTCGTCGATGTCGACCAGGTCCGGCACCTCCCGGCCGCGGATCGCGGTCGCCAGCTTGGTCACGTACTGGGCGTCGAGCACCGGGGTCAGCTCGACCGTGAGCCGGTCCTGGGACGCGTTGAACTTCTTCACCAGGTCGGTCAGACCGGATTGGGTGGCCGCTCGGCACCAGACCTGCACGGTGCCGGTGGCGTCCTGCCCGAAACCCGCCGCCTGGACGTCGGGTTCGGGCAGGACGGAGCTGCAGCCCGGCACGGCGCCGGCCGCGGTCGCCGCAGCCGTGAGACCAAGGAACTTCCGCCGGGTCAGCATGATCAGGTCCTGGGCAGCCAGACGCGCATGGCGCCGATCTCGCGGTTGGCCCAGGCGTAGTACGGCACCGCGACCACGTCGACCTCGTCGCCGGTCCCGTCCTGAGCAGACGACGTGAACGGCCAGCCGCCCTGGTGACCGGTGCCGATCCGGCCACGGGTCGTCAGCACCGTGACGCCGTCCAGCAGACCGTCTTCGTGGCTGCTGGCAACCGATGCCGAAGGCAACAGGTACAGGTCGTCGACGTTCGCCGCGTTGTCCACCTGCTCCACCGCGTAGACCAGCGGACCGCGTTCCAGCGCGACACACCCACGTACAGCGTCGACGCGCGGATCGGCCCCGACCACCCGAGTTGCCAGCGGCAACTGCAGGTCGATCTCCTGAGCTTCGACACGAGCGTAGGTGCCCGCCTCGACAGGCTTGCCGTTGACAGTCGCACCCTCGGCCCAGGCCGGAATTCGCAGCTCGACAACGGCGGGCGCGTTGGCGGTGATGCGGACGGCGCCATCCCAGGGATAGGCAGTCTCGACCTGAACCTCGACATCATCAGCCCTAAGAACGCCGGCCGCGTACTGGTGGAGCTGGACGACGCCGTCGCTCGTGCTTGCCAGGTAGCCGTCGAGGCTGGCCAGGGTGCGCATGATGTTCGGCGGGCAGCACGCGCAGTCGAACCAGCCGCGCCGGCCGTGCGCCGGGCTGCGGCCGTTGTCGGGGTGCGCGCCGCCGCGCAGCTGCAACGGGTTGACGTAGAAGTACTCGGTCCCCTTCAGCGAGACGCCGGCCAGGAACCCGTTGTAGAGCATCCGCTCGATGGCATCGCCGTACGACGCCTCACCCGTGGCGAGCAGCATCCGCCAGGCCCACTGGATGCCGCCGATCGCCGCGCAGGTCTCGGCGTACGCACGGTCCGGCGGCAGCTCGTACTCGTCGCCGAACGCCTCGCCCTCCCAGCGGGCGCCGAGCCCGCCGGTGACGTACGTCTTCGTCGACCACATGTGCTCGAACTGCCGCTTCAGCGCGTCGAGCAGGTCGGTGTCGCCGGTCTCGAGCGCGACGTCCGCGGCGCCGGCCGCGAGGTAGACGGCGCGGACCGAGTGCCCTTCGACCGTGGTCGCCTCGCGGACCGGGAGCCGGTCGGAGAAGTACGTCGGCTCGTGGCCGTGCTCCTTGATGATCCCGTGGCCGCGCGCCTCGACGAACCACTTGGCCAGGTCGAGGTAGGCCGCCGTACCGGTTTCTCGATACAGCTCGACGAGCGCCATCTCGATCACCGGGTGACCGTCCACGTCGACCGTCTGGCCCTCGCCGTCGCCGAAGGTGGCGACCAGGTGGTCGGCGATCTTGGTCGCGACCTCGAGCAGCTCGCGGTCGCCGGTGCAGCGGACCTGGGCGACCGCGGCCTGGATCAGGTGACCGGCGCAGTAGTGCTCGTGGCTCCAGACGAGCTGCTTGTAGCGACCCTCGTCGCCGTACCTGAGCTGGACGACCGAGTCGAGGTAGCCGTCGTCCTGCTGGGCGGCGGCGACGATCGCGGTGATCTCGCGCTGGCGCGAGAGCAGCTCCTCGCTCGGGTTCCGGCCGTACTCCCAGGCGGCGGCCTCGAGCCACTTGTAGACGTCGGAGTCGGCGAACACCGGGCCGATCGCCTCGCCCTCACCCTCGCCCTCGGTCCTACGCAGCCCCGCGGCGAGCCTGAGGTTCTGCAGGTTGCCGGCCGTCTCGAGCTGGTCCTGGCCGCTCGGGATCGCGCTCTCGCCGTTGCGGGCCTGGCGGGGCGCCCAGAAGCCGCCGGTGATCGTGGCCTGGCCGAGGCCGAGTGGTTGCCAGCGGCCGCGCGTGCTCGCGGCGGGACTCCGGGAGGTGGTGACTGCGTCCGGGGAAGCACTCATAGGGGAAGCTCCTGAGGGGGTCACGGAAAGGAACACGGAAAATCCAGAACACGTTTTCCTTGACGAAGCTAGAGACGCGAGCCGACCTGGTCAACCCCTGGGACCTGGCGAAATCCGGACAAGCCGGGATTCGTGCTGTACTGTTTCCGGAAAGTTCGGAAAGGAGTTGCCGGATGGCGTCACGTGGTCCCTCGCTGCCCCGGATCACCGATGTGGCCGCGTTGGCAGGCGTCTCCACGAGTACGGCGTCCAAGGCGCTGAACGACACCGGTCAGCTCCGCGAGGAGACCCGGGAGCGGGTACGGCGTGCCGCCGAGCAGCTCGGATTCACGCCGGACAGCCGCGGCCGCGCGCTGTCGTCCGGGCGCAGCTTCACAGTCGGCCTGATCACCACCGACAGCTCCGGACGCTTCAGCATCCCGATCATGCTCGGCGCCGAGGACGCGCTCAGCGCGGGCGAGATGGGCCTGCTGCTCTGCGACACCCGCGACGACCCGCTGCGCGAGCAGCACTACCTGCGTTCGCTGGTGTCCCGGCGGGTGGACGGCATCATCGTCACCGGGCGACGGACCGAGCCGCGGGTGCCGATCGACGTACCGATTCCCGTCGTCTACGCGTTCAGCCCGTCCACCGATCCGGCCGACACGTCCGTGATCGTGGACGACAACGGCGGCGCCGCGTCGACTGTGCAGCACCTCCTCAGCCTCGGCCGTCGGCGGATCGCGCACATCACCGGGCCGTCGTCCCACCACAGTGCCCAGGTCCGGGCCGCGGCCACAGTCGCGACGGCAGGCGATGCGTTGGTCGGCGAACCGCTGCACGGCGAGTGGAGCGAACGCTGGGGCCGGCATGCGGTCGACGTCCTGCTGCGTACGTCGGCGGACGTCGACGCGATCTCGTGCGGCAGCGACCAGATCGCCCGCGGGGTGTGCGACCGGCTCCGTGAGCTCGGCCGGTCCGTCCCCGACGACATCGCGGTCACCGGCTACGACAACTGGTCGGTGATGGCGCTCGCCAGCCGGCCGCCGCTGACGACTGTCGATCTCGAGTTGGAGGAGCTCGGCCGCCGTACCGCCAATCTGCTGCTGGACGCGATCGCGGGCTCGGCGCATCCCGGCGTGATGGCGCTGACGACCCGGTTGGTGACCCGGGAGTCGACGCTCGGCACCTGAGTCACCAGATGGTCGCTCGGCGGACCGCCATTGTCCGTCTGGCCTCGGTAGATTCACCGGGTGCTGCGCAAGCTCCTGATCGGTCTCGCGGTGATCGCCACGCTGGTGGCGGGGGTGGGCACCGCGCGCCTGGTGCTGCCCCGGACCGATCCCACCGGCGGCGTGGTCAAGCAGCTCGCGTTCCTGCGGGCCGAGATCGAGGACGGCGCCGACCACGCCGCGCAGCAACAGTTCCCGGAGGGCTACTTCTTCCTCAACGCGCTGTACGGGCTGACCTGGGTCCAGGTCGGCCTCGCCGATCCTTCCCGGTCGGTCGATGCGGCCGGTGAGGCACGGTGGGCCCTCGACCGGCTGGAGTCGCCGGACGGGACTGCGGTCTTCGACTCCTCACTGCGACCGAAGTACGGCGTCTTCCACGCCGGTTGGACGAACTACCTGCGCGCCGGGGTCATCGCGTTGAAGCACGCCGACGCAGCCGAGATCGACAACTTCACCCGGGCCTCGGTAGAGCTCGCGACCGCGTTCCGGACCGCGAAAACGCCGTTCCTGCAGGCGTATCCGGGCCAGGCCTGGCCGGTCGACTCGACGGTCGCGATCGCCTCGTTGCGCGCGTACGACGCCCTCGTCGCACCGCGGTTCGGCTCGACCACGGAACGCTGGCTGGCCGCTGTGAAGACGAAGCTCGACCCGGCGACCGGCCTGCTGCCGCATCAGGTCGAGCCGGAGTCGGTCGGTGCGCGGGCGACGTCGCAGAGCATGATCCAGCGGTTCCTGGTGGAGATCGACCCGGCGTTCGCACGGGCGCAGTACGAGATCTTCCGGGACAAGTTCGTCGCCGGCTTCGGCGTTCGCGAGTATCCGAAGGGCGTCGGCGGGCCGGGCGATGTGGACTCCGGCCCGCTGATTCTCGGGATCAGCCTGTCGGCGACCGTGGTCACGATGGGCGCCGCCAGAGTTGCGCACGATCCGCTGGCCGACCGTCTCGCCCGCGAAGGCGACCTGCTCGGCCTCCCGATCAGCGGCCTGAAGACGAAGCGCTACGCCCTCGGCCAGGTCCCGATCGGCGACGCCTTCCTGGCCTGGTCCCTCTCCGCACGCCCACTCGTAGGCAGCGACCAGCCGGAGCTCAAAGGCAACTCCGGCTGGTGGCGGGCTCCCTGGCTGCTGCTGATCTGGCTACCAGCACTGATCCTGTGGCTCGCGGCCGGATTCAGAGGCCGCCCCCGAGGACGCCGCCGAGCGCGCTGAGCTTGCGCGGCAGGTCGTACTCCGCGCCGCCCTCGTGGCCGTTGTAGGTGAACACCTCGAGCTGCGCCGGACCGCCGTACCGGTGGTACGCCGCGAAGACCGTGGACGGCGGGCAGATGTTGTCCATCAGCGCGACCGAGAACCAGGCCGGGCAGGTCGCTCGGGCGGCGAAGTTCACCGCGTCGAAGTACGACAGCGTGCTCATCGCGGTCTCGATACCGGTGCGGTGTCCCTTGAGCCAGCGGGCGATCTCGGCGTACGGCCCGTTGTCGGTGATCTGCGACGCCCGCCGGAAGTGACACAGGAACGGTACGTCGGCAATCGCAGCGGACACGTCGTCGCGCAGACCGGCGACCGCCAACGCGAGCCCACCGCCTTGGCTGCCTCCGACCAGGGCGACGCGAGAACTGTCGACGTCCGGATGGCTCTTCACCGCGTCGACTGCGCGCACGGCGTCCGTGATCAGCCGCCGGTAGTAGTGCTTACGGGGATCCTCGATGCCTCGGGTGAGGAAGCCGGGTGACGACGAGCCGTGGCCGTCCGGCGCGATGTCCGGAGTGTCCGCCACGGTCTTGCCACCACCGCCTTGGCCGCGGTTGTCCATCACGAGGTGCGCGTACCCGGCCGCACTCCAGGTCAGCCACTCGTAGGGGATGCCGCGGCCGCCGTTGTAGCCGATGTACTGCACGACCGCGGGCAACGGTCCGCTCCGATGACGTGGCAGGAGCAGCCACGCCTTGACCGGTTGACCGCCCCAGCCGCTGAACGTCACGTCCTGGACGTCCACGGTCGCCAGTCGCGCGGCGTACGGCTCGAACGTGGCGTCGATCGGGTGCCCGGCCGCGTCCGTCAGCGTCTGCTTCCAGAACGCGTCGAAGTCCGCGGGCTCCTCGGGCTCCGGCCGGTACTCACGCAACCGGTCCAGGGGCATGTCAACCAGCATTGGGTTCTCCTCAGCGGAAGGTAGCGGTCAGGGTTGCGCCGTGGCGGTTTGCAGTGTCAGCGACCAGGCGCCAGCCGGACTCGGTGCGGGTCGCCTGGACGCCGGCGTCGGCCGACACCAGGCGGAGACCGGGCTTGGCGAGTTCGACTGTGACCGACGACGAACGCTGCTGGGTCGGGTCCGAGATGGCGACCTTGCCAGCGGCAACTACGACGGACGCCGGGCCGTCGGTGCTGAGCTCGGCGACCACGCCGGCCGTCCAGAAGTTCGCCGCGAGAACGTTGCGCAGCCGGATCGCATGCACTGTCGTGTCCGCGCGCAAACGAGTGACCGGCAGCCGGCAGGCGAAGGTCTTGGTCGCCTCGAGCGTGGCCGTGGGCAGCTGCACGTAGTAGTAGCCCTGGGCAACGGGCGCGGTGCCGTGGTCGATCCAGACGGTCTGGTACGGCCTGGTGACCGGCGTGTCGGTGCCGTACTTGAGGTTGATCTCACGCCAGGTCGCCGTACGGCTCTCCCGGAGCGTGCGGACGGGTGTGCGGTCAGGGAAGACATAGCCGCCGGTGCCGGCCAGGTGGCACCAACCGGGTGCGGCGGTGAACGTCTCGTCGCCGATCCGGAGCTTGCGGTTCTCCACGATCGTCTCGACCGCGCCCTCACCGGTGATGCCGGAGCCGAGGCAGACGAGGACGTCGTCGATCAGGAACCAGCTCTTCAGGGCGGTTAGGCCGGTTCCGTACCCGCGCAGGTCCATGCCGTAGGCGCCGATCGTCCGGCCGGGGACCGCCGTACCTCCGACCCAGTCGGCATCGCTCGTGGTGCGGAAGCCGTACGAGTCGGCCAGACTGCGGGTGTCGACCGTTGTGCCCGGCAACCGGTAGGGGTCGACCGTCGGCCAGTAGTCGCCCGAGTAGTGGCCGAGGTCGTCGTCGTACACCTGCAGCATCCCGTCGGACAGGTGCCAGCCGTGCAGGTTCTCGGTCTGGATCGACTCGTAGTTGTAGACCCGGGACGAGTACGCGCTCAACCCGACGGTGAACGCCGGCCGGTGATGCGCCACCTTGTCCATCCGCGGGTACTGCTTGTGTACGACGAGCGCACCACGCGCCGGCGTGGCCCACGCCAGGACGGCCCGGGCCGCGACCAGCGAGGCCGGGTCGGTGACCGCCAGGAAGTCGCGGAACGTGTCCTCGGTGATCCACTGCTTCACCAGCGCGATGAGCCGGGTCGCGCGCTCGGCCGGCGCGGCCGGGATCAGCCGGAGCGTTCCCTCGATGATCGTCTGGGTCGGCGCGTGGTTCTGCTTGCTCGGTCGTGCGATCTCGCGGCCGCACACCGAACCCATCATGTCGCCGCGGACCATCAACGGATCGAACGCGTCGTCGATCCAGCGGTAGATGTTGTCGAGGTCCGGATCGGTCACGGTCCACTGCGTGCCACCGAGGAGGTAGAGCAGTGAGGACAAGGTGCCGAGCAGTTCCTTGCCGTAGCCGCCGTTGTACGGGTGCTTGTAGTGCTGGAGGAACGAGCCGTCGCTGTAGAAGCCCTCGCCGGTGCCGTTGTCGGTCCGGCCGGGTGCGTCGTTGAACGCGAGCACACTGTTCGCGCCGTCGCCCTCGACATCGCTGATCGCGTCCCGGACCCGGGTCAACGCGCCGGTGTCGCCGTCCAGCACGGCCCGGACGGCGACGACCGTGGCGATCCAGACCCGGTTCGCGCCGGTGGCGATCTGCCGGTTGGCCCGCCAGAGGTTCGGGTCCGGGGTGTAGTGGTTGATCGCGGTCGTGTACGTCGTCCGCAGGTCGGCCGGCATCGCGTCGTACAGCAGGACGAGGGTGTCGGCGAAGGCTCCGGCCGCGCCGATCTCCCAGTCGTAGTCGTTGTCGTACCGCGGCAGCGTCGGGCTGTAGCGGTTCGTGTGCATCCACTCGAGCGCGCCGAGGATGTCCGCGGCGACGCTCGCGTTGCCCGCGTACGCCGAGCCGTTCGTGGCCCAGGCGACCGCGAGCTGCTTGATCCGGCGGAAGTTCGAGGCGACGTGGTTGGACAGCGTCGTACTGGCGAGGTCCGGCCAGAGCGTCGTACGTGTCGCGGACCGGTCGAGCGTGGTGAGGGCGGAGCGGGCGGCCTTGTCGATCCGGGCGATCGCGACGGCGAGGTCCGGGTCGGCGGGGTCGACGGTCGGTCCACCGGTGAGCAACGTGTGCCAGCGCAGGCGCAGCTCGTCGGTCGGGCCGGCCGCCCAGGAAGTTGCCGGTACGGCGAACAGCGCCGCGGAGCCGATCATCCCGCCGAGGACCGTGCGCCGGCGGAGGGTGAGGTCTGACATAGGAGTCCTCTCAAAGAGACAGGGCGATCGCCTTCGCGCCGACGGCGTTCGGGTGCAGGCCGTCGCCGCTGTCGAAGGCCGGCCGCAACCGGGCCGGGTCGGACGGATCCCGCAGTACGGCGTCGATGTCGACGACTCGGTCGAAGATACGTCCGGATCGGAGTACGGCGTTCACCTGGTGGCGGACGTGGTCGAGGGCTTCGGTGTAGCGGATCCAGCCCTCGAACGGGCCGATGGTCGCGCCGAGCACCTCGAGATCGTGGTCACGGGCGCGCCGGGCGAGCTGCTCGTAGCCAACCAGCAGGCGGGTCGGGTCGGTCTGGCTCGGTGGTTGCTGGATGTCGTTGATGCCGAGAAACACGAGCACTGCTTGGAGTCCGGGCAACGCGAGGACGTCGCGGTCGAACCGTGCCTGTCCACTCGGACCGAACCGGGCGTCGTCGAGCAGCAGGCGGTTGCCGCTGATCCCCAGGTTCGCGACGGCCGGGCGGTGGCGGAAGCGGGCGGCGTACTGATCCGGCCAGCGTAGGTTCGCGTCGTCGGGTGTCCCCACTCCCTCGGTGATCGAGTCACCGAGGACCGCGAGCGACCGGCGGCCGTCGGCTCGTACGTCGACGCCGTTGAGCAGGAAGACCGACTTCGTCGGCCGATCCCCGATCAGGCCGGTGGCGTGCACGTTCCGGTGGAAGCTCACCGAGCCAGTCGGACCGGGCAGGTACATGCTGACTTGCAGATCGCCGCCGTCCGGCACCACCACGTCCACGGGATCACTCACGACCGTCGCTCCGGCCGCAAGCAGCACTTCCTTCTCCCTGCCGAACAGCACCGCAGTCCCGTTGGCGAAGACCGAACCGATGACGATGGGTTGAGCCCCGAACGGATTGGCGAACCGGAGCCGCAAACCACCCGACGACCCGGCTGACAAGTGGATGGTGTTGTGGATCGTGGTGTCGGTGAAGCCGGTTGTGGCGTCGGCGTCGGTGGCAGTCGGGGCGGTCTGAGCGGTCGCCCAACTGGTGACCCACCTGCGACGCGGCGACGCCGCGGCAGCCGTGACGGTTGCGTCGACAACCGTCCCGCCGACCAATCCACCGAGTGCGCCACCGAGGACCACCCGGCGGGACGGAGTCGGCATCAGCAGGCCGCGGTGGGGTTGAAGTCGGCGCCGTACGTGCCGACGGAGTTGCCGCCGGTGTTGCCGGACATCGTGTTGCCGCAGATCTGGTCCTGCGGTGTGCGCATGAACTTGATGCCGCCGGCCGCGTTGCCGGTGATGGTGTTGCCGTACACGTCGTTGTCGATGCCGTCGGTCTCGGTGTCGCCGCCGAGCCGGACGCCGGCGCCCGTGTTGTCGTGGATCGTGTTGTAGCGGAAGGTGTTGCCGCTCCCCCGGGCGTCGAGGCCGCCCGAGCTCGGGTCCTTCTGCGCGGAGCAGTCGTTGTACTCGACGATGTTCGCGGTCGCGTTCTCCTTCACGTCCACGCACTCGTTGCCCGCGGTCGCGATCGTGTTGTGGTGGATCCGGTTGTTCCGGCTCCGGTCCGGCTGGTCGTCCGGGGCGCCGTTCTCACCTTGTTGCTCGGGCGCCGTGCCGACGTAGATGCCCTCACCGTTCTTCCCGCCACCGGCGAACTTGAAGTCGAAGATCCCGCACGGCCCGACCGTGTTGTCGTGCACGTCGGCGTTGGTCACCAGGTACCGGAGCCGCACGCACTCGCCACCGGCGTTCTTCAGCGTCATGTCGCTGATCGTCAACGTGCCGACGCCGTCGCCCGGGCTCGTGCTCATCACGTAGATCAACTTGTCCCGGTAGCGGGAGGCGCTGGACGACGATCCGTGCAGACCGTCGATGGTGAAGCCGTCGAGCGTCACGCCGTCGTGCCGGACCTGGAAGATCCGTGAGTTGCCGGCACCCTTGACCACCGCAGTGGCCGGGCCGGTGATCGTGACCCCGGAGCGGATGGTCACGGCGTCCTGGAGATAGGTGCCTGAGGCAAGGTGCACGGTCGCGTCCCGGGGCGCGGTGTCGAGGGCCTTCTGGATGGTCGCGAACGGCGCTCCGGACGACGTACCGGAGTTGGAGTCGCTGCCGGAGGGTGAGACGTAGTAGTCGGTCGCGGCGTGCGCCGGTACGGCGGGGAGCGCCAGCGCGGCGCTGAGCAGCAGGATCGGGACAGCTCTGGACATGGTGGTCCTCCTTGTTGGGGCGGTCGGGGCGGAACTATGCGTGGTCGGCGACGAGCAGGCCGACCAGGACCGGAACGGTGGTGCCAAGGAGTAGCGGGCCCGCCGGAACGACGAGCGAGAAGACCGGCGCGGCGACGGCCGCGCCGAGCAGAGCAGTGCCGCGAGGCACCGACGTGAAGGCAAGCTGGAACGCAGTACGGCGCCACTCGGCCGGCGAGCCACCTGGAGCGCGGCCGGCGCTGACGGCCAGCGCCAGGTGATAGGTGACCGCAGCCGCGATCAAGCCGACGTGGATCATGAACAACGCAACGACGATCGGACCGGAGTGTCCGGCCAGGAACGACAAGTTGCAGGCAGCAACCAGAGCCGCGACGGTCACGGCGATGGAGTGTGGCAGCAGCGGACGCCAGTACCGGCGCCATCCGGTGAACACCCCGGCGAAGCACCGCGTGTCGCCATCGGTCCGCCAGCGGTTCAGCGCGAACCCGACCGCCGCCAGCGCCGGCAACCAGGTCACCACGCCGAGGCACACGATCGAGAACGCCGCACCCGCCAGCACTGGACTGGCGAGCCAGCCCAGCCAGTCGAGCGCCCGCCGGGTCATACCGTGATCCTGCGGTCCGCGGACCGGATCACGGCTTTCGCCTGCGCCGCGATGCCCTCGCCCTCGATCACCCCGTCGTCGTCCGCCAACAGGACGGTTTCCTCGTCGAAGGTGATGCCGACCCCGCGTGTGAGGTCGAGCCGACGAGCCGTTGGCGGCGCGGGCCGGAGCGCCGAGGTCGGTTCGACGGTCGTGACGAGCGTCGCCGTCGTCCGGTGTTCGGCGGTGGCTCGCAGCGTGTGAAGGGTGCGGGTCAGCCGGAGGCTCGGGGTGCTCGACGTCGGGTTCGCCTCGACTTCGGTCACGGCGAACTCGACGGTCAGCGGCGTGTGCAGGCGGACCCAAGCCTGCGCGGATCCGGATCGCAGCACGATCTCGTCGCCGTACTCGATCGGCCAGTCCGCGTGCAGGAGCAGCGTCCAGTCACGCGGCTCCGCTGCGGCACATCGATCCACCAGGACCAATCGGCCTGCCGGGGTGAACACGAGCGTGCGGTCGAGTCGCGTGATGCCGAGCTCGGCCGGGTACATCGCCGCGATCTGCGCCGTCGCGTGCACCACACCATCGGCCGCGAGTAGGTCGACCATCCGCGCCTGGCGCTCGTACGGCGCGCCCTTGTAGACGTGGTACCGATCCTCGTCCGCGAACCCGTGGCCGTCGACCAGGATCAGGTTGTGGTCGCCGGCCCGCTTCCGATTGCTGTAGCCCTCGTCGACGGCCAGGAACGAGCCTCGGGAGGTGAGCACGAACGACCCCGCGTCCGGATGGTGGTGCCCGGCGCTCAACGTATCCCATCCACGCTCGGCGTCCAGACGGTGTGAGGTCTCCCAGGCCTGGTGCCCGCCACCCGGGGACGCCTTGAACGACACCATCGTCGCGTCATCGTCCCAACCGGTCCGCGCGGTCACCAGGCCGAGGTCCGGGAAGTACGCCGACAGCGGTGTGCTCTTCTCCGGCGGCACGGGCTGCACGGACTCGTCGTACCAGAGCAGCTCCAGGTAGGCCTCCGGCATGACGCCTGGCTTCACACCACTCGCGTACGCCTCCCGCCAGAAGAACCGGTGAGCGACGAGCTCGCCAAGCCACTGCGCCTCACCGATCCGGTAGGCCGCCGCGAGCTTGTAGTACAGGGCGACGCTGTGGCCGCTGCGCCGGTCGTGACAGTCACCGTGGTCGATGTTCTCCTCGAATCCCGGCGCACACTGTTGCAGCCGGTAGGAGAACGTGCTCGCCAGGAATCGGCACCGATCCCACCAGTCCAGGCCTTCCCGGTCCTGCAGCAGATCCAGGTACGTCGCCAACCACGGAACGCCGTACCGCCAGTAGACGACGCCTTCCATGTCCGACCCGTCGGCCGGCAGCAGATCGATCACCGTCGCGAAGTTCGCCTTCGCGCGCTCGGTCCACTCCGTCCGGCCGAGCGCGTACCCGGCGGCCGCCAGGCCGGTGTAGCAGATCCAGTTGTGGTTCTGCCAGTACGACGAACTCCACCAGGAGCCCTCGGATTCGACGGCGAACTCGTACAGCCGAGTGCCTTGCAGCTCCAGCTTTGCGCGCAGTTCGTCGGCGTCCTCGAAGTCGTCACCGAGCCAGGTCGAAGCCAGCGACAACCCGTGCAGCAGCCAGCCGGCGTCGAGGTCGTGGTCCGGCATGTGCGCCTTGCCCCAGTGCGGGAAGCCGATCGCCGCGGAGATCCAGCGGGCGGCCTCGGCCCGGTAGCCGGGGTTGCCGGTGAGCCGGTAGGCAAGCGCCAGGTTCGCGGCGGCCGGACCGAGGTATGTGATGCTCGCCGACGGGTGCTCGGCCGGCGGAGTCTGAGTGCGGTACCCGTCGCACTGCTCACGCAACCGGCGCCACCGGGCCGCGTGCCGGCCGTCGAGTCCGTCCCGTAGTTCGTCGAGGCGATGCTCGATCAGCATCAGCGCCCTCCGATCCGGTGCTCGTGACCGTCGACAGTGAGCACGTCGCCGGTCACCTCGACGTCCACGGGAGTGGTCGAGTAGACGGAACAGAAGGTCGCGTCGGTGCCGACAGCAGTCCAGTCCAGGGCGGTCCGAGTCCGCTGCGGGTCGTCGGCCGGACCGGGACCGGGTCGCGTCACCGGGACCGCGTCCGCGAAGTGGTAGCCGTACAACGTCTCATCACCTGACCACGTGGTGCGGACCACCTCCGGCGTGACTTCCACCGTCAGCTCCACGTCCGGCCGGAATTGCAGGACGATCTCCCGCTCGCGATCCGCCGTCACCCGAACGAGGTCGACGAGATAGCCGTCGCCCGCGATCACCTGCCGTGTCGCCTGGACGCCGGGATACCAGTCGCTGACCTCGGCGGTCACCGATGACGGCGTTGTCCGCACGGTGCCGGTGGCTTCCGCGGGTTCCAGGCCGTCGATGCGGATCGTAGGGTGCGCTGCCGCGGACTTGTAGTGCCGGCGCCACTCAGCATGGCCGTAGGGCACCTGCCCCGGATCCGGCTGCCACGGCGTCGTCGCGCCGTACAGGTAGAGCGCGAGTTTGTCGTGGTGCCCGTGCGAGCCGCCGTGTGGCCCGTGGTCGAGGATCGCGTGGATCCCGCCGACGCGGGTCACCGCATACGAGCCGGTGAGCGGCTTGGGTGACACCGCGCCTGATCGCGGTGGTCTGGCGAACCAGCCGGTCAGCTTGTCCTCGAGTCCGTCGTACCCAGCGCCGACCTCTGCAAGCGCGCGATCAGCTACTGCGTCCAGCCCGTGCCCGGTCGTGAACTGCCGGGCGAGGGCAACGATCTCCAGCCACTCGAGGGCGAGCGGCACCCGACGGTACGGGCCGTCGTGCAGCGCCGGAAGGATGCCGCCGTCGGTCGCGATCCCGGCGAGCGCACCGATCATCGCTTCGAGCCGGTCCGGCACCTGCGCCGGGTCGAAGCCGCGCAGGCTCAGCAGGTACGCCCGCAGCACGAAGCCGTGGTAGTACGTGCTCGCCTCCCACTCCCAGCCGTCCTCGCCGGTCGACACGTCGAGGTGCGCGAACTGGCCGTGCTCACCGGTCAGCCACTCCTTCTCCGCGTCCCACTCCTCGCCGCGCACGGCAGCCGCGGCCTGGCTCGCCGTCGTGCCCAGCGCGTTGAACCAGGCCGTGTAGTTCGACGAGAACTTGTCCTGGGCAACCATCGCGTCGCGGGCCCGCCGGGCTCCGGCGACCATGTCGTCGAGCATCGGCAGGGTTTCGGTGAGGTCGGCGCGACCGGCGAGGTTCGCGATGGCGTGCGCGATCGGCACACCCCAGACCGCATCGGTCAGCGCCTGGTGGAAGAGCCGCCCGCGTTGCATCCAGCCCTGCGCCTGCTCATGCTCACCGGCCTTGGTGAGCTCCAGGTAGAGCCGCGCGTACGACGTGAGCAGCTCGGCACCACCGCCGTCGTACGAGAGCAGCCGGATCCGTCGCGCCCACCAGTGATGCGCGAGCACCCGCCAGGCGCCGCGCACCGCCTCGGTGTCGACGTGGCAGCCGTGCGCGCACGGTACGCCGCCCGCCGGAAACTCACCGGTTTCGAACCCGACGTGCTCGAGCTCGACACCGTGCGCGGGGCAGACGTACTCGTGCCACCAGCCGCCGCGCTCAGCCGGTGGATGCCCGGTCAACGCGGCCATGTGCCACCGTCGATGTCGATGGTGATCCCGGTCAGGTAGCCCGAGGACGGCAGTGCGAGGAAGCGGACTGCGTTCGCCACGTCCTCGACCTGGCCCGGGCGGCCGATCGGGGTCGCGGCGACCATGTTCGCCTGGGCCTGCTCGGTCGAGAAGGTCTGGTGGAACGCCGTCTCCGCGATGTACCCGGGTGCGACCGAGTTGACCGTGATGCCTTGCGGACCGAGCTCCTTGGCCAGGCCCTTGGTGAACCCGCGGATCCCGGCCTTGGCCGCCGCGTAGATCACCGAGCCCGGTCCGCCGCCGTTGTGCGCGGCCAGCGAGGCCATCGTGACGATCCGCGGATTGGCGGACTGGGCCAGGTGCGGGATCGCGGCCCGGGTGGTGCGGAAGGTCGCGCCGAGGTTCACGTCGACGACCTGCTGGAAGTGCTCGTCGGTCATCTCCTCGACCTTGACCCGGCCGATCAGGTGGCCGGCGTTGCAGACCAGGACGTCGAGCCCGCCGAGGAACGCGATCGTCTCGTCCAGCAGCCGGTCGACCTCCGCCGTACTCGTGACGTCGGCGCCGACGGCGATCGCCTTCCGGCCGAGCGCCTCCACGTCTGCGACGGTCTGCGCGGCGGCGTCCGCGGACCTGCCGTAGTGGACCACCACGTCCGCTCCGGCAGCCGCCAGGCCGAGCGCGATCCCGCGGCCGATGCCGTGTCCGGCCCCGGTCACCAGCGCCCGCGTGCCCTGCAGTTCCTCGGTCATAGGTTGCTCTCCTTCGACTGTGTCATTTGATGCCCGCGGTCGCGAAACCTTGGACGAAGTAGCGCTGGCCGATCAGGAACAGCACCACCATCGGGACCGTGGCCAGCGTGGTGCCGGCCATCAGGAAGGCCCACTGGGTGTCGTTCTCGGTCCGGAACACCGACAGCCCGACCTGGATCACCCGCAGGTTGTCGCTCTTGGTCACCAGCAGCGGCCAGAGGAAGTTGTTCCACGACCCCTCGAAGGTGAGCAGCGCGACGGTGATGAACGCGGGCTTCACCAGCGGCGTCATGATCCGGGCGTAGATGCCCAGCTCCCCCAGGCCGTCCAGCCGGGCTGCCTCCTCGAGCTCCACCGGCAGGTCGAGGTAGAACTGCCGGAACAGGAACACCGAGAACGGGCTGACCGCACCCGGGATGATCAGCGCCCACCAGGTGTCCAGCCACCCGGTGCCGCCCTGGCCGGTGATGTCGTTGCCGCCGAACAGCGGCATGAACCGCACGATCAGGAACTCCGGCAGGATCTTCGTGTACGTCGGGATCATCAGCGCCCCGACGAAGCCGAGGAAGATCAGCGTGCTGCCGCGGAACCGCAACCGGGCCAGCGCGTATCCGGCCATCGACGCGATCACCACGTTCAGCACGGTGTGACTGAATGCGATCACGAAACTGTTCCGCGCGTACGTCGCGAACGGCGCCGCGTCGAGGGCGTCGGCATAGTTGCCGAAGGCCCATTCCGTCGGGAGCAGCCGGACCGGGGTGGCGGCGATGTCGGCCGGGGTCTTCACCGAGGTGAGCAGCATCCAGACGAACGGGACGATCATCACCACCGCAATCGCGGTCAGCGTCAGGTACAGCGCGATCCGGCCGGCCCGGACCCGCCGGACGGCGTCAACGGCCGGCACGGTCGCCTCCGGTGATCCGCCGGTTCGCCAGGGTCAGGACGAGCAGCAGCGCGAACAGCACCAGGCTCTGCGCGCAGGCGTATCCCATCCGGAACTCCCGGAACGCCGACTTGTAGATCTCGTAGGTCATCATCGTGGTGCTGTTCGCCGGACCGCCGTCGGTCAGGATGTACACCTGGTCGAAGGACTGGAACGCGCCGATCACCGAGGTGACGAAGACGAAGAAGGTGGCCGGCTTGAGCAGCGGCACGGTCAGGCTGAAGAACTGCCGGACCTTCGAGGCGCCGTCCACCGACGCCGCCTCGTAGAGCTCGGCCGGCAGGTTCTGCAGCGCGGCCAGGTAGATCAGCATCTTCAGCCCGATCCCCTGCCAGATGCCGACCACGATCACGGCCGGCATCGCCCAGTCCGTCGAGGACAGCCAGTTCGGCCCGGACAGGCCGAGGAACGACAGCACCGCGTTGGCCAGGCCGCTGCGTGGGTCGTAGATCCACAGCCAGACCAGCGCGACCGCGATCGTCGCGGTCACCTGCGGGATGAAGATCGCGGTCCGGAAGATCGCCCGGCCGGTCAGCTTCGTGTTCAGCATCAGCGCGATCAGCAGCGCGATCGACATCGCCACCGGCACCGTGAAGAACGTGTAGACGCTGGTGTTCAGCACCGCCCGCCGGAACACGTCGTCGCCGAGCAGGTCGCGGAAGTTCTCCAGCCCGACGAACCGCGGCGGCGTCAGGACGTCGTACGACGTGAAGCTCAGCACGACCGCCGCGACCAGCGGGATGCCGATCCAGACGAGCGAGTGCAGCAGGGCGGGCGCGACCATCAGCAGGCCGGCCCGGCGCCGGCCTCGCGACAGCCGGCGCCCCGGCGGGGTGGGGGCCGGACCGGGTACGGCGTCGCGCACCCGCTCCGGCGTCGTCAACATCGTTCCGCTCACAGCCGGGAGATCGCTTCCTTGCTCAGGCTCGCCAGCTCGTCGATCGCTTCCTTCGCGGTCCGCTGACCGACCACGGCGGTCTCCAGCGTGGTCTTGATCTTCTCCCGGATCTCCATCCAGGCCGCCGTACCGCCCTCGGATCGGGCCTTGCTCATGTTGTCCAGGGCAAGCTTCACGAAGCCGTTGTTCTGCACGTAGTCCGACGTCCGCAGATCCTGGACGCCGGGCACCGAGCCGCGCTGCTGGGCGGTCGGCAGGATCGTCTCCGGGGTGCCCATGAACTCCACCAGCCTCTGCGCGGCGGCGGCGTGCTTGGTCGAGGCGGAGCGGGCCACCAGGGTCCCGCCCTGCAGCATCGCGGGCACCCGGTTCGCCAGGATGAACGCGCCGACCTTGTCCTCCTTCAGCAGCTCCGGGTTCTGCTGCTGCAGCTGCACCCACAGGGAGTTGTTGGCCATCATCATCGCCGAGCGGCCCTGCGCCAGCGTGCTCGGCTGACCGGCCGCGGTCTTGAACGAGAAGTCGCCCGACTTGTCCTTGAGGACATCGAGGAACAGCTGCAAGGCCTCGACTCCGCGCTCGTCGTTGAACCGCACCTCCTGGCCGGACTCGTCGAACAGGTTGCCGTCGTTGGCGAACAGGAAGGTCTCCCAGCACTGCCGCAGATCGATCGAGAACGGGTCGAACCCGACCCGGGTGAGCTTGCCGGAGCCGTCGGTCCGGGCCAGCTCCTTGGCCATCGCGCGCAGCTCGGCCCAGTCCTTCGGCGGCTGCTTGATCCCGGCCTCGGCGAACATGTCCTTGCGATAGGTGACGATCCGGGTGTCCAGCACCAACGGGAGCGCGTACAGCTTGCCGTCGTACCGGGACGGCTCGAGGACCCGGTCCTCGTAGTCGAAACGGGTGGCCAGCGAGTCCGGCAGCGGCGCGAGCACCTTCTTGTGCGCGAACGGTGGGATCCAGCCGACGCCGAGCATCACCACGTCCGGCATCAGGCCGCCGGCCAGGCCGGTGGTGAGCTTCTCGTTCAGCGCGGCGTACGTCGTGTAGTCGACCTTGACCGTGACGTTCGGGTTCTGCTGCTTGAACGCGGGCAGCAGCTTGCCCTCCAGCAACTGCTTGCCGGTGCTGCCCTCGAAGATCGGGGTGAGCAGCGTGATCTCCCCCTCGGCGGGTCCGTCGGCGGCCGCCTGGCCGGCGTCGGACGGCGCCGCGGAACACCCGGTGGCCGCGGCGAACGCGCCGAGGCCGAGGGCCGACAGGACTGATCTACGGGAGTACTCCATGGCGCGCCTTTCGTGGTGCTGCGGAAGTGGAGTGGTGCAACGATCTACCAGCCGGAGCGCCGCTGCTGATGCGGACTGGTGCAACGATGCACCGCATGCTAGGAACGGTTTCTCGCGCTAGTCAAGAGGTCACCGCTGCCGGACTTCTGCTGGACTTTCGGTGTCCTGTGATGCATCGTTACACTGCGACATGGCAGGGCACGGGGCGAACGGTGAGGAAGAATGCGCGGGTGGGCATGGGTGAGGTGACGATCCAGCAGGTCGCGACCGAGGCAGGCGTCTCGCCGAGCACGGTGTCGAACCTGCTGAACGGGCGGAACCACCGGATGCTGCCGGAGACCCGGCAGCGGATCGAGACCGCCATCGACAAACTCGGCTACCGGCCGAACCGGGCCGCGCGGCAGCTGCGCACCGGCCGGAACACGACGATCGGACTCGTGGTTCCGTCGGTCGGCAACCCGTTCTGGGGCGCGCTCGCCCGGCACCTGGAGTCCGCGGCGCTGGCCGAGGGCTACCACGTGCTGCTCTGCAATTCCGAGCGCGATCCACGTCGCGAGCGCGACTACATCGACGAGCTCTGGGCCGACGGTGTGCACGGCGTCGTACTCTGCTCGTCCTTGCCTTCACTCGAGCACGTGCTGCCGCTGGTCGACCGCGGGTTGCAGCTGGTGGCGTTCGACCGGACGTCGCAGGCCGGCGATCCGGCGTCACTCGTGAGCATCAGCGTCGACAACGCCATCGGCAGCCAGCTCGCGACGCAGCATCTGACCGACCTCGGCCACCGGCGGCTCGCGTTCGTCTCCGGGGCGCTCGCGAGTGTGAACCGCAAGGAGCGGTATCGCGGGTTCGTCGCCGGGCTCGAGCAGGCCGGGATCGACCCGGCGGAGGCATTGCGGGCGCCGACCGGCACGGGAGCCGACGACTTCGGTGACGTCGAGGCCTCCGAGCTGGGACGTGCAGCCGCTGCTGAGCTGGTCGCTCTCGACGAGCCTCCGACGGCGATCGTCGCGATCAACGACATGTGTGCGCTCGGGGTGTGCCGGGGGCTGCGCGACGGCGGACTCGAGGTCGGCAAGGACGTCTCGGTGGTGGGGTTCGACGACATCGTGCTCGCCGATCTGTATGCGCCGACGCTGACGACGGTCCGGCAGCCGATGCGCGAGATGGCCGCGGCCGCGTTCAGCCAGCTGCGGGCCCGGCTGGACGACTCCGGGCCGACCCAGGGGCAGTCGCTGCTGTTTCGGCCGGAGCTCATTGTCCGGGAGTCGACGGCGCCGCCGGTGGCCTGAGCACTGGGTCAGGTGCGACGTAGGGTGGTCGGGTGCAGCGGATCTCGGCTCGGAACGCGCGGTTTCAGGTGTGGCAGTCGTACCTGACCAATCGGACCAAGCGGCACCGGGCCGGTGAGTTCCTGGTGCAGGGTGTGCGGCCGATTTCCGTTGCCGTCGACAACGGATGGCCGGTTCGGACGGTCATCCACGACGCGTCCCGGCCGTTGTCGCGCTGGGCGCAGGAGCTGTACCAGCGACTGCCCGGGGTCGAGCGGGTGGCGATGGAGCCGGAATTGCTGGCCGAGCTCGGTGAGAAGGACGCCGAGGTGGTCGCGGTGCTGGAGATGCCGCCCGACGACCTGGACCGGATCCCGGTCCGGCCGGACTTCCTCGGCGTGGTGTTCGACCGGCCGACCGGGCCCGGCAACATCGGGTCGATCATCCGGTCCGCGGACGCCTTCGGCGCGCACGGTGTGATCGTCACCGGACACGCCGCCGACATCTACGACCCCAAGGCGGTGCGCGCGACGACCGGGTCGCTCTTCGGCGTCCCCGCCGTACGTGTGCCGTCGCATCGCGAGGTGATCGAGTGGGTACGGCGCTCGGCCGACGTACCGATTGTGATCGTGGGGACCGACGAGCACGGCTCCGTCGACGTCTTCGACTACGACCTCACTCAGCCGACCCTTCTCCTGATCGGCAACGAGACCGCAGGCCTCAGCACCGCCTGGAAGGAAGCCGCCGATGCCTTGGTCCGCATCCCGATCACCGGCTCAGCCAGCTCACTGAATGCGGCCAACGCGGCGACGGCTGTCCTCTACGAGGTCTCGCGGCAACGCTCTCAGCCGAGCCGGTAGAAGCGCCAGAACGGGTGGTCGATGGCGAGGGTCTCGACCGTCTGGAAACCCGCGGACTCGGCCAGGTGCCGCATCACTGCCGGCCGGATGCCCAGCGGGCCGATGACCTCTGAGGCCGCGTCGGTGCGGCCTTGCGGGACGCACCAGAGGGTGCCGGCTGCCGCCATGAAGCGCTCGACCTCGTCACCCGGTGCGGTGAAGTTCTCGGCGACACGTTCCTCCATGACGATCACCGAACCACCCGGCGAAACGGCCCGGCGGGCGGCCTCGAGCGCCGCCACCGGGTGCGGCAGGTCGTGCAGGCACTCGAAGAAGAACGCCACGTCGTACCCGTCGCGCGGCAGCGGCTCGGTGATGTCGGCGACCGCCAGGTCGACGCGGTCGGCGACCCCGCGATCGGCGACGTACCGGCGCCCGCGGGCGATCGACTCCTCGTCCAGGTCGTACCCGTCGACGTGGACCTGCGGGAACGCCTCCGCGAGCCGGATCGCCGCCCAGCCGACCCCGGCGCCGAGATCCGCGACCCGGGCTGGACGAGTGCTGTCGGCGAGCCGGGCCTGGATGTCGGGGATCTGCGGCAGCCAGTCCTCGATCAGCGCGGTCTCGTACGCCGGTCGATTCAGCGCCTCCTGAGCAGTCACCGCCTCGGCGCCGTACTCCGGATAGGGCACGCCGTCCCCGGTCCGGAAGGCGGCGACCAGCGCGGGCAGGGCACGACCGATCGCCGGCGCGATGTAGGCCATACCGCCCACGTAGAACGGGCTGACCTCGTCGACCAAGGCTTCGCGCACGCCGTCGGCAAGTCCGAACTCCGCGTCCGGACCGGCCGTCAACAGCCCGGCAACAGCCTGCTGTGCGAGCCATTCCTGCGTGTAGCGGAGGTCCTGCCCGGTTCGCTGCGCCAGTACGGCGGCCGTCGCCGGGCCGTCGCACGACAGCGAGCGGTACAAGCCCAGCTCGACGCCGAAGTACACGTTGAGCAGCTCAACGGCGCCGAGCGTCTGCAGGAAGAGGCGACCCGACAGTTCCTCGGCCGCGGACGGTGCGCTGGTTTCCAGCCAGGTACTCATGATGTGCTCCCTGGTGTTCGGCAGCGCCTCGTGCGCTGCCTCTACCAGGGAGGCGCTAGGTCCGATGTGGCATTGCCACACGGCCTGCGGTCAGGTGTGCCACGTCGTGTTCTCCTCGGGCCGATACACGCAGAACCGTCCGGTGGACACGGCCAACTCGAGGTGGTGAGCGAGCGCCGGATGCACGGCACGGATCGCTCTGATCGCGGTGGCGATGCGCATGGCCACCGCCTTGCGGGCCCGTTCGCCCTGGTCTCCGGTGGTCCGTACACGGCCGGCCAGACCGTAGGCCGCGGCCAGCTCGTGGACGAGGAAGTCCCGTTCCTCGGTCAGGGTCTCGACCCGCTGTGACGTGCCCTCCGCGATGGCGGTCTCCAGTTCGGCCAACCGGCGCTTGTAGGATGCCCGCGCCGTGCTGTCGAGGATCGGACCGGTGTCACCACCGGCCGCCGTCCGCGCCGGTCCGCCCGCGGCGGCGACGAGGTCGAGCACATGCACCGGTTCACCGGGCCGGCCCAGCAGCACAGACAAGTCGTGCATGCCCTTGGAATCCGGAACACTGGCCTCGCCGTCCCGCCAGCGCACCCGCCAAGTCCGGCCGTCCGGACGGAACATCCCCTCGACTCTCGTCGCCGGTCGCACCGCCACACCGATCGCCGCCAGGTCCTTCTCCGCCATCGTTCGCCATGGCACGGCGTTGGCGCCTTCGTACGCCGTGACGGCCTTGGCGAGCAGCCGACGAGCCTCACCGGTGTCCCCCAGGTACGCCGCCAGCCGGCCGAGGATGTGTGCGGTCGTGCCCATCACGCCGCCGCCGATACCGTCGACGACCCACAGCTCTTCGTACGGCGCCAGCCGCCGGCTCACGTCCCGCGCCACGTCGTCCCGGCCGAGCGCGATGGCCGCATCGCCGGCATGCCACATCCCCTCGAGCCACTCGCAGTCGTCCGGGATCGCATCCAGTCCCCGGCCCGTCAAGCGGTCGAAGAAGCGCCGCGACTTCTGCAGGTCATCGGCCGCCGCGAAGTAGCTCGCCCCCATCGCCATCGCGACCGTCGACTCTTCGGCAGTCCGGATGAGCTCGTCGACCGCGCCAGCGTGGCTTGCCGGTAGCTCGCCCGCCGTTCGATGGGTCCACAGGCGCAGGGTGGCGACCATGAGCCCCGCGTTGGCGCTGCCGGCCCGGAGCCCGATCGCCTCGGCGTCACCGGCGTACCGGAGTGCTGTTTCGAAGTCGCCGGACATCAACGCGCGCGCACCGCGCCACAGCGGGACGTACCAGGCGTACAGCGGCAGCATCACGCGGTCCGACGTCCGCGCGAACGCGTCGATCTCTGCGTCGACGGCCGGCCAGTCGCCTCGTTCCATCAGCGCCACCAGGCGCAGCCGGCGAGCAAGTAGCTGACACGGTGAGTCGTGGCCGCGTTCGGCGACTGCGAGCATCCGGCCGGCCGCGACGGACCGCTCGTCGACGTGACCGGGTCCGGCGACGGCATCGCAGTACGCCGCCAGCGCGCCCGCCTCGACACAGGGATGGCCCACGCGTTCGGCCATCGCCACCGCGGACCGGGCCAGCTCGAGCCGCTCTCCCTCCCGATCCGTCCCGGCGTAGGCGAGCGACAACCGTCCCATCACGGCTGCACGCAGTCCACCGTCACGATTCGGCAAGGAGGCCAGGGCCTCCGACAGCAGTTCCAGCTGAAGTTCGTCGTACTGCGGAACCTCGAAGCCGCCGAGGCCGGTGCCCAATCCGAGCGCGGCCATGGCCAGGTGGCTCGCCCGGCCGTTGCGTCGGGCAACGTCTGCGGTCTGCGCGAACGTCTGGCGAGCGCCGGCCAGATCTCCGGCGTATATCTGGGCCTCGCCCAGCTCGAGCATCACCTTCGTGCGCTCGATGTCCTTGCCGCGCAAGGCGATCCGGTAGGAGTCGGCCGCCTGCTCGTACCCCATGCGCGACCGCGCTGCCCGTGCGGCTCTGAGCGCCCAGGTCGCCGCCCGTTCGGTCGCGTCCGGACCGAAGGCGGCGGACCAGTGCCGGGCCAGCTCACCCGCCGCTTCGTCCTCGTCCGTGGCGGTCGCCTCGAGCTGCTCGGCGAGTGCTCGATGCAACCCCGCTCGTCGTGCCGCACCGAGTGATGCGTCCAGCACCTCGCGGACAAGGTCGTGAGTGAAGTACATCCGGCCGTCGGTGGCCGGGCCGGCCAGCAACCGGGCCGTCGCCGCCTCTTCGAGCAGCTCGACACCAACCGGGGCTTCGGACACGGCGGAGACGAGGCACACGTCGGCGCCGTTCCCAGCCACCGCAGCGATTTCCAGCATCGCCTGACAGTCCTGGCTGACGCGTGCGATCCGCCGGGCCAGCACCTCACGCACCCCCTCGGGTACGCCGGCCGTCGGCGGCCGGGCCGCGAGCAATCGGGAGACCTCGCGGACGAAGAACGGGTTGCCCCCGGTCCGGCCGTGCACCAACGCGGCCAGTTCATCGGTGGCCTCGTGGCCGAGCCCATGAGAGACGAGCTCCGCGACCTCGTCCAACTCGAGACCGTCAAGCCGGATCCGCTGGACCGCGGTCGGCAGCTCACGGACGACGGCCAGCGCCTCGTCACCGCTCTCGGCCGGCTCGTCACGACATGTGGCGACCAGCAGTACACGAAGCCCCGGCAATGCGTCGACGACCTGCCGGAGCAGCAACAAGGACGCGCTGTCCGCCCACTGGAGGTCTTCCAGGACGATGACGACGGGCCGGTCGGCGGAGACCTGCTGCAAGGTGTCGACGACCGTGACGAACAGCCGCGCGCGGGCTCCGGCGTCACCGCGCAACACGCCCAACCCGTCCGCGGCCGTACCGGCCGGCTGCTCGGCGGCGAGCCGATGCCGTGGCGCCAGCTCCCGGAATATCGTTCGCCACGGCCAGAACGGCGGCACACCGGCAGCCGAGCACCAGCCCCAGGCAACAGTCGCACCGGCCTCGGTCGCCTGGTCCGCAAGCGCCTCGGCCAGCGTCGTCTTGCCCATCCCCGGCTCGCCGAGCACGACCGCGGACCGGCCGCGACCGTCGAAGGCCGCCGCCAGCAAGTGGCCGAGGTCAGCCAGCGGTCCGGCCCGGCCCACCATCACCCGTCGCTCCATCCGACGCCTCCCCGCTTCACATGCTAGGCAGCAGGCGGCCCGGGGTCAGCGGTTCGGCGGAAGCGTCGGCGGCCCGTAATCAGGCCGTCCAGACGAGTAATCAGGCCGTGCAGACCCGTGATCAGGCCGTGCAGAGAAGCTCGCCGTGCAGGATGGAGATCCAGCCGTCGGGGCTGGCGGCCCAGGTGCGCCAGGCGGCGGAGATCCGTTCGAGGGTTTCGTCAGGTACGCCGGACCGGCGCGCCTGATCCGCCATCGCCGACTGCAGGACGCGATCCGCCCACATGCCACCCCAGAACGCCCGGGAGTCCTCGTCGGCGAACGCCCAGTTGCTGGCCGTCGCGTCGACCTTCTCGAAGCCGGCCTCCACAGCCCACGACAACAACCGTCGGCCCGCGTCCGGCTCCCCTTGGTTGGCACGGGCCATGCGCTGGTAGAGGTCCATCCACTCATCCAACTCGGGAAGCTGCGGGTACCAGGTGAAGCCGTGGTAGTCGGAATCCCGCACCGCAACGATCCCACCCGGCTTGCAGACTCGGCGCATCTCGCGCAGCGCCTGCACCGGATCCGCCACGTGCTGCAGGACCTGGTGCGCATGCACGACGTCGTACGTGTCATCGGGAAGGTCCAGCTTGTGTACGTCGCCCACGACGAACTGCACGCGGATGTCGAGGTCCGCGAACGTCGTCTTGGTGATGTCGAGCGCGGCCTCGGTCGCTTCGAGGGCAGTCACCTTGCCGGGATCGACGAGCCGGGCCAGGTCCGCCGTGATGGTGCCCGGGCCGGCACCGACGTCGAGCAGCGACATCCCGGGCCGCAGGTGCGGAAGCAGGTAGCCGGCCGAGTTCTCCGCGGTCCGCCAGGTGTGCGACCGCAGTACGGACTCGTGGTGGCCGTGCGTGTACACGTTGCTCATCAAAGGCTCCCTTGCCCTCGGCGACGACTCACACGCTACTCCGCAATCTTGTTTCGTGAGACATATCATCTCGCATAATGGTCGCACTTTGTTGACGCGGAAGATCGGCTGAACGCGGGTCTTACGTTGGGTAGCGACCTGTCCGAACGGGTGGCTAGGGTGCGGCGGTGCAGTCGAAGCCGATGGTGGTTGTGGTGAGCGGCCCGCCGGGGACCGGGAAGACGACGCTGGCGCATCGGGTTGCGGCCGCGATCGGGTGCCCCGCGATCTGCCGGGACGAGATCAAGGAGGGGATGGCGCACGCGACCCCAGGCTTCGTCCCCGGGCCGGGTGACCCGCTGACCATGCGCACGCTGTCGACGTTCTTCGACGTGATCGGCCTGCTGGTCGGCCGCGGTACGTCGCTCGTCGCCGAGGCCGCGTTCCAGGACCGGCTGTGGAGTCCCGGCCTGACGCCGCTGCTCAACCGGGCCGACATCCGGATCATCCACTGCGTGGTCCCGGCCGACCTCGCGCTGGCCCGGATCCACGCCCGGACCGCCTCCGACACGAACCGGCGGGCGCACGAGGACGCCCAGATCGACGACGACGCGCGGCTCCGCACGCACAATGCCTTCCAGTCCGTCGACCTGCCCGTGCCGGCCCTCACCGTCGACACGTCGACCGACGTCTACTACCCGGCACTGCCAGAAATCCTCAACTTTCTGTCGCGGTGACTGCTGCGGCGCAGCGCCTGCCTAAAGTCAAGGCATGAAGCGATTCCAGGAGCTCACCACCGCGCACGTCGCGGACGCCTGCATCCGGGCCGGCGTGCCGGTTCGCACGGTTTCACTGACCGCCGTCGCCGGTGGTCGAGTCGCCGGACGGGTGCTGCCGGCTCAGCACGTGGGCAGCGTCGACGTGTTCCTCGAGGCGTTCGAGTCGGCCGCGGAGGGCGACGTGCTGGTCGTCGACAACGGCGGACGGCGGGACGAGGCCTGCGTGGGTGACCTGGTCGCGCTCGAAGCTCAGGCCGCCGGGATCGCGGGGCTCGTCGTGTGGGGGCTGCATCGCGACACCGTCGACATCACCGCGATCGGGTTGCCAGTGTTCAGCCTGGGTGCGTTGCCGACCGGGCCGCTGCGCCTCGACCCGCAACCGGCCGATGCGTTGTCCAAGGCAACCATCGGCGACTGGACGGTCACCCGCGACGACGTCGTACTGGGTGACGAGGACGGGATCGTGTTCGTCCCGGCCGACCGCCTGGACGAGATCTTCGACCTGGCCGAATCCATCCGCGACACCGAGCACACCCAAGCCGGCGCCATCCGCTCCGGGCGGTCTTTGCGCGAGCAGGTGCAGTTCGCCGACTACCTCACGGCCCGGGCGGCCAACCCCAAGCTCACCTTCCGCCAGCACCTCCGCGCAGTCCGCGGCGCCATCGAGGAGTGATCAACCGACCGCGGCGCGGACGGCCGGGGCGATCTCCTGGGACCAGCGGGCCAGCTGGACGTCGTAGGAGTCCGGACCTGTTGGGAAGAGGGTGAAGCCGGCGGCGCCGTGGTTGAGCACGGCGTCGGTGAGCTCCTCGATCCATTGCGCCGGTGAGCCGCCGATCCAGCGGCCGTCGTCGTCACGGGTACGGCGTACCGGCGTTGCCGTGATCGCGCCCGGGAAGTTGTAGACGGTGGCGACGTCGGACGGTTTGCGGCCGGCCGCGAGGGCAGCCTCGTCGATGATCGGGCGGGACCAGCGGTAGCGATCGCTCAGCCAGTCCGCCGCGTGGCCGGGGATCCAGCCGTCCGCCTGGCGGCCGGTCGCGGCGAGCGACTTCGGGCCGTTCGACCCGGTCCAGATCAGCGGCGCGGCGACGGTCGCGGGCTTGAGGTGGCCGATCGGGTAGTGCTTCGTCGGCGCCGGCCGGCCGCCGTCGGACATCGAGCGGACGAGCTGCATCGCCTCCTCGAAGGCCTGGACCGCCTGCGCGGGCCGCAACTCGGGCACACCCATCGTGGTGATGTGGTTCCACGCGCCGCCGGCGCCGAGGCCGAGGATGAACCGGCCGCCGGACAGTGCCGACAGCGCGGACGCCGTACGTGCGAGCACCGGGGCCGGGCGCAGCGGCAGGTTGGTCACGTTGACGAACGCCGACAGCCGCTCGGTCCGGCCGAGGATGAAGGCGATCGTGGCGTAGCCGTCCAGCAGGTCGGCGACGTACGGATGGTCCGAGAGGCTGACGTGGTCGAGGCCCTCGCGGTCGGCCTGCGCGGCCAGCCGGAGGATCCGGTCGACGTCGCGGACCTTGTCAGGTGAGCCGTAGCCGAAACGTACGTTCATGGTCTGATCTCCCCTTGCCCAGATGCTTCGTACGCCTAAATAGTAGCCCTACGAACTATCCGGCACGCAAACTGTCCGTGCTCCGGACTACAGTGGAGGTATGGCGACCACGACAGCGCAGGCGACCGACATCGGACTGGCGGGCGCGCTCGTCCAGACGATGCACGTCCTGCAGGATCTGTACGCCGAGACGAGCCGGCCGCTCGGCCTCACCCCGCAGCAGGCGCACCTGCTCTGCGTCCTCCTGGCCGGACCGCTCGGGATGACCGACCTGAGCCGGATCCTGAGCATCGAGCGCTCGAGCCTGACCAGCATGGTCGACCGCCTCGAACGCCGCGACCTGGTCGCCCGGATCCCGCACCCGACCGACCGCCGCGCCTGCCAGATCGAGCTCACCGCCCCCGGCCTGGCCTTGGCCCATGACGCCCACAACGCCTTCACCACCCGCATCGAAGCCCTCACCACAGCCCTCTCCCCAACAGCCCGCCGCACCCTCACCACCACCCTCCTGAACGTCTTCGGCTGACGACGAACGCTCGGTCAGGGGCAGGTCTCTTCGTAGGGGCGGTCTCCGAAGGACCGGGTCCATTCGGTGGGGGTCAGGTTGCGGCCGGCCATGGTGCAGGCGTGGGTGATGGCGGTGGTGAGGCGGGTGTCCCAGTGGTAGACCTTGCCGTCGTACGACGCGATGCGTACGACATCGTTTCCGTCGACGAAGGTGGGGATCGCGGCGACGGGTGGGTGGACGCCGTCGGCGGTCGAGACCGTGCCGAGGACCTCGAGTGTTCGGGCGTCCCAGAGGCTCACAGTGCCGTCCTCGGCGCCGGAGACCAGCTTGGAACCGTCCGGGGAGAAGCGGACGAACAGGCCGCGGGCTGAGTGGGTGATCGCCGGGGCGATCTTCTCCTCGCCCTGCTCCAGGTCGATGGTCATCACCTCGCCGCCTCCGCCGGTCACGGCTACAACGTTGCGGTCCGGCGCGTAGGCCGCGTGGTTGAGGGAGAGCGGAAGGCCGCCCTGGGACAGGACCTCGCCGGTGGCGACCCGGATCCGCCACCACTGCTCACTGGCGTAGTCGACGGTGTCCAGGAAGATCACGGCGGTCTGCCCGTCGGGCGCCGGCGCCGTACAGCAGTCCGCGTACCGGCTGAAGGCGACCCCGTCGTCTGCGAGTCCCGCGCCCAGCAGCCGGTATCCCAGGTAACTACCGACCATCAGCTGATCCCCGACGTACGCCATCGACGTGATCTGCGGGCTCGTGGCCCGCTCGAGCACCTTCCCGGTGCTGGTGTCGAGCACCGTGATTCTGGTCGAGTCCGACACCGCGAGGCGGTCCCCGTCCGACTGCCAGGCGGCAGGTACCCGGTAGAAACCTGCACTCAAGGCGAGTCCGAGGTTCGCCGGCGGCGTCGTACGACCGGTGGCAGTGTCGGAGATGCTCACCCAGGAGCCGCGGGCATCTCGCCAGAGGTACGCAGTACGCCGGCCGTCGTCGGAGGGAATGACGTGCAGGTAGTAACGTGCAGGCGCTGACGGCATGCGACGGAGGTACTGCCGCTGACCAGTGCGGTCGTAGGCCCGCACAGTCCCTTCGTCCCCACCGGTGTACAGCGTGCGGCCGTCGGGGCTGAAGTCGACGGCCCAGGACACCTCCGCGGTCTTGATCCGTTCGAGCAGCGCGCCGGTGGCCACGTCCCACACCACGACCTGCCCGCTGAGCTCAGCCGCCGCGATCGTCGATCCGTCGGCAGAGAAGGCGAAACCCCTGGCCGAGTCGTCCTCGGTGTGCAGTGCCCTGACCGTCTTGCCGGTTGCGGCGTCGAACAGAACCGTTGCGGCCTGGCTCACGCTGGTCGAGGAGAACTGCTGGGCCGCGAGGAGACGGCCGCCCGAGCTGACCTCGATCCCGCCCTCGCCGAGAACCTCCGGACGTTGCCACAGTTTCCGTCCGCTCGGTACGTCGTACGCCGTGAGCGGCCACGAACTGTAGACGACCTGGCCGTTCGGGTTGAGCGCGATCTCCTGCCCCCCACTGGGCAACGACACCTGACGCGGCGGATCGGTCGTCCGGAGATTCCAGACCAGGGCGAAGGCAGCGTCACCGGGCAGCCCGGTGCCCTGGGTCACGCCGGCCGCGAGATGGTTGCCATCGGCACTGAAGGCGAGGCTGTGGAAGAGCAGCCCACCTGGTTCTTGCAGCACAGGTTGCCGATCGACGGGCTCCAGCGTGTCGGCCCGGAACAGGCGGATCGGCCATTGCGGGTCCAGAGGTTCCCCGGTGCGACTCGCCGAGATCGCAGCGACCAGACTGCCGTCCGGGCTGAAGCGGGGCGTGGTGAGCTTCGGTTCGTCGACGTGGATTGCGCCGAAGGTGTACGACTCGAGCGCTTGGCCGGTGCCGGCGTCGTACAGGTGGAAGGTGGCTTTGTCGTCGCCGGAGATGATGCGGCGGCCGTCTGGGGAGACTTCGAGGTTTTCGATGCGGCCGTGGGGAGCCGGCCAGGAGCGGAGGAGGGTGGGGCGTTTGTTGAGGACGGCGGTCAGGTTGGCCTGGGTTTCGGGGGTGGACTGGAGGCGGGCGCCGTGGGTGGCCAGGAGGAGGGAGTGGCTGATGCCCTCGGTGAGTTGGGCGCGGGCACCCAGGCGGCGGGCGAGTTCGCTGGTGGCGGCTTCGTCGGCTCGGTTGGCTTGGCCGGCGGCGATGTAGCCGGCGATGAGTGCTCCGACGAGGAGGAGTGCGCCGGTGGCGAGGGCGATGCGGAGGCGGCGGTTGATGCTGAGTTGGCGGCGTGCCTGTTCTTCGGCGGCACGCAGCTCGGCCTGGGAGGCTCGCCGGCTCGCGGCCAGGAACTCCTGCTCGGTCGTGGTCAGGGTCGATCTCGTGTGCTCCTGCCAATCGGTCGCTTTGGCGAGCCGGCTGCCGCGGTAGAGCTCGCTGTCCGGGCGGCCGAGGTCGTCCCAGGCATCGGCGGCGACCGCGAGGTGGTGCAGGATGCGTTGGCCTTCGAGGTCGTCGTCGAGCCAGTCGCGCAACCGCGGCCAGGCGCGGGCGAGCGATTCGTGGGCCAGGCCAACGACCCCGTCGTCGCTCGTGACCAGACGCGAGGCGACGAGTCGGTCGACCATCGCGTCGTCGTCGGCTCCAGTGATGACGAGACGTCGCGGTAGCCGGCTGCGGATCGGCTCGCCGTCCGGTCCTGGCGTGACCAGTCTGAGCAGGAGGTCCCGCAGTACTGACCGTTGCTCGGCGGCCGTCTGCTCGTAGATCTGCTCGGCCGACTGCGCGACCGCGCCGCGGATCCCGCCGGAGGCGTTGTAGCCCGCGACCGTGAGCATCCGGCCCTCACGCCGCTTCCAGGTTTCCGCCAGCGCGTGCGACATCAACGGCAACGCGCCGGGCTGGTCGGCGACCTCGTTGATCACGAGGTCGGTGAGTCCCGGTTCGACCGTCAACCCAGCCATCCGGGCCGGCCGCTCGATTGCCGAGCGCAGGTCGTCCCGCGTCATCCCGGACAGGAGGTAGAGACCGCGCTCGACCGTCCGCGCGAACGCCGGGTGTGCGGAGAGGTCGGCGATCCGGTCCGCGCGCAACGACACGATGAGAATGCCTTGGTGCGAACTCAGCGCCGAGAGGAACGTCTCGCGCTCCCCAGCATCCCGGCACAGCGAGAAGACCTCCTCGCACTGATCCACCACGAGCACCGGCGGCGCACCGGTCCTGGGCATTGCAGCAGCCAAGGCGGCGACCGGATGGGCTCCTGGGGTCAGGATGACGACCCGCTTGCCATCGGCCTTGTACGACGCCGCCACACCGGCTCGCACCAGCGACGACTTCCCGCAGCCCGACGGTCCGACAACCGCCAGTACGCCGGTATCTGCCAGCTTGCGCAGACAGGCGGCGATGTCGGCGCTGCGACCGAAGAAGCCGTCTGCGTCTTCCACGTCGTACGACTCGAGGCCGCGGTACGGACAGACCGCGTCGGGCTCGGGTAGTGCGCTGTCGACGACGAGGGCGGGGTCCTGCCGCAGGATGGCCTGCTCCAGCGCGTCGATGCCGGGACTCGGGTCGAGTCCGAGCTCGCGATCCAGTACGGCGCGCAGTCGTCGGATTGTCTGCAATGCCTCGCCCTGCTGCCCGGTCTGGTACTGCGAGGTTGCGAGCAGAGCCCATCGCCGTTCCCGCAGCGGCGCCTCGCTGACCAGGGCACGCGCCTTGGCCAGCACCTTGTCGTGCTGCCCCGATCGCAAGGCTGCTTCGACGTACAGTTCCTCGGCGGCTTGGCGTAGCTCGCTCAAGCGCTCGACCTCGATGCGTGCGACGTCCCAGCCGTCCAGCTCGCTGTGCGGTCTGCCGCGCCAGAGTGTCAGCGCGTCGGCCAGCACCACTGCGGACCGTTCCGCCTCGTCGGCGGCGAGCAGGCTGCGGGCGCGACTCACCGCGTGCTCGAACCGCAGGGCGTCGATCTCCTCGATGGACAGCGCCAGCCGGTAGCCGAACTGCACGGTCTCGATCGCGCCGGCGCCGAGCACCTTGCGCAGGCGGACGACGCAGCCCTGGATCACTTTCTGCCAGGACGCCGGCAGCCGTTCGCCCCACACCACGTCGGCCAACTCTTCGGCGCTGACCGCCTGACCAGGATGCACGGCCAGGGCTGCAAGGACGACGCGATCGCGTCGTCCCAGCAGCTTCGGTCTCCCCTGGTCCCCCTCGATCGTGAGCGGGCCGAGAACGGCGATACCCACCCCTCGACTGTCGGCCGCCCGCCGCCGTCCGTCAACGGGAGCGATACCGATCCGATACCACCTCCAGCCGAGCCGATACCGCCTGGGCCGACAACAGGTACGACGAACCGCCACCAGCGGCGGTCGCGACGCCAAGGAGCAGGAACTATGTCCAAGCGATTGATGATGACGAGCGCGGCCGCCCTTCTCACCCTGACGGCAACCGCCGTCCCGGCCGCGGCGGTCGACGTACCCGAGCGCTCCAACGCCCCGGCGATCGTGGAGCAGGGACCGCCCAACTACCCGGCGTACGACCCGCAGTACGAGCTCGCCCCGGTTGCCGCACCGGGTACCGGCGACGCCAGCACGGCCGTCCTCGGCGCGCTGGCCGGGTTCGCTCTCGCCGGCGCAGCGTTCGGCACCGCCTTCGCCATTGCCCGCCACCGCGACCGCCCGCAGCGCCCGCAGCCGGCGTGATCAGCGCCGTACCGACCGCCAGGCCAACGCCAGGCCAGCGGCCGCGACCAGGGCCGCAGCCAGGAAGCCGCCGTTGCGGGTGGTGGCGGCTGCGGCCAGGCCGAAGGTGGTGGGGCCGAGACCCTGGGCCAGGTCGATGCTCATGCTGACGACGCCCATGACGGCGCCGCGCTCGGCGGCCGGGGCACGGTTCAGGGCGAGCGTCATGATCGCGGGCGTGCCGAGGGCGACACCGATGCCGAGTACGGCGGTGCCGAGGACGAGACCGGGCACGGACCGCCAGAGACCGATCGTCGCCAGCGCGATCGTGGTGCACAGCAACGACATCCGAACGCTCCGGGCCGCACCCAACCGGTCCGGAAGGCGGGCCCCGGCACTCCGGATCACCACGACGATCCCCGCGAAGCCGAACAGCAGGAACCCGGCTCCCTGCAGCCCGAGGTCGAGCGCGTACAACGGCACGAAGGCAAGGAACCCCGCCATCCCCCACACCAACGCCAGCAGCAACAACGCAGGTACGACGGCCGCCCGCGGAAGCAATCGTCCCGGAACAGCCTCCACCGAAGCCGCCACCGGCTCACGCGTGTCCCCCACCCGCAGAGCAAGCAGTACGGCGACCAGCGCGCACCCGGCCGAGGCCAGCCAGACCGTGGTGAAGCCGACGCCGACCAACGCCTCGCCGATCGGCGGTCCGAGCGCGAGACCGACGTACAGGGACAGCGAGAACAGGCTGATTGCCTCACCGCGGCGCTCGGTAGGAGCCAGGTCGCTCATCGCGGTCAGGGCTCCGACGAAGAAGAACGCATCGCCCACACCGGTCAGCAACCGGAGCGCCGCGAGCTCCCACACCGAGTCGGTCAGGCCGTAGCCCGCGACCGAGGCGGCGAAGATGATGCCGCCGCCAACCATCGCGATCGAGCGACCGCGCCGATCCGCCAGCCGGCCGGCCCACGGGCGCAGGACCAGCGCGGACAGGCTGAACCCGGCCACCGCCAGCCCGACCGCGATGTTACCGCCGGTAAGTTCGCCCGCCACGTACCGCGGCACCGCGGGCACGAGCATCCCGTCGGCGAGGAAGTAGGCCAGTGCGGCCGAACCCAGCAGCACGAACTGCGGGGTCACCAGACGGGGTTTGGACGTTGCCGTTGTGCTCATGAGGCTCACAATGGCCGTAAGGGGAGGTAGGGGCATCGGTAGATCTGCCCATCTGCGGGGAGGTGCGATGGCACAGCAGGAGGTGCGGCTCGCCGAACTGCTCTGCGCGCTGTCGGTGACGCTCGACCTCGCGATGGCACAGCCGCCGGAGAAGTCGATCCGCAGCTGCCTGGTCGCGATGCGCCTCGCCGACCGGCTGCGTGTCCACGACAAGCGCACGGTCTACTACGCCACCCTGCTGCGTCATCTCGGCTGTACGGCGACCACCCACGAGGAGGTCCACCTCGCCGGACCCCGCGCCGCCGAGCTGCGCCCGCTGGCCGAGCGCACCGACACCAACAGCCACCGCGAGGCCCTCAACTACCTCATGCACGTCGGTAGAGGCGCCGGCATCCGGCGTCTGCAGTACGTCGCCCGCACCATGACGACAAGTGAGGACAACCTCCTGCTGGCCGTCTGCGAGGTGGGCAGCATGCTGGCCACGCACCTCGGCCTGGGCCACGCCACTGCCGAGGCGCTCTACCAGAACCTGGAGCGCTGGGACGGCAAGGGAACGCCGAAAGGCCTGGCAGGCAAGGAGATCCACGTCGCCACCCGGATCGCCGAGGTCGCCACCCAAGCGGTCATCGCCGGACAGAAGACCCTGATCAAGCGACGTGGCACCTGGCTCGACCCGTTCGTGGTCGCCGAGTACGACGACAGCCTGGTCGCCGACCTGGACGAGATCGACGTGTGGCAAGCGGTTCTGGACGCCGAGCCGCGACCGTGGGGCACTACCCGCGATCTGGACGAGCTGGCCCGGACGTTCGCGTACTTCGTCGACCTGAAGTCGCCGTACCTCTTCGGCCACTCCACTGGCGTTGCGACGTTGGCAGACGAGGCTGCGCGGCTGCTGCACCTCGAGGACGCCGAGCGGGCGACACTGCGACGTGCGGCCCTGCTGCACGACCTCGGACGGGTCGCGGTGCCGACAGCAGTGTGGGAACGGCCTGGACTGCTGCGGCGGGCGGACTGGGAGAAGGTGCGCTTGCACCCGTACCAGTCGGAGCGGATCCTGGCCCGGTCGCGAGTGCTGGAGCCCGTCGGCGTACTGGCGGCTCTCCATCACGAGCGGCTCGACGGGAGTGGCTATCCGCGCCAGGCCAAGGGTGGTGAGCTGTCGACAGCCGCACGGATCCTTGCCGCGGCGGACTGCTACCAGGCGCTGAGGCAGGACCGGCCGCACCGGGCAGCGCACTCGGCTGAGGGTGCTGCGGAGATCATCCTGGCGCAGGTCGCGGCCGGGCGGCTCGACGACCGTTGTGTGAAGGCTGTGCTCGCGGCGGCCGGGCAACAGGTGCCCGGCCGCCGGATGAGCCGTCCCGCCGGTCTCACCGAGCGGGAGATCGAGGTACTGCGTTTGCTCGCTCGCGGCACGTCCAACGCAGGCATAGCGCACGAGCTGGTGGTGTCACGCCGTACTGCGGAGCATCACGTCCAGCACATCTACGGCAAGATCGGTGTGTCGACCAGAGCCGCTGCTGCGCTGTACGCGATGCAGCACGGGCTGTTTACACAGTGACTACGCAGTGACGAGCTTCTCGAAGAAGAACTCGTGCTTCAGGAACGACACGTCGTACTCGTGCCCCGGGAACGGCGGCAGCAGCTGCGCAGCCTGGAACAGCCGCCAGCCGTCCTTCAGCGCGTCCAGACCGGTCGCGTACGGCGGGACGTCGCTGTCCCCTGTCGTCGGCGACGTCGCGCCGGTGCCGTCGTACGTCGACCATCCGACGACCCGGGCGTCCAGCGCCGAGGAGGCCAGGTACAGCACCAGCACCTGCTGGCGGACGGTGGTCTGCTGGGCTGCTTCGCTAGCGGTGGCGGTCATACCATCTCCCTCTTCGCGTGCGGGTTGAGACTGCGCTGGGCGACGACCCGCTGTGGGCGGTTCGAGACCCGGGTGACCCAGTAGTCCGGGTCGATGGTGTCGTCACCGGTGATGGCCTGCCACAACTTGACCCGGTTGTAGATCTCCAGCCGGCCGGTGGCGTTCTCGTACCACGGGAAGGTCTGCTTGAGCTCGCGCGCGACCTCGTCGTCGTACAGGTCCTCGGTGTTCCACAGCCGGACCTGGCGGACGGTCGGGTTGAACCGGATCTTGAACATGTAGCGGTCGATGGCGCTGTCGTTCTTGCGGCCGCCGTGCCAGATGCCGTGGTGCAGGAACTGCACGGTGCCGGCCGGGCAGGTCAGCCGGGTCTGGCCGAGCAGGTTCTGGTACCGGCCGGTGTCGGACTCGTTGGTCCGGCGCAGGTGGCTGCCGGGCACGCTCAGGGTGCCGCCCATCTCGAGCGTCACGTCCTGCGGGTAGTACATGAGCTGGACGTCGAACGCGTCCGGGCGGACGTCGATGATCGCGTCCCCGTGCAGGTTCTGCGCCTCACCCTCGTTCGCCTTGCGGATGTGCACGGCGTGGTGGTCGACGGTCGGCTCCGGCCCGACCAGGCTGTGGATGGCGCCGGCGACCTCGGGCAGCTGCACCAGTCGCTGCACGAACTCGCTGTCCTCGAACGCCTCGGACAGCGGGGTGCCGTACGGGACGCCGGGGATGCCGGCCTTCAGGACCTCGATCGCCTGCTGGTTCATGTCGTCCGGAACGACGGCGTCCATCCGGAGCGACCCGGTGGCCACGAAATGCGCCATCTGAACCGAGGTGAGCAGGTTCTTGCGATGCGGATGGGGCATGAGTCTCCCTCTCGGGGGTAGTGGTAACTACTCCACCAGGCTATGGCGAGACAGCGTTGTCGCGCGTGGGACGTGATCACCACTAGTGGTAATTTCTCCCCATGATCGCGTTGCACTTGGCCGCGCCGCCGGAGGTGGTCAGCGTCGGCGCCGGGATTCACGGCGTCCGCAGCCTGCGCGACGTGTTCCGGCTGCCGGACCTGTGGCAGCTGCACCTCTACAGCTACTCCGCCGAGCTGACCGTCGACGGTACGGCGTACGCGGTGGCACCGGGGTACGTCAGCCTCACGCCGGCCGGGACGCTGGTGCAGTTCGACTACCGCGGCCGGTCCGAGCACCTCTACGCGCACTTCCGGCCGACGTTGGCCGGCGAACCGTCGTACCTGCCTGTCGTCCAGGACGCGGGCTCGGCCGCGCCGGTGCTGGCCGAGCTGCTGCGCTCGGCCCTGGAGGCCTTGCCGTCGGGGTCCGCGAGGGTGACGGCCGAGGTGTGGACGGCGTTGTGGCGGATCGCGGAGCTCGGGTCGTCGGCCAGCGCACAGGATGCGACCCACCCGGCGGTGTCGGCGGCGATCGCCCACATCGAGGCGAACCTCGCCCAGCCGCTCACGATCCCGGCGCTGGCCCGGATGGCCGGCGTCTCGCACAACCACCTGACCCGGCTCTTCCACGCGGAGACCGGCCTGACCGTGATCGCTTACATCCGCCGCCGCCGGATGGCCCGCGCCCGGCACCTGCTGGTTTCGTCGACGCTCTCGATCCCGGCGGTCGCCGCCTCGGTCGGCATCCCGGACCTGCAGGCCTTCAACAAGACCTGCCGTCGCGAGCTCGGGGGGTCGCCGCGCGCAGTGCGAAACGCAGTAGCCGGGGCGGTGGGGGCGGTCTAGCGTTCGGCTCATGTACGAGCTGATACCGGTCGCGGATGCGCCCGAACTGGATGCCGAGGCCAGCGAGCGGTTCGCGGAGGAGTGGCCGGAGTTCATCTTCCACGACCTGGAGGTGCGGAAGTACGCCGACCGGCGGCGGGAGTACTTCCAGGGCTGGGAGTTCTACCTGGTCACAGAGGACCGGCGGCTCGTTGCGGGCTGCTGGGGTGTGCCGATCGCGTGGGACGGGACGGTCGACGACCTGCCGGGTGGGTTCACGGACGCGATGGTGCGGGCGGTGACGTCGTACGAGGAAGGCGTCGTACCGGACACGTTCGTGCTGATGGCGGCCGCCGTACGGTCCGACGAGCAGGGGCGCGGGCATGCCGGCCGGGTGATCACGGCGGTGCGGGAGCGGGCGGCGGCCGGTGGGCTGCCGAAGGTGATCGCGCCGGTCCGGCCGACGCTCAAGTCCAGCTACCCGCTGACGCCGATCGAGACCTTCATGACGTGGACGCGCGAGGACGGCCTGCCGCTCGACCCGTGGGTGCGCACGCATGTCCGCCTCGGGGCGACGATCCTCGCGGCCGCGCCGTACTCACAGAACATGACGGGGAGCGTCGCCGACTGGGAGAAGTGGACCGGCCTGGCTCTCCCGGCCTCCGGCTCCTACGTCATCCCCGACGGACTCACGCTGCTCGAGATCGACCGGGAGGCTGACACCGGCGTGTACCGCGAACCGAACATCTGGATGCGGCACGCCTAAATCAGGCCGACAGCGGGAACGCGGTGGCCACGGCGGCGGTGCGGCTGGTGACTCCGAGGCGTTCGTAGATGTTCTCGAGGTGCTTGCGGACGGTGCCTTCGGCAACGAAGAGCCGACGGGCGATCTGGGTGTTGCTGTGACCGGCGGCGACCAGCCGGAGCAGTTCCAGCTGGCGGTTGGTCAGGTCCGGGATGCCGGCCCGCCGGCGTTCCAGCGCGCGGTGGACCTCGATGAAGTGCGGGCGGAGCATCCGCAGCAGCAGCCGCTCGCGCTCGGTGAAGTCGGGGCCGGTGCCTCGGAACAGCAGCAGCCGGCGATCCTCGGCGCCGGTCGCGGGGAACGGCACGGCGATCTCGCTGTGGACGCCGTTCAGCCGGAACCACTCCCCGACCGGCGACCTCCCCAACTGGGCCGCGGACAGGTAGTCGGAGACCTTCCAGACGCTCTCGTAGTCACCGGTGCGTTGCGGCCGGCTGCACACGTCGGCGTACCAGTAGGACTGCCAGAACAGCTCCTCCCAGCCGTCCTCGATGACGACATCCTCCTCGGTCACCTCCTCGAGCGCGACGAACTCGCGCTCCAGTGGACGACTCACCTGGAACGTGACGTCGTCGGCCGGGATCAGCTCGCCGAGCGCCCGCATCAACTCCCGCGGGTACACCTCGTCCGGCCCGGCCTCCCGCCCCCGGTCGATCACGTCGAACATCCTGCGCAGGTCGCGTTCGGTGACGGTCAGCTGCTCCACCATGACGTACCCCTCCCTGCAGCCAGGCTAAGCCCGGAACGGCGGTGGGCGAATACGTCGAACTGCGTATGGCTGCGACCGGCCCGTCGCGGCGACGGTTGGTGACAGGAAGTTCCGCCGACGGGACTTCCACGAATGGGGAGGAAACTCATGAAACCGCTGTCTCGCCTGGCCGCACTGGCGACCACGCTGCTTGTCACCATCGTCGCACTGTCCGGTACGGCGTACGCGAAGCTGCCACCGGAGGACCCGGACACGGCGATCCCGCCGTCGTACGACGGTGGCGTCGCCGCACAGCCGACCGTCGTCGTCGAGACCGGCCTGTCGCTGCTGCAGGTAGTCGGCCTGATGCTGCTCGCAGCCATCGCGGCGACTGTCGTCACGGCGATCGCCGGACGCCGAGTGCCGCGCATCGCGGCCGTGGGGTCCCGGTGAGGGCACGACACAGGTGGAGGTGGCCGGCGTTGCTGGCCACCTTCGCGCTCAGCGCAGTCGGGCTGTCGCCCACTGCCACCGCCAAGGCGCCGTCTGCCGCCCCGGTGCTCGACTGGAGCCGGGTGGCGACGCAGGCGATCGTCACCGGGCGGCCGCCGGCCAGCTCCGAGATGCTGATGGGGATCGTGCACATCGCGATCGCCGACACCGTCGCCGGACTGGGACACGGCCGGCCGTATGTGGCCGCCGTACGTCCGGACCGGCACGCGTCGGCCGCGGCCGCGGTTGCCACGGCGACGTACGACGTACTGAAGGCTCGGGTGCCGGCTGTGTCGCTGGAGACGACGTACGCCGACTACCTGGCCGGTGTGCCGGACGGGAAGGCCAAGACGCGTGGGATCGCGCTCGGGCGTGCGGTGGCGGACGCCGTACTCGCTTGGCGGGCGGGGGACGGTCTGGACAACCAGGTGCCGTACGTGCAGCGCAAGCCGGGTCCTGGCGTGTGGGAACCGACTGCGGCGACGCCACCGGTTGACCTGGTGCTGACGAAGGTCAGGCCGCTGACGCTGCGGTCGCGTTCGCAGTTCCGGCCGGACGGTCCGGATGCGCTGACCAGCAAGCGGTACGCGCGGGACGTGGCTGAGGTCGCTTCGATCGGCCGCAAGGACAGTACGACGCGTAGCGCCTGGGGGACCGAGACGGCGATGTTCTGGTCGGAGCAGGCTGCCCAGCAGTGGAGCCGCGCGCTCCTGCGGCTGGCGAGTGATCGGCACCTGTCGCTGCCCGAGGCAGCCCGGATGCTGGCGCTGGTCCACGTCAGCAGTGGTGACGCGCTGACGGCCTGCTGGGAGGCGAAGTTCTACTACCGCTTCTGGCGGCCGGTCCACGCCATCCAGCGCGCGGACACCGACGGCAACCCACGTACGACGGCCGACCCGACCTGGCAGCCGCTGCTCGGCGCCAACCACCCGGACTACCCGTCTGGCCACGCCTGCTTCACCGCATCGGCCACACGGGCGCTGCAGGCCTACTTCCACACCGACAAGGTCTCGCTGACGGTCGAGAGCCAGGTCACTGGGACTACTCGGACTTACAGCCGGCTCTCCGCGGTCCGTGCCGAGGTGACAGAGGCCCGGATCCTGTCCGGCCTGCACTTCCGGCACGCCATGGAGGACGGCAACGCGTTGGGGACCGACGTCGCCAACTGGGTCAGCCACCGCCTCCGCTAGCCGCGAGGTGGGCGAGACCACCAGGCCCGAGGACTCCTCTGAGGATGCTCAGGGAGTCCTCGCGGTCTGGACCGGTGATGGCCTGCTCGGCCCACAGCACGACGTCTTCCACGGCTCTGGCGTGGCGGTAGTAGGTGACCGCGTCCGGGTCGGGCTCGAGGTCGCCGTACCCCTTGAAGAAGGCTGACAGGTGCTCGGGGGTGGTGGGCCCGAGGGAGCCCATGCCGCCGAGCATGAACATGAGGTCTTGCTCGGGTGGTGCGAGTACGACGTCGTCCCAGTCGATCAGGTGGACGCTGTCGTTGACGAGGACGTTGCCCAGGTGCGGGTCGGCGTGGCACACGACTCGTCGGCCGGTGGGCTCCGGCGGGCGGGTGGTGAGCAGTCTGGTGATGGTGTCCTCGTGCTGCTTCCAGACGGCCGCGAGCTCCTCTTCCAGCTCGTCTTCCGGCGGCTCTGTGGTCAGCCGGGTGTCGATCTGCTCGGCCAACTGCGGGATGCGGGCGTCTACCGGGCTGCGCGTGGGCAGCGCGTTGCGGAGGCGTTCGGGCGGCTCTGCGGCGTGGACCCGTCTGAGGAGTACGCCGTACTGGGTCCACTGCTCTGCGGTGAGCCCGGTCTCCGCGGCACGCGCTCCGTCGATCCACGGCGTGACGGTCAGCCGCTTCTTGCCGTGGAAGCTCCAGAGCCCGCTGTCGACCGTCCGGACCAGCTCCGGCACGCCTTCGATCCCACTGTCCGCCAGGAAAGCGGCTACCTGATGCCCGGTGTTGGTCCCGGCCGCGCTCCACTTCACCGCATACGTGTTGGCGACCGTCTGCACCTTCCACACCTGAGCCGCGACATCGGCTCCGTGAGCCACCGGTGCGATCTCCATCACGCCCAGCCCGAAGTCCTCGAGCAACCACCGCCGCATCAACGTCACCCGCACGCCCGCCAGCATGCCCGCTCCAGTCCGATCCGACCACGGATTTGGCCCCGGGACCTGACACGATCCGCCGGTGGACCACGATCACAGCGACTGGGAACACGTCGTACGAGAAGCAACTGCGCGCGCCGCGGCGGGCCAGCAACACCTGATCGACCGCCTCGGCGCGGACGCGCAGTACCACTGGGATCTGGAACAGGCGACCATCGCGTGGTCCCGCCAGGGCGAGGTCTTCTGCACCGCCCGGCTCACCCTGCTCGGAACGGTCAGCCTCACCGAGTCCACGTGGCTCTGGTCGTGGGCCAACGACACTCTTCCACCGGCCGCTGTCGGCGACACCGCCCTGATCCGCCAGATACGGCGAGCACCACAACTACCCCGTACTCCCCTGGCCCTCCTTCAACCACCAGCCGGACCTCGTAAAGGAAGCCCGCGTGGTGTCAGCCGCCGTCCTCGACGCCACCGCCCTGTGGACGGACCAGTCCGACGACCTGCAACTCCACTTCGGGCTGCACGACCTCAACGCGCGCTGACTCGGGCCTGCGGATCGCCAGGCCACCACAATGTGGGGCTGGCCGGCTCGGCAGGCGCGGATTCGCCGCGAACGGGCGATTGTGATGGCCTGGGCGTCCGGCGTGGCCCGCCGCTCCCCCGGCGCCCGGCGTCGGCTGGCGTCGGGCCGCGGTCAGCGGTAGTTGACGAACTGGACCGCGAAGTCGAGGTCCTGGGACTTGATCAGGGCCTGGACGGCCTGCAGGTCGTCGCGGCTCTTGCTCGAGACGCGGAGCTCCTCGCCCTGGATCTGGGCCTTGACGCCCTTCGGACCCTCGTCGCGGATCAGCTTCGACAGTTTCTTCGCGTTCTCCTGGGTGATGCCGGCGCTGATCGAGGCGTTGATCTTGTAGATCTTGCCGGACAACTTCGGGTCGTCCGCCTCCAGGCCCTTGAGCGAGATCTGCCGCTTGACCAGCTTGTCCTTGAACACGTCCAGTACGGCGTTCACCCGCTCCTCGGTGTTCGCCTGCATGTCGATCGCCTCACCGGACCACTTGATCCCGGCGTCCACGTTCTTGAAGTCGAACCGCTGGCTGATCTCCTTCGCCGCCTGGTTCACGGCGTTGTCCACCTCCTGACGGTCGACCTTGTTCACGATGTCGAAGGAGGACTCCGATGCCATGGGCAGTTCCTTTCCGATTTGCTGTCAGGGGCACTGTCTGTTGTATCGTCTCCCACGCCGGTTCACGAACCGGCAGCACCCTGGCGGGTTGCCCGAGCGGCCAAAGGGAGCAGACTGTAAATCTGTCGGCGTATGCCTACGCAGGTTCGAACCCTGCACCCGCCACCAGCACGAAAACAGGCCCTGACCTGCGGAAACGCAGCTCAGGGCCTGTCTCATGCTGTCCGACAGTGTGCGGCCGTCACCGGACTCACGCAGGCATGTCGGAGGTCGTACGGATGCCGGCCGAGCGGCGAAGCGTACTGCTCTTCGCTGAGCGCCCTCTCGCGCGCCTCGTCCCAGAACCGTGTCGACGTGTTCGGGTGGACGGGGTTGCAGTAGGCCTTCAGTGACACCCGCCCGAACGGGCCAGTTCGAGTAACGAAGAGACGCCCACGCGGTCCAGTGCCGAATTCCTTCAAGTGGCGCTTGAGCAGTGCGACCAGCTCGGGGCAGACCGGCACGATCCGCGTGCTCCTCGTTGAGTGCGGTGCTTCAGCGGCCGATCTTCGCGAACGGCCCCGCTGCCGGTACGAGTTGACGGTGCCCACCCGCACTAGCTCCAAGAGGTGCAGTCGGGTGACCGGCTACCTCAGCACAGAGTCAGCGCTGTGTGAGTGGGGGGCATGTCCGGCGGCGGGCGGGTTCGCTGCCAGGGCAGCAACGGTGACGGCGGCCGTCGCGAGCGCGCCGACGGCGATCATGCGGAGCTGCACCTTGGTGAGAGCCGTCGACTCCTGGACGTTAGGTCGCCGCGCCGTGAGCATGAGTAACACCACGACGACTGCCTCTAGGCCGCTGCAGACCAGGTCGGCTGTGCCCAGGGCCTCGGCCTCCCACGGCTCGGGTCCCACGGGCAGCCCGGTGGTGCGGGTGACGAGCCAGAGGCCGATGACTGCGGCGTTCACTGCCGCGACGAGGCGCGGGTGGTGCAGGTCGTCTGCCAGGAGCTGCACGGCCCAGGCGATCTGCGCGACCGCGAGAACGACGAAGAAGGCGCCGTACGGCCACCACTCGGCGACGTGCTCCGAGACGACAGTCAGGTGAATGAGCCCGGCGCCGAGTGACGCGAATCCCGCCCACCATCGGATCACCACGACCCCGCCGGGCAAGCTCAGGCCCCGGGCGTCGACCGAGTCTCGCCGCGCGTCCTTGGGCACGCTGTCGACCATCGTGGGCGGTTCCCTGGCGGGCAAGGCGGTCTGCGGGCCCCTCATGACACCGACGCCCGCTGCTTCGGCCGCGTCGCGTCCGGCGCCCGCAGTTGACGCACACCGACAGTTCCGACGCTGGCGCACACGCACAGGCCGGAGGCGATCTCGAGCGGCGGATACGGGAGGAAGCTGAGCACGCCGACGATGCCGATGGGCAGCAACAGCGCGAGGAACATGTTCTGGATGCCCGCGCGGTGCTCGCCGATGCAGACCACGATGAGTCCGACGACGAGGATCCCGAAGACGATGCCTGTCGGGATCGCGACCGCTTGGTTCGCCAACGCGTCGTCGATGTAGGTCTGCATCGTGTTCGTGTCCAGGCTCTTGCTCGCGCCGGCGACGTAGGTCATGAAGTCCATTCCGTCGAACGCGCCCCAGCCCACGAAGCCCATGGCCGAGAGCACCAGCCCCCAGAAGGCTGCCTTGGGGTGGGTGGGTCGGATCAGCCGCGTCAGCCCGATCACTGCGACAATCAGGGTGACCCCTGACAAGAAGAAGAGCGTGTGCGCGACGAAGAACCGGGTGGTGTGGTCGTACGCGGCGTGGTAGTACGACGCGCCGTCCGTAGCCCGGATGCCATGCGGGGGATGGATGATCGTGGCGCCGAGGACAGCGAGCGAACCGACGATCATGAAGACGGCGAAGCCGATCCGCTCGACGTGGGAATAGCTGTCAGCCGCAGTGCCTGTGGGCTGACCTGTAGGGGTGGCCATTGCTTGGCCTCCTTTTCGCATCGGGTGACGCGGCCGACGTGGCCGCCGCTCCCGCGCAGCGCTCCTTGCGGAGTCGATGCGTGAGGGTTGGACGACGCTGGTGTGTTGCTTTCCGCTGTCGACGTGTGTGCCTTTCATACGGCGTTGACGTTAGATTTCGCCTTGGCTGCAGTCATCACCCGTTGCGTGAGTTCCCCTAGGGGAGATCAGGTCACGGATGATGACTCCGTCGGCGGCCAGGTGGATGCTTTCCAGGTGAACTCAGGCTCCGCTGCCCACTCCAGCCTCCCGGTCTGCTACCGCATCGTGGTGCGAGGCGAGATCACTGAGCGGTTCGCCGAGGTGCTGGAAGGCGTCGTCGTCGAGCAGGCCGGTGACGAGTCGATTCTGCGAGTCGAAAATGCCGACCCGGCCAAGCTTCAAGGCGTCCTCGGTTGGCTCTACGAGCACGGCGCCGAACTCGTGAGTCTGCGCCGGGCGGACTAGGCGGAACCGGTTGGTGTGCCGGAGTCGGTGATGAGGCCGAGTTCGCGTGCGCGAGCGATTGCCTCGTCTCGGGACGAGCATGTCAGCTTGGCGTAGATCGCCTTGGTGTGCGAGTGGATGGTGCTGGTCGAGACGAAGAGCTCCGATGCAGCCTCTCGCTCGGTTGCGCCGGTCGCGAGCACCCTGAGCACGTCCAGCTCACGCTCGGTGAGCCTCGTGTTCTGATCGCCGCGACGGTACGCGGGCACCAGGGCACGTGCGGCTTGCCTGAGCCGCTCACTGAGGATGCCTGGGTCGCGGCAGGCGTCGATCAGGGCTCGTGCCTCGCTGATCAGCGAGCGCGCCTCGCTGCGTGCTCCGAGGGCTTGCTGGACTGACGCACGCGCGAGCAGCGCCTCTGCGACGTGAACGGGTTCCCACGAACCGCGCATCTGCTCGATACCGATGCCGATGATGCTGTCCGCCTCCTGGTGGTCGCCCCTCCGGCTGCGGATCGTGCCGTCCAACACGTGGTAGGAGCCGACATGGGGCAGGTCCGCGAAGCCGAACACGGTGGCCATCTCAAGGGCATCGCGAATCCACGCCTCGGCCGGCTCGAGCTCTCCTGATGCGAGGGAGACCTCGGCCAGAAGGCTCCGGGCATCGCCACCGGCGATCCACTGCTCGCTTCGGGAGGCCAGTGCGACGGCCTCCAGGAGCGGCTCACGCGCCTGCTCTGGCTCGCCTGCGAGAATGAGGGCCCAGCCGAGGTCGAGCGCGGCCAGGGCTTGCCAATCGGACTCCCGCCTGCGCTGACTGCTGTGAGCGAAGCGTGCGGCGGCCAGCATCGCGCCCACGTCTGACCACGGGAAGGTCGCGCGGACGAGCGAGGCGCCATCCTCGACCGTGCCGGATCCGTCGGGGAGCTCCCCTTCGTAGCCGAGGCGCGACGCTGTCGCGAGCGCCTCCATGCCGCCGTCGGCATCACCTTGGAGACCCGAGACCCATGCCTCGACCAGGAGGAGCCTCGCATCGGTCTCGACGACCGGTGGCGGAAGTGTCTCCAGCCAGCCGCGCACTGTCGCCAGCCGCCCGAGATTGAGATATGCGGTCCCATGTGTTGCCACCAGCGTGGCGGCCGCATCGAGATCGCCGCCGGCGAAGGCGTGACGGATCGCCGCGCTCACCTCACCCCTCGCCTCGAACCAGGCCCTTGCCCGCCGGTGGAGCATGGTCCGCCGGTCGCTGTCCCTCCGGCCGAGCTCCTCATACAGCGCCTGGGAGAACAGGTGATGGTAGCGGAACCAGTTCCGGTGGTCGTCCAGCGCGACGAGGAAGAGATTCTCACGCTCGAGCTGCGCGAGGAGACTCACCGAGTCGTCCCGCCCGGTGACCGCGTCACACAGTGACCCGCACATGCCATCGAGGACTGAGGTGTCGAGGAGGAACTCGGCAAGCTGATCGCTCTGCTGCTCGAGCACGACCTCCATCAGATAGTCGATGACCAGGCGGGTTGTCCCATCGAAGTCGGACAGGAGCGCGGCGGGATCAGGGGCGGCGCGGAGCGAGAGGAAGGCTAGGTAGAGTCCGACCGGCCAACCCTCAGTGCGTTCGTTGAGGACCAAGATCGACTCGGGGCTCAGATCGAGTCCCCAGACTCGGTTGAGCGCATCCGCAGCCTCGGTGTCGTTGAAGGCGAGCTCAGCCGCTCGCACATCCAACAGCCGCCCATTCGCCCGCCATCGCGCCATCGGCAGCAGGGGGTCCGACCGCGTCGAGATGACCAGCCGTACGGTCGGCGGTAGCCGTTCAAGGAACAACGCCAGGGTTTCGTGGCACGGACGGTTCGTGATCCGGTGGTAGTCATCCAGGACGATGACGATCTCGACGTCCACGGCGTACAGCTCGTTGAGGATCCGCCCCACCGTCGTGTCGATAGCCAACCCGCCCAGCGAGCTCAGTGCAGGCAACACCGAGTCTGCGAAGTTCGGAACGACCCGAGCGACCGATGCGACAAGGTGTGACCAGAACGCGAGCGGGTCGTTGTCATCCTCGTCGAGGGACAACCATGCGAACGGGCGCTCGTCTACCGACTGCCACCGCGCAAGCAGGGTGGTCTTGCCGAACCCCGGCGGCGCGACCACGGCGATGATCGGCTCTTCCGCGGAGGACAGACCCTCGACCAGTCGCGGGCGCGGCACAATCGCCGATCGAAGTCTCGGAGAGCAGAGCTTGCTCTCGATGAGGACCGAGCTCATCAGGAGTCATCCCCGCTCGCTAACCGAGCGTTGTGGGCCTGGGGTTCGTTCGTCGGCGACCTTCGGGACGATCGAGGGTCGAACAACCGCCGGAGGTGGCCTACACGCTGAATCGGCATGCTCTAGCCCACAGGTCAGGTTTGGTCGTTTCGCATGCGCGCAGTCATCAGATCAGCTCCAAGCTTCTCGGCCATGAGGCCGAATGACCCCGTCGCCGCAACCACCCTGCGCGCGCGAACCCTGTGCCCATCGGCCAGACCCCCAATAAGCCGCCCCCTCCAAGGCTATAGACAGGCTACGCCTCGTGCGGACGAAAGAGTCAGTACCGTGCGCCCACGAACCCGGAGTCGCAAGTTCAAATCTCGATAGCCGACCATCCGAGCGAAGTGTTCATGGACCGTCCAGCTCGTCGCTCACGGTCGGTTTGTCGGCGGTATGTCGAAGGCGATGCAGTGGTACCCGTTTGCGCAGGTAACTCGGTCCCGCGAGCTGGTCTGTAAATCTGTCGGCGTATGCCTACGCAGGTCGAACCCTGCACCCGCCACGAGCAAGGCAGAAGGTGCAAAAGTGGCCGCTGACCTGCGGAAACGCAGGTCAGGGGCCACTGTCGTATCTGGGGTTCGGTGTCCGGCGGTGTCCGGTCAGGACCGGCGAGCAACGGTCTTGTTTGCCCTATTCCTACCCTGGCTCTTCGGGGCTGGTCCGGCCTCGTCCGCGTCCGTCGCGACCATCAGCCGCTTCAGGGCTGTGCTGGTCCGGCCGTCGATGCACCCGGCGTAGACCTCCATGGCCATCTTTACCGAGTTGCCAGCCACTCGGCTACCTGAGTGGCGGGGACGCCGGCGTGCAGTTGGAGGCGATCCGCCACGCGGCGAAGGTCGTACGGTCGAGCGGCGTGGCGCTTCGCGAGCTGGTCCGCGGTCAGCACCTTCGCGCGGCCTTGGCACAGGTGCGGGTGACGGTGTTCGGGTGGACGGGCTTGCAATAGGCCGCTGGCAACGGGCGCCCGAATTGGCCCGCGCGGCTGACGAAGAGGTGGCCGTCAGGACCGGGGCCGAAGCGCTCTCCGTGGCTGCGCAGCGCCCGCACGAGAGCCGGTGGTGCGGGTACTCGTCTCGTGGTGTTCTCGGCCCGGTCCTTGTTCAGGTGCCGCGCCTCTGCCGGGCGCATGGCGGCGTCTGTCTACCGCCACCCGGCTCGCGGACCTCCTGGCACATGACGGCAACCATGGGTGGACCGCCTTCGGTCCGACCAACGTCCTAATCCACCGGGCGTCGGTCGCGGCCGAGTTCGGAGATCCGTCCAGCCCGCGCAGGAGTACTCGCGTGACCGATCGCACCCTCTACATTGGAGTCCAAGAGGACTCCGAAGGCCGACGCTGTGATCGTCGCGCCTCTGACCTTCAATACGCTGAATGCGTGGGCGAATAGGAATGCCCACACCTACCCCCTGACAACCCTCTGTGCAGCGCTGGCATCGCGTACCCCCACGGTCGCTGTCCCGTTCGCAAAGCAATATCTTCACGTGAGTTCGGTGTGGTCAGGCAAGCGCCTTGGCCTTGAGGGATTCGTACTCGGCCTGCGTGATCGTTCCGGAATCGAGCAATTCTTTGGCGCTTGCAATCTCGTCGGCCGGGCTCTTGGAAGTGCGTGCAACCTCCTGGATGTACTTCTCCTGCGCGGCCTGCTGGTCCGCAAACGCCTTCTGCTGCCGATCGTTCATGCTCCGGCCACGGACAATGAGGTAGATCAGTGCCCCCAGCCACGGCACGAAGATGAGCAGGATCGCCCAGCCGGCCTTTGCCCACCCGCTGAGCGACCGGTCGGTGAACAGGTCCCACAGGCAACGGAACCACACCATCAGCGCGGCGATCCAGATGAAGAACCAGAAGCTCCACAGGAGGACTTCCCCGAAGTCATTCGTCATCGCGTCCACGGCCGTTCCCTCCCAGAGATGAGCGCACCCGGCGCCCGGTGAGCACCGCGTTCCCAACAGTTCGTCAAAGTCACCATGGCAACGACGCGTTGAAAACGCCAGATCCTGGCCCTTGCGAAGTCGGACTGTTAACCCGCCGGCCACTGGGCAGCTTTAGTTGCCGTCGACACGGACGCAGTACGGCGATATGACCCCGTCACTCGCTCGTACAACCGGAGCGGACCGCCCCCGTACACCTGTACCCAGACCCGTACCCAGGACGGACTTTGCAGACGGGTCGGGATCGGCGGGAGCATCAGACGGATTGAGCGATGCTCAGGCCTGACTCGTGCCACCCATGCGGCTCCGGAGGGTGGGCAGGCTGCTGACCTGCGCCTTTGTGTCGGCGGGAGGCGTTTCGGGGTGACTAATTCGGGGGTTGGTAGCCGGCGGCGTGGCCTCGTTCATCCGGTCGGCGCCCACCGCGTCGGGTGCTCGGGCCGTGCGGACCGTGCACCAGCAGGGCCATCCGGTGGTGGGGATCGACCCACATCGGGCTCGGCTCACGATGCCCAGCTCGCACTGCTGACCGAGATCCCGCGGCAACGCCTCCATGAACAGCAAGGCGTGCTCGACTTTGCCGGCGGTCCGTGGAGTGCGACTCCAGTCTTCGTCGGCAGCATTCACTCGCCTTCGTTGACAGACTGGTTGCCATCGGCGACTGATCGCTGCGGTTCATCGAATCGCCACCGCCGAACGCGGCGACAACGCAGCGACAACGCAGCGATCTGGATGCTCTCTTACAGTTGCGCTGACGGCGCAGGTTCCAGGAATGGACCATGGAGGGGCAGTATGTGGTGCCGAGTTCCCATCATTTCCCGCCGCGGCGCGATCTGCTTCGCACTCCTTGTTTCATCGGCCGTCAGCTTGCTCCTGGCTCACCCGGCCGCAGCCCAGACCACCGACTTCAGCGCCGAGATCAAGGGCACTCAGCAGCTGCCCTTCGGGTGTCCGGACGGTGCCCAATTGTGCGGCGACGCGATCATCGAGGAGTTCGGTGCGGCGCAGTACCGCTTCTTCATCGATCCAGCAAACGGGCGAGCCGTGCAGGGAGTACACGGCGACGGCCAGATTCACGCTCGCTGATGGCAGCACGCTTACCCTGGCTGAGGCCGGAGTGGGGTGCGGCGCCGGCAAGACCTTCTTCAAAGGCAAAGGCTACGGAAACCCACGCCGCGCTACCGGCAGCTGGGAAGTGCAAGACGCGACCGGTCAGTTCGCAGGGATGACCGGCGTTGGTGGCCTGACCCGCCACCTCGCAGGCGCGCACCTCAGCAGCACCTACAGCGGCACCCTCGAAGTCTGAGCGCATCGCGGTCTCACCAGCTGACGGCGGGTAGGTGGATCGCCTCAGGCGTCGTACCGGCTAGCGTTCGACCTCGACCAGGGCCAGCGTGATGTTGTCCGGGCCACCGCCGGCGATCGCCGCCTTCCACAACTCGAAGACTGCCCTGCCACCGCGGTGATCGCTCAGCAGCCGTCTGATCAGCTCGTCGTCGACAACGTCGCTCAAGCCGTCGGAGCAGACCAGATAGCGTTCCGCGTCGTTCAGCGGGCGGATGCGGACATGCGTGTCGATTTCCTCGTACGACGGATATCCGCCCAGCGTCTGCGTGACGATCGTCGTATGTGTCTGTCCGGCCTGCAACGGCGGACTGTCGTCGATACTCAGGCGCGAGAGTTCGAACCCGTTGCAGGCGTACACCCGGCTGTCACCCACGTTGAAGACAAACACCGAGTCCGCGGTCAGAACGACACCGGCTACGGTCGTTCCCATGGTGATGCAGCGCGGATCGCGGTCGGCCGCCTCGTAGACCCGCTTGTTGCATTCGTCGATCGCCGAACGCACGGACCGCTCGTCGGCCAGATGCGGCCCAACCCGTGCCAGTTGCTGGACAACCAAAGTGCTGGCCAGCGCTCCGGCCGGATGGGCGCCGAGCCCGTCGGCGACGGCGACCACCAGTGGCCGCCCGATCGGGAACATGAACGTCTCCGGGACCTGCGACATGGACGCGCAAAGAGTCCACGGGCCGACGACGAGACTGTCCTCGTTGTGGTCACGGAGCAACCCGTCGTGGCCGAGCGCGGAGACGGCGGCAAACCTCACCAGTGCTCCAGATACGGTCGATCTGGTCCTGCCTCGACCCTACCGCGACGGAGCCACATGGCCAGCGCGAAATCGGTCGCGGATCCGTCATTCGGGCTACTCATACTCCGGAGATCGCAGACTGGGTGCCGGGACCTTGCGGTACCGGTCTGGGGTGATTCCGCGTCCTCGTGCCCTGTTTGTGCCCTGGCGTCGTCTGGGAACGGCGTTTCGCCTGGTCAGAGCCTAGGTTGCGGTCTGGGCTGTAATCTGTCGGCGTATGCCTACGCAGGTTCGAACCCTGCACTCGCCACGAAGTCGATAGGCGACCTGTGTCCGCGGAAAGCGCGGAGCGGGTCGCCTTCGTCGTGTTGTGCGGCTGCGCTTCGCTTGCCGCGAGCGGGGGCTCCGCCACCCGCACCCCCTGGGCCTTCGCTTCGCTCGGCCGCTGTGGCCGGGCGCGCTGTCGGGGGGCGCCTTCGCTTCGCTCGGCCGCTGGGGCTGGGGGCTCGCTGTCGGGGGGCCTTCGCTTCGCTCTGTTGCTTGGCCGCTTTCTGCTGTCCGTCGGTGCAGGTCGCTTCTGCGGGCCTAGGAGCGGCGTTGGACGTACATCCGTAGTAGGCCTCCAGTGACCGGTGAATGGCGCGAGCAACTGTCGAGCTTGCGACGCCGTGGCCTGGTGAAGGCGCGGCCGCGGAAGCGGCCGCGGGACTCCTCTGTCCGCTTCGAGCGGCCGGGTTCGATGCAGTTGTGGAGGCGATGTCGTGGGCGGGCCAGCTGGTCAGCCCGGCGCCGGGGAGCTGCGGGAGGCGGAGGTCGTCACCGGTGTCGATGACCATTCGCGGTCTCAGATGAGTCAGGACGTCGGCTCAGCGCCGAGAGCGTCCAGTTGGTGCAGCCAGCTCACCTCGTCGTTCATCGCGTTGCTCAAATGGAGGAGCAGGGTCGGAATCTGGTCGAGGTTCCAGGCAAACGATGCGATCTGGTCGGTGACGTCGAACAGGCGCTCCGAGAGGCGATCTCTGGTGGCCTGGTACGTCGCGAGGGCGGCCTCTTCGGTAGCTTCTCCACTTGACGCTGTAACGATCGCTCGGGCGAGGAGCTCGGCGTCGCGGAGTGCGTCAGTGATGCCGTGGGACGTGATCGGGTCCTTGAAGTAGCCGGCATCGCCTACCAGCGCCCACCCGGGTCCGTGGGCGCGCCGGATGAAACCGGGTCTGGCTGTGAACACGTGCAGCTGCTGCGGTGGTCGTGCACCGGCAGCGCGGTGAGCCCCGCCCGGGGCCGCCTCGCCGAGGAGCCGGTCGTAGACGCGAGCTTTGCCTGTCCTGGACTCGGATCGGAATCGTCGCCGCGAGGTCGCGGCGAAGACGCACACCTGGCCACGGTTGGTGGGGAAGTAGCCCGCGGCGGTTCCCGATCGATAGAACAGCTCGTAGTCGTTGACACGCATCCCGTCCCAGTAGCCGTAGATGAACGCAGCAGCACCGGTGGCGGCCCGTTCGACCGTTGCGCCTGTCAGGCGAGCGATCGTGGAGCCCACACCGTCCGCACCGACGGTGATCCCGGCATCGGCGGTGAACGAGGCACCCGTGCTGTCTCGACCAACAACCCCCGTCACCCGTCCGGCACGGTTCAGACGTAGCTCGGTGATGGCTACGCCAAAGCGGATCTCGGCGCCCGCGTCCCGGGCCGCGTCGACCAGGATGGGGTCGAGGACGGTCCGGCGCGGGGCGTACAGGGCTTCGACGCCGGCATGGGGCTTGATCGGCACCTGGATTCGTTCCTCGCCGTACTGGAACACGCAGCCCCGCACGGGTGGCGTGCCGGCGGCGATCTTGTCCAACAGCCCCAACCGGGCCAGTTGCAGGACACCCCCGCGCAACAGGGCATGGGTGGAAAGGGTGTCGGCTCCGTAGCGGCTGCGGTCGACCACCAGCACCTCGAGTCCGGCACGGGCCAGGATCAAGGCCGTAGCGGCGCCCGCGGGACGCGCCCCGACGACGACGACGTCGTACGGGCGCCGGGTCACGTGCGTACCTCGATGCTCACCGGCACGCTGTTGGTGATGATGTCGTAGACAGCCGAGCGCAGCCGTGACTGCTCGACAACCTGACGGAGCTTGTCAGGATCGTCACCCTCGAGACGGAAGCTGACCCGGATCTCCTGGTAGCCGTTGCGGACGCCGTCCGACAGGCCCAGGATGCCGAGCAGGTTGATGTCGCCTTCGACGGTGGACTCGACCGAGGTCAGATTGACGCCGCGCACAGCTGCGATGTTGGCCAGCCCGGAGGTGAGGCAGGCGGCCAGGGCGTGTAGCAGGTACTCGACCGGGGTGGGTGCGTGGTCCGCCCCCACGAGCACCTCTGGGTGGTCGGCGTCGATGGTCGCGGTTTCCCGGTGGGTGAGCTCCTGTCCGGCGCCGTAGAACCCGTGGATGGTCGAGCGGTTGTGAGTCCCGTTGACCCAGCGGTTGGTCGCGCGGAACTGGAACTTTGCGAGGTCCGGGGCAGCTGCGACGGCGTCCAGGGTGGCGAACAGGGTGGCCGTGTCTACGCCGTTGTGCATAGGCGACTCTGTGGCGGTTGTGTTCATGTCGCGGATCTCCTTCTGTGCGATGTGTTTGTAAGGCCACCGTCGTCGTGCGGCGGGCCAGGCGCATCCGTGCCGGCTACGGATAGGCCACTGATTCCACGGATCAGGGGCGGACCGATGGTGATGCCCCGAACACTCAGCGGCGCACGTGTCTCTGAGCGCGAGGCCGAGGTGCTCGCGCATGTGGATGAGGGAGGGTTGCCCGATTCGTCTGAACGACGCGCGATCAGGTGGTCATCGGCGTCGCGCCGATCGCAGTCATGATCGCCTCGCCTTCGGCCCGCGATTCGCCGCCGGTGAGGACGAGGGTGCGGGCGCATTGATAGCGGCACCCGGCGGCGTCGAGAGCGGCGGCGGCTGCCAGGAGCCCTTCACCGTCGTGCGCGTCGATGGCCTCGGCCCGGTCGACGATCGCCGACGCGATCGGATTGTGGGCGACGATGAACCTGGCCCGTTCGATGCGTTCGTGGCGGTCGGCCCGTTCGGCCAGCACCGCGACCTCGGCCCAGAGGGCGGTGTACCACTGCCGCCAGACGCCGTCGTGCCACTGCCAGTGATTGAACGACTCGGGTGCGTCCGTCAGCAGGGCCAGCGCGTCGTCGAGCTCACCCCGGTGCAGCGCCACCAGCCCGCCGAAGACGTGCATGTACGCCGGCGTTCCGGACACCGCCGGCACCGCCGCCCGCAGCATCTCGGTGAGGATGGCGAGCCACTCGCGGCGCGCCTCGTCGTCGCCGCGGATGCCGTACACCATGGCCGCCGCCGCGGCGGCGAAGGCGAAGCCGGACATCGGCGGACGGCCGGCCTCGATCCATCCGCGCCGGAATTGGAGGGCGAGGTCGACCACCTCGTCGAACTCGCCGGCGTCGGCTGCCGTCGTGAGCAGCCAGGCGACGGCCAGGTGATCCGTCTCGCGGAAGAAGGGCAGCTCGCGCCGCTGCTGGGCGTAGTGGCGAGCGGCCTCGAGGTTCCCCGCGGCCACGTACACCACGCACGCCATGTGCAGCGCGTCGGTGTACTCCCACGCCATCTCGACCTCGTGGGCCCGGGGTGTGAGCAGCTCGAGGCGACGTCGGACGGTGGCGGCGGCGCCCTCGTACTCGCCGCGCGCGAGCTGTAAGCCGGTCAGCGAGTCGAGGGTGGAGCTCTCCAGACGGGCGTCGTCCACTCGCCGGGCCAGCTCGACGGCGCGTTCGATGAGCTCGCTCGACTGCGGGTCGCGCTCGTCTTGAAAACCGACGACGTTGAGGATGGCCGCCTCGACGTAGGGATCACCGAACGCCAGCGTCCATGCCTCGTCCAACAGGGCCTGTCGTTCGCCGGGCGAGGCCAGCTCGGACATGACGCCCGGTGCGTGGAGGACGAGTTCGGCGGCGGTAGCGAGCTCGACGGCAGCACGCCGCCGGTCACCAGCCCGGCGAGCCTCGTCGGCGGCGGCTCGGTACAGCCGCACCGCCTCGTTGCCCGCCCCCCGGCCCCAGGCCACGGCCGCGCCGAGATGCAGATCCCGGGCCGCTTCGGCGGGATCGGCCGCGAGTGCCGCCGCCTCCTCGAAGCGCCGCTGCGCCTCGCTCGGCATCCCCCGGGCGAACGTGAGCTCGGCCAGCCGCCCGGCCAGCTCATGGGCGTCGGCCCGCCGCAGCGGTTGGCCGATCGCCCAGCCGAGCGCAGCCCGCAGGTCGTCGGCGACCTCGTCGAAGTCGGCACTGATGTCGCCCTCGGCCGCTTCCAGCCGGGCGGCTGTCGTCAGGCACCAGCGCACATGACGGCCTCCGACCTCGGCCCGCTCACCGACCTCGGCCATCCGCTCCGCGCCGTACTGCCGGATCGTCTCCAACATCCGGTAGCGGGTTCCGCCGGGGGCCGGCACCACCACCAGCAGGTTGTGGTCGGCGAGGCGCGCCAGCGCCCCCGCCACCTCTCCGGGCATCAGCGGAGCTTGCCCGGCCACCGTGGCAGCCGCCGTGGAGGTGAACGCTGCCGCGAACACCGACACTCGGCGCAGGACGATCTGGTCTCTCTCGTCGAGCAGACCGAAACTCCAGTCCAGGGCGGAGCGCACCGACCGGTGCCGGTCGTCCAGCCGGGGTCCGCCCGCCAGCAGGCCCAGCCGGTCGGCCAGACCCGCCTCCAGGCCGTCGAGCCCGAACGTGGTCAGCCGCGCGGCCGCCAGCTCGATCGCCAGGGCGATCCCGTCCAGCTCGGCGCAGATTGCCGCGAGCCGGCGGCGGTCGTCGGCGTACGGCGAGGACCAGCCGGCCATCGCGGCCCGCTCGACAAACAATGCCACCGCGTCGCCCCGCCCACCGGCTTCGTCGAGGGACAGCCCCGGCACCGGGAAGACCGATTCGAACGGCACCTGCAACCGGACCCGGCTCGTCGCCAGCACCGTCACCTTCAGGCAGGTCGACAGCAGCCGCTCGACGAAGGTCGTCACGCCGTCCACGAGGTGCTCGCAGTTGTCCAGCACCACAAGCGCCTCGGCATCGGCCAGCTTGGCCACCACGGTGTCGGCCGGTGTCCGCCCGGGCTGTTCCCCGAACCCGAAAGCGCTCGCCACCGCGGCGCCGACCATTGTGGTGTCGGTGACCGGGACAAGGTCGACGTACCACGCGCAGTCCGGATAGCGGCCGCTGATGTCGCCCGCCACTGCCAGCGCGAGCCGTGTCTTTCCCACCCCAGCAGGGCCGACCGCCGTCACCATCCGGTGCCGGGCCAAAGCGTCTGCAACGGCAGTCCGTTCGTCGGTCCTTCCCACGAACGACGTCAACGGCGACGGCAGCGACGGGCTCGCCGCCCGGGTGGCAAGGCGATTGTCCGCTTCCGCGAGCGTGGCGGCCGCGCCGGCGAGGGCTCGGCGGTCGGACATGCCAAGCTTTCTCAGCAGCGACGAGACGTGGCTCTCCACGGTCCGGGTCGAGATGAACAGGCGGTTGGCGATCTCGGCGTTGCTGAGACGCTGACTTACCAGGGCGAGCACCTCGGCTTCACGCTCGGAGACGCCGGCGTTACTGAGGAACCCGGGCTGGGTCATGGCACCGGTCAGGATCCGTGGTCGATCCGTGGCGGATCCGTGGCCGGCATGGATGAGTCGGACCCTCGCCAGCACGGCAGTGACGGCATGCCGACACGATACTCCCGACCGGACCGATGAAGGCGCCTGCACCCCAGCCAGCCCGTGGACTGGCGAGGCTTGGTCCAGGCACTCGGCTCGTCGCTCGCTTGTCGGCTGCCACGCTGGTCGTGTGGCACCTCGTCCTCCGCCAGTCGCTCGGAGAGCGTGAGGTCGACGGTCGGCCTGCCGTCGAAGTCCACAGGGCAGCCAACTTCGATCGATGTCACAGGGAGCGCGGCTTCGGCGTCTCGTGGGCGACAAGAACCTGTGGATGTCACGGAGAAGATTGATGGATGTCGCGTTGTGGATTGTTGCCGGCCTGCTGGCGGTCGCCTACCTGTTCGGAGGCGGCGGCAAGGTGGTCATGCCGAAGGAGAAGATCTTCGCGTTCGGGCCGAGCGCCCACTGGGTCGAGGACTTCAGCGCCGGTGGAGTTAAGACGATCGGAGCCCTGGAGATACTCGCGGCGGTCGGGCTGATCCTGCCCGCCGTACTGGACATTGCGCCTGTGCTGGTCCCGGTCGCCGCGGTCGGTCTGGTGGTGCTCATGACGGGTGCTGCGATCACCCGGTTCCGCCGCCGCGAGTTCAAGTACGTCGCGGCCGACCTGGTCTACCTGGCCCTCGCCGCCTTCGTAGCCTGGGGCCGCTTCGGCCCCGAGTCCTTCACCGCCTGAGCACACAGAACAGCCCCTGACCCACAGCGGTCAGGGGCTGTTCGTTGGTCAGCGAGTGACAGCGGTCTCTTGCTCGACGCGGGAGAGTTTTTCCGGGTTTCGGATGACGTAGAGGCCGGTGATGAGGCCTTCGTCGATGCGGAGGGCCACTACGTCGTCGATCTCGCCGTCGATGCGGACGATGAGGCCGGGGTAGCCGTTGATCTGGACGGGCTCGACGGCCACGTCGGCGGGGAGGTTGGGGAGGCCGGCGGAGAGCAGGCGGGCGACCTTGTCGGCGCCGACGATCGGGCGTGGGACGGCCTGCTTCACGCCGCCGCCGTCACCCAGGAGTACGACGTCCGGCGCCAGCAGATCGAGGAGGCTCTGGAGGTCGCCGGTCTCGATCGCCCGCTGGAACGCTTGGAGGGCGTCGCGGGACTGCGCCTGCGTGACCGAGCCGCGCGGGCGGCGCGCCGCGACGTGCGAGCGGGCCCGGTGGGCGATCTGGCGTACGGCGTCCTGCGACTTGTCGACCGCCTCGGCGATCTCGTCGTACTCGAGGGCGAAAACCTCTCGCAGCACGAAGACGGCGCGCTCGGTCGGGGTGAGGGTCTCCAGGACCAGGAGCATCGCCATCGAGACGCTGTCGGCCAGCTCGACGTCCTCGGCCACGTCGGGAGCAGTCAGGAGAGGCTCGGGCAGCCACGGGCCGACGTACGACTCCTTGCGGCGGCCGAGTGTCCGCAGCCGGGTCAGCGCCTGGCGGGTGGTGATCCGGACCAGGTACGCGCGCTGGTTCCGCACGGTGTCCAGGTCGACGTCCACCCAGCGCAGCCAGGTCTCCTGCAGCACGTCCTCCGCGTCGGCGGCCGAGCCGAGCAGTTCGTAGGCGACCGTGAACAGCAGGTTGCGGTGGGTGACGAAGGCCTCCGTGGCGGAGTCCATCCGCTCGCTCATAAGTCCATCCTCTCTGTCACGCACGAGACGCCGGCCGGGGCCGGTTTGTGACATCGGGTTTCGGTGGCTCACGTCACAGTCACAGCGTGCACACCAGCGGCATCTCGTGGTCAAAACCAACAACCACGAGGACGACGCCCATGCGATTCAACATGATGGAGAACGCGTTCGCGATGAAGCTCGGCAAGCGGCTCGCGGGCCTCAGCGTGCTGCTCGAGCAGTCGACGCTGCCGAAGTCCACGCAGGAGCTGGTCAGCCTGCGGGCCAGCCAGATCAACGGCTGCGGGTTCTGCGCCGACATGCACACCAAGGACGCGGCGGCCGCGGGCGAGACCGCCGTACGGCTGAATCTGGTCGCCACCTGGCGCGAGTCCACGGTGTTCACCGACGCCGAGCGGGCGGCGCTGGCGCTGGCCGAGGAGGGCACCCGGATGGCGGACGCGGCGCCGGGCGTGTCCGACGAGACCTGGGACGAGGTCCGCAAGCACTACGACGACGACCAACTCGCGGCCCTAGTCACGCTGGTCGGCCTGATCAACGCGGCCAACCGGATGCAGGTCATCGTGAAGAACCCGGGCGGCTCGTACCAGGCCGGCATGTTCGACGCCCTGGTCACCAACTGACGGACCAAAACCCCGGCCCGCCGCGGAATACCGGCGGGCCGGGCTGTGGTTTGCTCTGATGACCGAGTAGGCCGAGAGGAGCAGGTGCGTTGAAACCGACCGAGTTCGTGAAGGTGAACACTCAGTTCTGGGGGGAACACCTCAAGAGTGTGAGTGACCACCTCCCGGCCAGCCACGGCGCCGAGCTGCCGGGCCAGCTGCTCTACCCGCGCATCATGCTGCTCACCGAGACGCCGGACTGGAACATCCTCGAGCTGGTCGGCGTGAGCCGCGAGTACCGCTCCCTGGAGGTACGGCGGCAGAAGGCGAACAGCGTCGAGGAGTATTTCGGCGTCGCCGACGGCACCCCGGTCCTCACCCTCCCCGGCGAGAACATCGTCAAGGACGCGACCGTCGCCACCGAGACCGGCCGCCGCGAGCTGGTGGACTGGTTCCCGGGCGTGGAGAAGATCCTCGGCACCGAGTACGTCGGCCCCGGCGACCAGCTGCTGAAGTTCGCGCCGGGCAACTACTCCACCTTCGACCGGGTCCTGTTCGTGCACTCGGCCGGTACGGCGACCCGCACCCACTGGACCTTCTTCGCGCTGGCGATCCACCGCTCCGAGCCGGCCGGCAAGTACCTGGACTTCCTGCGCAACTTCGCCGGCGCCGCCGCGCACCTCGACCCGGTCGGCACCGTGAGCGCGCCGAAGGGCGACGAGGGCCTGAAGAGCGAGGCGTTCACCAGCACCTACCTCGCGCACGGCCTGCCGAACGCGACCGCGGAGGAGTTCCTGGCCGAGCACGAGAACATCCTGCTTGCCGCCTTCGACGCGACCCGCCTGATCCCCCGGCCGTCGCTCGAGGGGCCGGACGGCGTCGTCACCCCGGACTTCATCCTGGAGCGCTCGGACGGGACGCACATCGTCGGCGACCTCGGCCTCCCGCTCCGCGAGCCCGGCAAGAAGCACCGCCGCTCGGCCACGGTCGGCGAGAGCGCGGCCCAGCTCGCGAAGTACGCCGACTACTTCAAGACCCCGGAGAACCGCACCTTCGTCCACACGAAGTACGGCGTCGAGGTCGACGAACCCCGCAAACTGCTGATCACCGGCACCCACCAGCCCGTCACCGCCGCCGAGCTCGCCGACGCGGCCGCCGAGATCATCGACTACGACACCATCCTGCGGTTGTACCTGGCCGCGAAGGCGTAGCTCAGCTCACGCCGGCGGTCCTAGCTCGATGCGCCGGCGGAGAGCGTCGTACTGACCGAGTTTCTCGAACGGGAACCGCTCGTCCCACCACGTCGCGCCGGCCCCGGCGAGTGGGGCGAGCAGGTCGCGAGCTCTGGCCGGGTCGACCGGGCTCGAGCCTCCGACCACCAGGTCGAACGGCTCGTCCCGTTCACGGTGCGAGCGGATGTAGGCGAGCATGTCGGCCACCACGGCCGGCTGCGGCGGCTCCTCCCACGCGCCGACGGTGAGGATGGCGCCGTCCCAGCGGGCGGCCCGCCGGGCCGGCGGCTTGTTCGGCCAGTGGCCGCCGATCCAGATCGGGACCCGCGGCTGCTGCACCGGCGTCGGCACCATCACGACGTCGTCGATCGTGACGTAGCGGCCCTGATAGGTGACCGGCTCCCCCGTCCACAGCCGGGTGATCGCCTCCAGCCCTTCGTCCAGCAGGGCCGCCAGCAGTCTGGGGTCGGTGGGTTCACCGAACCGCCCGTACTCGTGGGGGATCGGGTCGCCCAGACCGACGCCGAGGATGATCCGTCCGCCGGACAGCCGGTCGAGCGTGGCGATCTCGCGGGCGAGCTGCTGGGGCCGGCGGCGCGGCACCGGGGTGACGGCGGTGCCGAGCCGGATGCGGCTGGTCGTGAGGGCCGCGGCGGCGAGCAGGAGGTTGGTGGCGGCAAACTCGCCGATGAGGTCGCGGTTGTAGCCGATCAGCTGGTCCCAGACGAACGCCCCGTCCCAGCCGGCCTCCTCGGCCAGGCGTGCTGCCTCGGCGACCTTCCGCGGATCGGCGAAGTCCCCGAAGTTGGGGATGTTGATCGAGCACCGCACACCAGCAGTATGCGCCGACCGGATCAGGCCGGCAGGATGCAGACCGGCTTGGGCCAGGTGACCGGGGCGCCGTCGTCGATCAGGGTGCCGTCGTTGGCGTCGATGACGAAGGTGGCGATGGTGTCGGAGCGTTCGTTGGCTGCGTACAGACGGGTCCCGTCGTTGCTGAAGGCAAGGTGGCGGGGCCAGTTGCCGCCGGAGCCGATGGTCTGGACGAGGTCGACGGACAGGCCGTCGGCGGCGATGGCGAAGACCGCGACGGTGTTGTCGCCGCGGTTGGAGCCGTAGAGATTGCGGCCGTCGGCGGAGATCAGCAGCTCGGCCGGGAAGTTCTCCCCCGGTGAGTCGGCCGGCCGGGTCGATGCGGTCTGGACGATCTGCAGCTTGCCGTCCGTGTAGCTGCAGACAGTCAGCGTCGAGTCGAGCTCGTTGATCACGTACGCCGCCCCCGCGGTCGGATGGAACACGAGGTGCCGCGGACCCGCGCCCGGGTGGATGTGCAGCCGGTCGACCTCCTCCAGCCGCCCGTCCTCGGTCAGCGTGGAGGTGTAGACGGTGTCCGACCCGAGGTCGACGTCGAACGTGTAGGCCCCGGACGGGTCGAACGCGATCTGGTGCGCGTGCGGTCCCTCCTGGCGCTCCTTGTTCGGCCCGGTGCCCTCGCGCTGCAGCACCTGGGTGGCCTCGCCGAGCGATCCGTCCGCCGCGATCGGGTGGATCGCGACCGAGCCGGAGGTGTAGTTCGCCGACAGCAGGTACCCGCCGGACGGGTCGATGTCCAGGTGGCACGGGTGGTCGCCGCCGGTCGGTTGGTCGTTCACCAGCTCCAGCGCGCCGTCCGGCTGGATCGCGAACGCGCTGACCCGGCCGTCCTCGGTCTCGTTCGTGACGTAGAGGAACCGCCCGTCCGCGGACCTGACCAGGAAGGACGGATCGGCGGTCGTCGCCACCAGCCCGATCCCGTCCAGCGGGCCGAGCCCGATACCCTCGCCGCCGCCTGGCTGACTCGTGTAGCTCCCGACATAGATCCGCTCTGAGGTCATGGCCCCTACCCTGCCAGGTCGCGGTACCAGCGGCACCGCGGTGTCCAAAACCTCAGCGCAGCCTGAGGCCGTAGAGCGCCGACCCCCACCCGAGGTCCGGCATCAGCAGCTGCCACCCCTTCCGCCGGTACAGCCGAGGCGCCGGCCGATCATCGACGTACGTCGACAGCAGCCCCTTCTCGTGCGGCAGATCAGCCATCAGTACGTCGTGCAGCGCCGAGCCGACCCCTTGTCCCTGGGCCTCGACCGCGACCGCCAGCTCGACGAACTCGAAGTGCCCGCCCACCCACTCGTCAACGATCTCCGTCGGTGCCGTCTCCACCAGCCGGTCCGACCACCACTGCCCACGCTGCCCGGTGTACCCGTACGCGAACCCGACGATCCGGCCGTCCGCCTTCGCCGTGACCAGCTTGAAGCCGTCACGCGCGGCATGCGTCGGCAGCTGCTCGCTCGCAAACTGCTCGGCCCGCGCAGGCTCCTCGTCGTACCCGGGTGCTCCGAAGGCGGACAGGTAGACCGCGGCTAGCTCGGGCGCGGCCTGCAATGACTGCTCTGCGTCGAGTACCTCCATCCGCCTAGCCTAGGCGGATGGACACGGAGGCGCTCTTACGACGGATCGGGATCAGCCAGTACGACGGACCACCCACGCTGGATGGGTTGTCGCGGCTGCACCAGGCCTTCGTGGACACCGTTCCGTACGAAACAGTGCAGTACCAGTTCGGCGAGGGCGGACCGCTGGAGCCGGAGGACGCCGCGAAGCGGATCATCGCGCGTGAGGCGGGTGGCTATTGCTTTCAGCTGAACGGCACGTTTGCGTTGTTGCTGACCGAGCTCGGCTACCGGGTGGGGATGCACCGCGGTGGCGCGGAGACACCGAACCGGCCAGGTGACGTCGATGCGAGTCACATGGCGCTCACCGTCACCGGGCTGGCCGAGGACCCGGAGCGGACGTGGCTGGCCGACGTCGGGCTCGGTGCCGGGCTTGTGACACCGATGCCGCTCGAGGTCGGCAGCAGCGCCTACCAGGAGCCGTTCCCGCTGCGGTTGCGTGCCTCGGAGAAGGTCGACGGCTGGCGGCTGGATCACGACCCGCGCAGCGGCCTGATCGGGATGGACTTCGAGTCGGCCACGGTCGGGCTGGACGCGTTCGCTGCTCAGCACGCCAAGCTGTCGGCCGCGCCCGACTCCCCGTTCGTCCGGCTGGCTTCTGCGTTCCGCCGGAAACCGACCAGTGCCGTCGCGATGCGGTCGGTCGGCCTGACCGAGACGTTCGCCGACCGGGTGGACTCGACGATCATCGAGAGCCCGGCCGACTACTTCGCCGTACTGGCCGACGTGTTCTATCTGCCGCTGCCGCACTACGACGCGGGCCGCCGCGACCAGCTCTGGCGTCGGGTCTGGGCGCAGTACCAGGACTTCCTCGCCGCGCAGCAGCAGCCGCAGCAGTCAGGTGGCCAGGGCGAACAGGGTGCTGGGGAGGACTGAGAGAACGGCGGCGGTCGCGGCGCACAGCGAGATCATCGCGACGGCCGGCGACTCGATGTCGACCGAGAACGGGTCCTCGGCGGGCAGCCGGAACAGCTCGGCGACCCAGCGCAGGTAGACGGCCAGGCCGATCATCACGTTGATCGCCATCACGATCGCGAGCCAGCCGAGGTGCGCGTCGATGACGGCCTGGAACGCGGCGAACTTGGTGAACAACCCGGCCAGGCCCGGCGGCAGTCCGGCCAGCACGACCAGGAAGAAGATCAGCGCGACCGCAAGCCCCGGCTCGGAGCGCACCATGCCGCGGTAGTCGGACAACAGCCCGCCCGGCCGGTGCCGCTGGACCACGGCGACCGATCCGAAGGCGCCGAGCGTCACCACGACGTACGCCGCCAAGTACCCGACGACGGCCTGGGCGTCGCCGACTGCGAGCGGCGCAAGCAGGAAGCCGACCTGACCGATCGACGACCACGCCAGCAGCCGCACCGCCTCGACCTGGCGCAGCGCGGCCAGGTTGCCGACCGTCATCGTCACGGCGGCCAGTACGGCGACCACAGTCCGCAGATCCGATCCGTCCGGCGCGATCCCGGACGTCACCAGCACCAGCAGACCAGCGACACCGGCCGACTTCGACACAACTGCAAGAAACGCGGTCACCTCGACCGGCGCACCGACGTACGTGTCCGGAAGCCAGGCGTGGAACGGCACCGCGGCGATCTTGAACGCGAACCCGACGATCACGAACAGCCCGGCCGCGAACGCGACCCGCTGCAGGTCCGGGTCGAGCCCGTTCAGCCGGTTCGCGATCGTGGCCAGGTAGAGCGAGCCGGTCACGCCGTACAGGTAGGAGACGCCGAACAGCATCACCGCGGTCGACAGCACCGACACCAGGAACGCCTTCAGCGCGCCCTCGGACCCGCGCCGGTCCCGGCGCAGCGCGACCATCGCGAAGCTCGGCAGCGACACGACCTCCAGGCCGATCACGACGGTCGCGAGATCACGCGCCCCGGCGAGGACGGTGGCGCCGGAGAGCGCGCTGAGCAGCAGGAAGTGGTACTCCCCGATCGGGATGTCGGCCGCCAGCAGCCGGTACGTCGACAGCCCGACGACTCCGAGTCCGCCGATCAGCAGCACCGCCCACAACCCCGCGGTCATCGGCTCGAACACCAGGCTGCACTCGGCCGCGCCCTCGACCGCCGACCGGCAGAACGCCGGCTTGAAGTCGTCGCGCTGCGCCCACACGAAGACCAGCCCGAACAGGATGACCGCGCTGGTGAGCAGCGTGACGAGAGTGTGCCGCAACTGCGCCGACGCAGACCGCCAGAACCCGTCGATCAGCAGCACCGCAACCGCACCGATCGCCAGCGCCAGCGGTACGGCGACCGCCTGCCAGTCAGTCCAGGTCAGGGTCATGGGGCCTCCCGTCCTGGACTGAGGAGCGGAGGGAGCGAAGCGACTGGAGTGACGAGGGAAGGACGGGAGTCAAAGCCCCATGGCCCCCGCGCCGGAGGCGCGGCATTCAACACAGTCACAGGCTGCTCCATTGGTGCAGGAGTAGACCGGGCCAGACGCCGAGCAGGACGGTCAGGACGATCAGCGGCGCCCAGGTGACCAGCTCGATCCGGCTCAGGTCGACCGCGAACGCGGTGGCCGGGTGCTCGGCGGGATCACCCTGGCAGAGGTTGCGGACCAACCGGAGGAAGTACGCCGCGGTCAGCACGGTCCCGAGCCCGGCGATCACCATGAACACCAGGTAGGTTGCCCGCGGCAACACGTCGGCCGGTTCGTAGGCGCCGAGCAGGACCAGCATCTCGCCCCAGAATCCGGCCAGCCCGGGCAGCCCGAGCGAGGCCAGGGAGGCGAACGTCAGCAGCGCACCGATCCGCGGCAGCCGGGCGTACAGCGCCCGCCCGATCGCCCGCAGGTCGCTGGTGTCGTGCCGGTCCTTGATCGCGCCGGCCAGGAAGAACAGCAAGCCGGTGATGATGCCGTGCGCGATGTTCGCGAACAGCGCCCCGCGCAGGCCGGCCGGCGACAGCGTCGCGATCCCCAGCCCGATGAAACCCATGTGGCCGACGCTCGAGTATGCGATCAGCCGCTTCACGTCGGTCTGCGCCAGGCACGCCAGCGATCCCGCGACGATCGCCACGGTCGAGAACCCGGCCAGGTACGGCGCGATCGCGACGGTCGCATCCGGTAGCACCGGGACCAGGATCCGGATCAGGCCGTACGTGCCGAGCTTCAGCAAGACCCCGGCGAGCAGGACCGATCCGACCGTCGGCGCCTTCGCGTGCGCGTCCGGCAGCCAGATGTGCAGCGGCCACAGCGGCACCTTCACGGCCAGGCCGACCGCGATCAGCACGGCCGCGGCCAGCGGGACGCCATGGCCGCCGAGCACCGGCGAGTTGGTCAGCCGGACGATGTCGAAGGTCCCGGCCTGCCGGTAGACGAGCAGGAAGCCGACCAGCATCAGCGCGGAGCCGAGCACGGTCATCAGCACGAACGTCGTCGCGGCCCGCTTGCGCCCGGCCCGGTCGTGCTCGTCACCCCAGATGTCGATGACAAGCCACATCGGGATCAGCACGATCTCGAAGCAGACGAAGAACAGCACCAGGTCCATCGCGGAGAAGGTGCCGATCACACCGGCCTCGATCACCAGCAGCAGCGCGACCAGCGACCGGGTCCGGCCGATCCGTGGCGTGATCCGCAACGAGTAGAGGCAGCACAGGAAGGTCAGCAGCGCGGTCAGCACGATCAGCGGCATCGAGATCGAGTCCACCCCGACGTGGAAACGTACCCCGAGCGACGGAATCCACGGCACGTTGGTGACCGCATGCAACGGTCTGCCGTCGTCGCCGAGCATCTCGTTCTGCAATGGCGTGTACGCGAACCACCCTTCGGTCCGCGGCCAGAGCAGCAGCGAGCCGACGAGCACGAGTCCGGAGATCACCGATCCGTAAAGCGCGGCCAACCGGTCGCCGAGCGTGGCCGGAACCGCCCACAACGCAAGGGCTGCGAGCAACGGCAGCGCCAGGATCCCCAGCAAGATCGCGTTCACGAGCCGATCACCCCGGCAAGCACAGCCAGCGCGACGACACCGACGACTGCGGCCGTCAGGTAGGTCTGCACGTTCCCGGTCTGCAGCAGCCGGAATCCTTGCGAAGCCAGCGTCCCGGTGCGTCCGGTCGCCCGCACGTACGCCCCGATCACGTCCCGATCCCCAGCCACCGTCAGCCGCGCCAGCCAGCGCGCCGGCACGGCGAACAGCCGGTGGTACAACGGGTCGACGCCGAACTCACGCTCCAGTACCACGGGCCGCGGATCAGCACCCCGCGTCCACAGTGAGTACGCCGGAATCGCACCGATCACCACGAGTGCGGTCGTCACCAGCCCGACGACCCAGTTGAGGTGGACGCCGTCGACGTACCCGAGGACGACCGAGGCGACCGCGAGCAGCACGAGTGGCGCGAGCATGATCCAGGGCGCGTCGCGGAGCTTGGAGGTGTCGGGCTCCTCGAGGTCGGCCATCGAGTCGTCGTCCTCGAACGCGCCGAGCGCACCGGCGAGCGCGGGCGTCCGGAAGAACACCCACAGCCACAACCGCACGCAGTAGAACGCGGTCAGCGCCGAGGTCAGGCACACCGAGGCCAGCACGACCCACCCGACGGCCGAACCGTCCCGCGCGTGCTCCCAGGCCGCCTCGACCACCGCGTCCTTCGAGAAGAACCCGGCGGTCCCGGGTACGGCGGCCAGCGCGGCGAGTCCGACCGTCATCGTGGCGAACGTGACCGGCAGCGCCTTCCGCAACCGCCCCTTCCGCGTGTAACGACGCAGTACGACGAATGCCGCGCTGCCGACCTGGTGGAGCAGGACGCCGGCGCAGAGGAACAGCAGGCCTTTGAACGCGGCGTGCGTGACCAGGTGGAAAAGCGCTGCGTGCCGGCCGTCCGCCGTACCGAGCGAGAGTCCGGAGAACATGATCGCGAGCTGGCTCACGGTCGACCAGGCGAGGACCCGCTTCACCTCGACCGCGGCCATCGCGCACAACGCGGCGAACAGCATCGTCACGCAGGCGACGATCGCCAGCACGGTCATCGTGGTCTCGGAGGCCGAGAACAGGTCGTACAGCCGGGCGATCACGAAGACGCCGGCGGCAACCATCGTCGCGGCGTGGATCAGCGCGCTGACCGGGCTCGGGCCGGGCATCGCGTCCGGGAGCCAGGTCTGCAACGGGACCTGGGCCGACTTGCCGACCACGCCGACCAGGAGCAGCAGCGTCCCGGTCGTCAGCACACCCGGCGAGATCTGCGCCGGATCCAGCTCGGAGATCCGGAACGTGCCGGCACCGACGCCGAGGACGAAGATGCCGAACAGGAACCCGACGTCGCCGAGCCGGGTCATCAGGAACGCCTTGACCGCGCCGGAGCGGGCGTCGCGGCGCTCCCAGTAGTGACCGATCAGCAGGTACGAGCAGGCGCCCATCACCTCCCACCCGATCAGCAGCAGGAACAGGCTGTCGGCGACGACAACCGTCACCATCGCCGCGGTGAACAGGGTGACGAGAGCGTGGTACGACGCCGGCCGCTCGTGCAGGTAGCCGAGCGAGTACACCTGGACGCAGGACGCGATCACTCCGACGACTGCGAGCAGCAGCACCGTCAGGTCGTCGGTGCGTACGGCGAAGCCGATGGTGAGATCGCCGATCGACGAGTTCAGGAAGCTGGTCTGGTCGGGGGCGGCGCCGTACAGCAGGGCGGCCATCAGAACGACGAGCAGCGAGAATCCGACGCCGACCACGCGCCAAACGGTCGCGATCATGAGGTCGCGCCCTTCTCCTGCTCGACCAGGTCCTCCTGCTCGGTGCGGTCGTCCTGCTCGGCGAGGCCGTCTTGCTCGACCAGGTCGCGGGCGGCGTCGGCGTCGACGTGGCCGTGACCGCGGAACAGCAGCAGCACGATCGCCAGGCCGAGCCCGATCTCGGCCGCGGCCAGCGTGATCACGAAGACCGCCAGCGTCTGGCCGGTCGCGAGACCGTCGAGCCGCCACGCGTCGAAGGCGACCAGGTTGAGGTTCACCGCGTTCAGCATCAGCTCGAACGACATCAGCAGGGTGATCGCGTTCCGTCGGGCGAGGACGCCGTACACACCGATGCAGAACAGCAGGACCGCCAGCAGCAGCGGGAGAACCAACGGCACGTCAGTCCTCCTTCTTGCGCTGGGACAGGGCGATCGCGCCGATCAACGCGGCCAGCAGCAGGACCGACAGCACCTCGAACGGAAGCACCCAGGTCTTGAACACCGCCGTACCGACGGCCTCCGCGGAGCCGTCCGGCACCGGGTCGATCTTCTCGTTGCCAAAGGCAATCACCACGCCGCTGCCGAGGAGCAGCGCCAGCACGCCGGCGACGACCGCGGCGAACGGGCTGCGGCCGGTGGTCAGGCCGGGCAGCGGGTTCGTCGGCGCCTTCGTGAGCATCAGCGCGAACAGGACGAGTACGACGATCGCGCCGACGTACACCAGGATCTGCACCAGCGCGACGAACTCGGCGTGCAGCGCTCCGAAGCAGCCGGCGACCGCGCCGAGGGCAACGACCAGCCAGAGCGCGGCGTGCACGATCCGGCGGGAGGTGACGACGAAGACGGAGGCGATGAGCGCGACTGCTCCGGCAACACAGAAGAGAGCTGTCGTCACGCCTCACCCTCCGGGGCGGGCGTGACGGTCGGGCCGGGATCGATCGGCTGCGGCGCCGGGACGGTCCACATCCAGTCGCGGAGCCGGTCCTTCTCGTGCGTGAGGTTCCGGATGTCGGTCTCGGCGTACTCGAACTCGGGCGACCAGAACAGCGCGTCGAACGGGCAGGCCTCGATGCAGATCCCGCAGTACATGCACAGGCTGAAGTCGATCGCGAACCGGTCCAGCACGTTCCGGCTGCGCTCGCGCGCCTGCTCACCGACCGACGGCGCGGTCTCGGTGTGCGAGTCGATGTAGATGCACCAACTCGGGCACTCCCGGGCGCACAGCATGCAGGAGGTGCAGTTCTCCTCCAGCAGCGCGATCACACCCCGGGTCCGCGGCGGCAGCTCCGGCTGCACATCCGGGTACTGCTCGGTGACGGAACGGCGGGCCAGTGTCTTGGCAGTGACCTTCAGCCCTTCGATCAACCCCTTGCCAGGTACACCCACGCCTCCTCCTCCCGTCAGTAGGACCCTGTTAGCAGGACACTAGTCGGTTCCGGCCCGATCCGGTGCGACCCGCGTCAGAGTTCGCGCTCGAGACGGGCGGCGACCTGGCGGTAGCGGCTCACCGGTATCAGGTGAACGCCGCTGAAGGCACCGGAGTCACGGATCTTCAGGATCAGCTCGCAGGCATGGTCGACGCCGGCGTCCGGGTCCCGCTCGACCGCCTCGATCAGGGCGTCCGGGATGCTGAGCTGCGGCAGCGCCGCCAGGTTGTGGGCCATCTTGGCGCTCGCGAGCACCATGACCCCGGCGTACACGGGCATGTTCAGGTCGACGCTGTCCCGCCAGCGCAGCAGCTCGTCCAGGTCGTAGCTGACCTGCACGTAGAGGAAGTCCGCCTCCGCCTTCCACCGCGGCACCGGCCGCAGCCGCGTCGCCGCGCCGACCTGGAACGGGTTGCAGCCCGGGTACGACGTCCCCCGCGCCTGCTCGATCATCGTCCGGACGGTCAGCTGGCTGGTCCGGGCCCCCTCGGCCGGGTCGTCCCCGTGCACGAACAGGAACTGCTCCACGCCGTACGCCGCCGCCGTCAGCAGATCGCGCCGGAACCCGAGCAGGTTCCGGTCCCGCGAGTTGAGGCACGCAATCCCCCGCGACCCCATCGCCTGCACCTCGTTGGCCACCGCGACACTCGACACGGTCGCCCGCCCGATGTGGTTGTCCGGAATCAGAAACGCATCCGCGATCGGACTCATCACCCCGATCTGATGCCGCACCTTCTTCAGATCCGGCCGCGTCGGCGGCTCCACCTCACAAACCAACTCAAACACCACCCGACCCTACTCAACCCCTTCCCCACACCCCGGGGTGTCTCACCCACGCGTGCCGGGTGCCTCCCCCACGCGCGCCCTCGACTACTCGGTGGTCGGCGGCGTCCCGTAGGAGCAGGAGGTCCTCGCTCCACCGGCCCGGAACTACAACTGCAGGCCCCACAAGATCGGCTCCGAACCGTGGCCTTGGACAGGAACTGGTGGGCGAGAACCGGCTATTTCCTGTTCAAAGCCGACCAGTAGGCGCGCGAGGCCCCCGCACCGAACATCGCCGGGCCGGCGGGTTCCCACAAACCGTCCGCCCGCCTACGGTCAGACGATGGGTAGGTACTGGCCGCTGATCGGCGCCGGCATCGGCGCCCTGGTGCTGGTCGTCGCCAACGTCGCCTTCGCCTGGTTCGCCACCGCACCGAGCCACTACGAGTGGACCGATCCAGCCGTCTTCATGAGCCCCTTCGCAGCCATCATCGGCGCCTACCTCGGCGCCATCATCGCCCACCTCGCCCGCCGCCGCTCCAACCAACACAAGAACGACTGAGCCAGAGGGCACCCGCAGACCCACGACCCGACCCGATCAGGTGCTCCTTCGTGAACGGGTGTGCCACCAACCACTGGACAGTCAGCCGCAGTTCCTACAGCTCGGTGAGGCGGGCTCGTAGGAAGGTCTGTTCGGCTTGGTTTGTGGTTAGGGAGAGGGCTGTCTCGTACGCGGTGCGGGCCTCGGCTGGGCGGTTGAGGCGGGCGAGGAGGTCGGCTCGGATGGCGTGGAACAGGTAGTAGGCGCCTAGGTCGAGGTCTTCGATCAACGTGAGGGCTTCGGCGGGGCCGTGGACTTCGGCGACGGCCACGGCTCGGTTGAGGGCTACGACGGGAGTGGGATCGAGGGTGAGCAGGTGGTCGTAGAGCTGGAGGATCTGGGGCCAGTCGGTGGCCGCGGCGGTCGGGGCGTCGGTGTGTACGGCGTTGATCGCCGCCTGGAGCTGGTACGGACCGGGCTGGTTGCGGCGGAGGCAGCGCCGTACCAACTCGTGGCCTTCAGCGATCAAAGACCGGTCCCACAGCAGGCGGTCCTGGTCCGACAGGCGGACGAGGGAGCCGTCCGCAGCGACTCGGGCGGGACGGCGGGAGGCTTGGAGGAGCATCAGGGCGAGGAGGCCGACGGCCTCCGGCTCGTCGGGCATGAGCTCGACGAGGAGTCGGCCAAGGCGGATCGCCTCGGCGCACAGGTCGTCGCGGACGAGGGTCTCGCCGGACGAGGCGGCGTACCCCTCGTTGAAGATCAGGTAGACGACGGCGAGGACGCCGCGGACGCGTTCGGGGAGGTCGGCTTCGTACGGGACGCGGTACGGGATGCCGGCCGCGCGGATCTTCGCCTTGGCGCGGACGAGGCGCTGCGCCATCGTCGGCTCCGGGACCAGGAACGCGTGGGCGATCTCGGCCGTGGTCAGGCCGCCGAGCATCCGCAGGGTGAGCGCGACCCGGACGTTGAGGGCGAGCGCCGGGTGGCAGCAGGTGAAGATCAGCCGGAGGCGGTCGTCGTGCACGGCGCCCTCCTCCACGAGTTCGGCCTCGGCATGCAGCAGCGCAGCCTGGGCGTGCTTGTCCTCCCGCACCGACTCACGCCGCAGCCGGTCGATGGCACGGTTGCGGGCGGTGGTGATGATCCACCCGGCCGGACTCGGCGGTACGCCGTTCGCCGGCCACTTCTCCACCGCCGCCGCGAACGCGTCCTGGACCGCGTCCTCCGCGATCTCCAGGTCGCCGAACACGCGCGTCAGTACGGCGACCGCCCGCCCGTGCTCGGCCCGGAACACCCCCGCGACGTCGACGGTCACGTCACGAACGGCCGAACCTCGATGGACAGGCTCTTCAGCACCTGCGCCAGCCGCCGTCCCCAGCTCAGCGCCGCATCCAGGTCCTCCACCTCGATCACGGTGAACCCGCCCAGATGCTCCTTCCCCTCGGTGAACGGCCCGTCGGTCACCAGCACCTCGTCCCCCGACGCCTTCAGCACGGTCGCAGTCTCCGGCGGATGCAACCCGGCCGCGAACACCCACACGCCCGCCGCCCGCATCTCCTCGTTCAACGCCCCCAACTCCCGCATCACCGGCTCCAGAAACTCCGGCTCCGGCGCCGGCCCATCCGGCTGATAAATGCTGAGCAAATACTGATTCATACCCACCTCCGACGAGAGTCCTTCCACCCCCTACACGAACACCCACACCTCCCATCGACAGGCAACAACACACTATTTCCAACCACCCCCACCCGACAGCAGCCCGCGCATCCCCAGCCGGGATCAACTCCGCCACCGGCTCGCGATCCGGCCGAGCTGACGCCGGTCAAGCTGCCCCGTGCTCGAGTCGGCCTGACGAGCGCCTCCTCGCCAGCTTGTTCGCCGACTACAGCGGTCGGTACGACACTTCGCAGCACCCGCGTATGGCACCGACAACAGCCGCCGCGTACCGATGTCCTCTACGCGGCGTCGGCCCCGCTTGATCCTGGAGGAGGCACCGCGGCAGATCCCGCGTACCGACGCACCCACCGTCGACAGTTGTTCGCCGAGCACAGCAGCCGGGATCACAGTTCGCGGCGCCGCCGCAGGCGGCCGAAGGGCAGCCGCCGCGTAGCGGTGTCCTTGCTCGTGTCAGGCGGACGGGAGCGGTGTCGTGGTTAGGCCGGGTCGGCAGGTAGGCGCACGGTGATTTCCAGGCCGCCGCCTGGGCGGGGGGTGGCGGTGACGGTTCCGTGGTGGGCTTCGGCTACTGAGCGGACGATCGAGAGGCCCAGGCCGGCGCCTTTGCCGCCTACCAGGCGTTCGGCGCCCAGGCGGTAGAAGGGTTTGAAGAGGGATTCGACTTCGTACGGCGGGATGTCGGGGCCAGTGTTGGTGACAGTGATCACGGCATGGTCGCCGACCGTCTTGCTGACGACGCGGACCCAGCGGTCGGCCGCCGGCTCGGACCGCCACGCCATCACATTCGATGATGTCCCGCCGCCGCCCGCCTGGTCGTCCGGTCGCGGCTCGGTTGTGGTGGCCTGGCGGTCCCCTGAGGCCCAGCGGTCCGCTGTCGCGTGCCGGTCCGCTGAGGCCGGGCGGTCCGCTGAGGCCTGGCGGTCCGCTGAGGCAGGGCGGTCCGCGTTGTGGCGGATGCCGTTCTCCACGAGGTTGTGGACGAGGCGTTCGAGGAGGAGGGCGTCGCCGCGGGTAGGGGCGTCGCCGGGGCCGCGGATCAGCTCGACGCCGGCGGATGATGCCTCGGCGGAGAGTTGGCCGGCGACGTGGGTGACGATGTCGCCGAGGTTGACCGGGTAGACGGTGGTGAGTTGTTTCTCGGAGTCGGCCAGGATCAGCAGGCCGTCGATGAGTTGCTCGTGCCGGGCGTTGATCGTGAGCAGGCTCTCGCCGAGTTCCTGCACGTCCGCGGACGCGGTACGGCGGTGCATCGCCACCTCGACCAGGGCCCGCCCGAGGGTGAGCGGCGTACGCAGCTCGTGGGAGGCGTTGGCGACGAATCGGCGCTGGCCGTCGAAGGAGTGGTCCAGCCGCTCGACCATGGTGTCGAAGGCGTCGGCCAGGTTCTTCACCTCGTCGTCAGGCCCGCGTAGCGCGATCCGCTCGTGCAGGGCCGCTGGTGACGCGGCGATGCGGCGTGCGGTGTCGGTGACTCGGTGCAGGGGCGCCAGCACGCGTCCCGCGACCAGCCAGCCAAAGCCGGCGGCCAGTCCGCCGACCACGACCAGCGCGATGCTGCCCTGGGTGAGCAAGGACTTGATCGCCGCCTGCCGGACCTGTTCCCGCTGCTCCTGGATGACCTTCTCCGCGGCGTCACCCGCCAGCGAGTCGCCGTTCTTGTTCAGCACGAACAACTGGTTCGGCGACTTCGGCGTGGCTCCGGGAGTGCTGACGTACGTCCCCTGCACCAGCACGCGGTAGCCGCCGGTGAGGTTGTTGCTGAAGAGCACATACGTCACCCCGAGCAGCAGCACCCCAGCGACCAGGAACAGACCGCCGTAGATCAGGGTCAGCCGTCCCCGCAGCGTCAGCCGCTTCATGGGATGCGGTAGCCGACGCCAGTGACTGTCTCCACCAGCCCCGGCTCCCCCAGCTTCCGCCGTAGCTTCAGGATGGTCAGCCGGACCGCCCCGGTGAACGGATCCACGTGCTCGTCCCATGCCTTCTCCAGCAGTTGTTCGGCCGAGACGGTCGCGCCGTCGGCTCGCAGCAGTTCCGCCAGTACGGCGAACTCCTTCTTCGACAGTGGTACGTACCGACCGTCCCGGAACACCTCGTGCCGAGCCGGGTCCAGCGTCACCCCGGCACGACGCAGGACGGGCGGATCAGCCGGCCGACTCCGGCGCCCCAACGCGAGCACCCGGGCCGCCAGCTCGGCAAACGCGAACGGCTTCGTCAGGTAGTCGTCCGCACCCAGCCCGAGCCCGAAGACCCGGTCCGTGACAGCAGCCGCGGCCGTCAGCATCAGCACCCGCGTGGCCGACCCGGACTCCACCAGCCGCCGGCACACCTCGTCGCCGTGGACGACCGGGATGTCGCGGTCCAGCACGAGTACGTCGTACTCGTTCACGGTCAGCCGTTCCAGCGCGGAGCCGCCGTCGCCGGCCACGTCGACGGCATGAGAGTCGTCGCGCAACCACTCCGCGATCGCTGCCGCCAGCAACGGTTCGTCCTCGACCACCAGCACACGCACGCCTCCCATGATCCCCGACGCGCGTGTTTCCTCCGTGTTATCGGGCTCGGAAACGGCAGGGAAACGGCTCGCGGCGAAGGCTGGGCGGCCAGAACCGACACCGAGGAGATGTGTGATGCGCAAGACCACTCTGGCCGCGGCAGCGCTGGCGGCCGTCGTACTGCTGACCGGCTGCGGCTCGGAGGAGCCCGACAACCAGGTGGCGTCCGGCACCGGGGCCCAGGCGCAGGCGACCGCGCCGAGCAACACGCCGAGCCTGAGCCGGGACGAGATGGCGATCAAGTTCACCCAGTGCCTGCGCGAGCAGGGCCTGAACGTGCCGGACCCCGAGCCGGGCAAGGGCCCGATGCTGAAGTTCGACCGGAACTCCGGCGTGACGCAGGAGAAGGTCCAGCAGGCGATGGAGGCGTGCAAGGAGCTCAACCCGCAGGGCCAGGCCGGATCGAACCCGCAGCAGGAGGAGAACGGCCGCAAGTACGCCGTTTGCATGCGGGAGAACGGCGTGGAGAAGTTCCCGGACCCGAAGCCGGGCCAGCGCGGCATCATGATCGGCCCGGGCGTGGCCGACGACCCCGACTTCCAGAAGGCGCAGGACGCCTGCCAGAGCATCCTGGCGGGTAAGTGATGCGCCGAGCACTGACCGCTGTGGTCGTCCTGGCCGCCGGAGGGGCAGCAAGCGCCTTTCTGGTGAACCGGGGCGACACCAGCCAGGCAGCAGACCAGGCCGCCGTCGCACTCCCCGTCAACACCACCAAGGTCACCCAGCAGACGCTGAAGGACACCGAGACAGCCGACGGCGAGCTCGGCTTCGGTACGACGTCCGCCGCGGTCAACCGCGCCGCCGGCACGATCACCGCCGTACCGGACAGTGGGCAGGAGCTGAAGCGCGGCGAGACCGTCTACAGCGTGGACAACAAGCCCACGACGCTCCTGTACGGCGCTCTGCCGGCCTACAGGCGACTGCTGGACGGCAGTGAGGGCCAGGACGTCTTGCAGCTCGAGCAGAATCTCAATGCGATGGGCTACACCGGCTTCACCGTCGACGACGAGTACACCGACGCCACAGCCGAGGCTGTGGAGGAGTGGCAGGAAGACCTCGGGCTGGACGAGACCGGGATCGTCGAGCTCGGCAGTGTGCTGTTCGCACCGGGCCACATCCGGGTGGACAGTGTCGCGGCCCAGGAGGGCTCGCCGCTCGGCCCGAACCAGAACGTCCTCACCTACACCGGCACGACGAAGGCCGTTACGGTTCAGCTCGACGCCGCGGACCAGCGGCTGGCGAAGCCGAAGTCGAAGGTCGACATCACCCTGCCCGACGGCAAGGTCGTGCCGGGCCGGGTAGAGAAGGTCTCGACGGTGATCATCCCGGCCGAGAGCCAGGACAAGGACCCGGAGACCAAGGTCGAGGTCATCGTTGCCGTCGACGACCAGAAGGCGGTTGCCGCCTGGGCGCTGGCGTCGGTCGACGTCACGTTCACCGCCTCCGAACGCAAGAACGTGCTGACCGTCCCGGTCGCCGCCCTGGTCGCGCTGCGCGAAGGCGGCTTCGGGCTCGAGGTCACCGACGGCACGGCGTCCAGCTACGTGCCGGTCAAGACGGGCCTGTTCGCGAACGGCCAGGTCGAGGTCAGCGGCGCCGGGATCAAGGCCGGCACCGTGGTGGGGATCCCGAAGTGATCGAGCTGACCGAGGTGACCAAGGTGTACTCAGGCGGGGTCGCTGCCCTCGGCGGGGTCAGTCTGCGGATTGCCCGCGGCGAGCTGGTCGCGATCGTCGGGCCGTCCGGCTCGGGCAAGTCGACGATGCTCAACGTCCTCGGCACGCTGGACCGGCCGACCTCCGGCACCGTCCGGATCGACAAGTACGACGTGGCGCGGCTGTCCGACTCGGGTCTGTCCGCGCTGCGGGCGACCCGGATCGGCTTTGTCTTCCAGCAGTTCCACCTGGCCTCCGGCGTACGCGCCCTCGACAACGTCGCCGACGGACTCCTCTACTCCGGACTCCGACCGTCGGTACGGCGGAAGCGCGCAGCGGCAGCTCTGGAGCGGGTCGGCCTCGGCCACCGGATGGACCACGAACCGCACGAGCTCTCCGGTGGCGAACGGCAACGGGTCGCCGTGGCCCGGGCCGTCGCCGGCGAACCCGCGGTACTGCTGGCCGACGAGCCGACCGGGGCGCTGGACTCGGCGTCCGGCGCCGGAGTGATGCAGTTGCTGCGCGACCTGCACGCGAGCGGTACGACGGTCGTCATCATCACGCACGACCGGGACATCGCTGCGTCACTCCCCCGCCAGGTCCGGATGCGGGACGGCCGGATCATCGAGGAGGTGCACGCATGAGCGAGCTGAAACCGGCGAAGCTCTGGCCGCGGGACGTCGTCCGGGTCGGGGCGGTCGGGTTGCGCACCCGGCCGATGCGGGTCTTCCTGTCCGCGCTGGGCATCGCGATCGGGATCGCCGCGATGGTCGCGGTGGTCGGCATCTCGTCCTCGTCGCGGGCCGAGCTGGACAACCAACTCGATGCCCTCGGCACCAACCTGCTCACGGTCGCACCGGGCACCCGACTGACCGGCGAACAGGCGCAGCTGCCGCTGACCGCGGAGGCGATGGTCGGCCGGATCCGCCCGGTCCGGGCGCAGTCGGCGGTCGGCCGGGTCGACGACGTGCCGGTGTACCGCAGCGACAAGATCCCGGACGTCGAGACCAACGGGATCATCGCGTACGCCGCCCGCACCAACCTGCTCGACACGATCGGCGCGACTGTGCGGAGTGGCAAGTGGCTCGACGCGGCGACCGGCCGCTATCCGGCGACCGTGCTCGGGGCGAGCGCCGCCGAGCGGCTCGGCATCACCAGGGCGAGCCCGGACACCCAGGTGCTGATCGGCAACAAGTGGTTCACGGTGCTCGGCATCCTCGAGCCGGCCGCGCTGGCGCCCGAGCTGGACAGTGCCGCGCTGATGGGCTGGCCGGCCGCGGACACCACGCTCGCCTTCGACGGGCATCCGACGACGATTTACACCCGGTCGGACGACGCGCAGGTGGAGTCGGTCCGGTCGGTGCTCGGGGCAACGGCCAACCCGGAGGCGCCGAACGAGGTCGAGGTGTCGCGGCCTTCGGACGCGCTGGCCGCCAAGCAGGCCGCGGGTGAGGCGTTCACCGGGCTGCTGCTCGGCCTCGGCGCGGTCGCGTTGCTCGTCGGCGGGGTCGGAGTCGCGAACATCATGGTGATCTCGGTGCTGGAACGCCGGGCGGAGATCGGCTTGCGGCGGTCGCTCGGCGCGACCCGCAGTCAGATCCGGACCCAGTTCCTGACCGAGTCGCTGCTGCTGTCCGCACTCGGCGGCGTCGGCGGAGCGCTGCTCGGATCTGCAGTCAGTGCGGGCTATGCGTCGTACCAGAACTGGCTCACGGTGATCCCACTGTGGGCGCTGGCCGGCGGTGTCGCGGCAACGCTGGTGATCGGCGGCCTGGCCGGCCTCTACCCGGCGATCCGCGCTTCCCGCCTCTCGCCGACCGAGGCGCTGGCAACCCCTTAGAAGATGGTGACCCCGATGCCGGTGAGCGCGAGCTGGAGCAGCGCCACCGGCACGAGGCCCTGCCATGCCAGCTTCTGGAGCTGGTCGGCGCGCAGCCGCGGGAACGAGACCCGCACCCAGATCACCACCACCGACACGAACGCGATCTTCAGGATCGACCAGATCCAGCCGATCGAGTCCGGGCCCGGCCCGCTCCAGCCGCCGAGGAACAGCACCGTGGTGAGGCCGGCCAGGATGACGATCCCGGCGTACTCGGCGAGCAGGAACATCGCGAACCGCAGGCCGGTGTACTCGGTGTACGGGCCGAAGATCACCTCGGAGTCGGCGACCGGCATGTCGAACGGCGGCCGCTGGAGCTCGGCCAGGCCGGCGATGAAGAACACGACCAGGCCGGGCAGCTGCCAGAGCAGCCACCACGGGTTCCACGCCTCCGCGATCCCGGTCAGGCTCAGCGAACCCGCCGCGACCGCGACGCTCGCCGCGGACAACACGAACGGCAGCTCGTAGCTCATCAGCTGGGCGGCGACGCGCAGCCCGCCGAGCAGGCTGTACTTGTTGCCGCTGCCCCAGCCCGCCATCAGCGAGCCGAGAACGCCGATGCTCATCACGGCGAGCACGAAGAACAGCCCGGAGTCGAGGTCCGCGCCGACGATGCCGGGCGCCAGCGGGATAGCGGCGATCGCAGCCAGGTACGGCAGGATCGCGACGATCGGGGCCCACTCGAACACCCGCCGGTCCGCGGCGGCCGGGACCACGCTCTCCTTCTGGACGAACTTCACGCCGTCCGCGACCAGCTGCGCCCAGCCGTGGAAGGCGCCGGCGTACATCGGGCCGAGCCGCGACTGCATGTGCGCCATCACCTTGTGCTCGGCCTGACCGACCAGCAAGGGCGCCACCAGGAAGGCGACGATGACGCCGACCACCCGCACCACGAACTCGACCATGACGGCACCCTACCGAGTTCGGCTTGACCTCAACCAACGTTGAGGTCAAAGGCTGTGGACATGACCAACATTCTCGTCACCGGAGCCACCGGCCGCGTCGGCCGTCATGTCGTCGCCGGGCTGCAAGCCGCCGGAGTCCACGTCCGGGCCCTGGTCCGTACGCCGGAAGCCGCCAATCTCCCGCCGGACGTCGAACTCGTCCAGGGCGACATCTACGACCCGTCAGCAGTACGGCGTGCCGCGGCCGGCGCGGACGCCGCCTTCCTCCTGTGGCCGTCGTACAGCTCCGAGGGAGCGGAGCCGATCGTCGCAGAGCTCCCGCAACGCGTGGCATTCCTGTCGTCGTTGAACGCGGCGTCCGGTGGCATGTGGGGCGATGTCGAGGAGCTGTTGCGGAAGGCGGGCAAGGACTGGACGTGCGTCCGGCCGGGCGGGTTCGCGGTGAACGCGCAGACGTGGGCGGACCAGTTCCGGAGTGGCGACGTCGTACGGCTGCCGTCGCCGCAGGCCGGGCGTTCCCTGATCCACGAGCGTGACATCGCCGCGGTCGCCGTACTCAGTCTGCTGAGCGACCACCACATCGGGCAGACCTACGAAGTGACCGGCCCCGAGGTCCTCACCCAGGCCGAGCAGGTGCAGACCATCGCGCGCACCATCGGCAAGGAAATGCGAGTCGAGGAGCTCTCAGCCGCGGACGCCCGCCAGGCCATGCTCGCCCAAGGCGCCGACCCAACCCTCGCGGACTCCGCCCTCACCTACTGGGCCTCCCTCATCAACAACCCCGAGCCCGTAACCCCCACAGTCCCCCAACTCACCGGCCGCCCCGCCCTAACCTTCGCCCAGTGGTCCGAAGAACACGCCGCCGAGTTCCGGCGCTGATATCATCGGATATCAGGTAGGAGGTAACGCCATGAGTGACGTTCTCATTCGCGATGTCCCCGACGAAGTGCTGGCGGTTGTCGACCACCGAGCCGCCGACCTGGGGCTGTCCAGGAGCGAGTATCTGCGCCGACTGCTCAGCCAGGAGGCCGGGCGCTCGGAGGTTGCCGTGACCGTTGCCGATCTGGAGCGATTCTCGAACCTGGCCCGCGATCTGGACGACCCTGACATCATGGACCAGGCCTGGTCATGACGCCGGCCGTCGACTCCCGGCGCTGGCTGATCGACAAGTCGGCCTTGGTGCGCCTGAGCACTGCTCCCGATCGGGAGGAGTGGGCGAACCGCATCAACCGCGGGCTCGTGCACATCACCACCGTGACCCTGCTCGAGGTCGGCTTTTCGGCCCGATCCGCAGACGAGCACCGGTCTCTCGTGCAGCAGCCGCCCATCGCCGCGATGCCGGTGGAAAACGCGACCCCTGCGATCGAGCGCCGCGCTGTCGTCGTCCAGTCGCAACTCGCGTCCGCCGGCCAGCATCGAGCGCCGTCAGTCGCAGACCTGCTGATCGCCGCCACGGCAGAGCAGACCGGCTTGGTCCTACTTCACGTGGACAAGGACTTCGAACTCATCGCCAACCTCACCGGACAACCAGCTGAGCGACTCGCTCAGGCCTGACGGCAACTGAACCACCCGCCACCTCCGACGGGGTGGTATCACGACTCGGGCTCGGCCGGCGGGGCTTCGGTCTGCTTTCGGGTGCGGCGTTCGCCCGCGGCTCGGCGGGGGCGGGCTGGGGTGGAGGCGGCCTGGGCGGGGGCGAGGGGGTCTGGGTCGGGGGAGCCGGGCTGGCGTGGGCCCCAGGTTTCGGGGTCGGGGACGCCGGGCGGCAGTGTGCGGCGGCGGCTCGGGGCGCCGTGCGAGGGGGCGTGGTCGGACTCGCCGGGCTCCTTGGCGCCCGGCCACGGCTTGGCGACGCGGGAGGCGAGGACGAACTCCTTGCGCAGCGGGTTGCCCTCGAAGCCGTCGGGCAGCAGCAGGGGGACCAGGTTGGGGTGGCCGGTGAACGTGATGCCGAACATCTCGTGCGTCTCACGCTCGTGCCAGTTGGCCCCGGCGTACAGGTCGGACAAGGACGCGAGGGTCGGCTGGTCCCGCGGGATCAGCGTCCGCACCAGCACGTGCTCGACGTGCGACCCGCCCCAGAAGTCGGCCAGGTGCGACACCACCCGGAACCCGTCGGTGAGCTCGTCGCTCGCGGTCAGGAAGTCGAAGAACGTCAGCCCGACCGCGTCCCGCAGCACCTCGTGCGCCGCCACCCACGACTCCGCCGGTACGTCGATCGCCGTCGGGCCGAAGCTGTCCGCCTGGGTCGCCGCGATCCCGGCCCCGGTCAGCGTCTCCAGGGCGTCGAGGTTCGACTCCGGGCTCAAGGCGTCACCAGGCCGCGGGTCAGCGCCGCCGCGGACGGCTCGTCGTACCGGCTCGGCATGTTCTCGCCGGCGATCTTCTCCTGGAGCTTGAGGATCCCCTGCAGCAGCGCCTCCGGCCGCGGCGGACAGCCGGGCACGTAGACGTCGACCGGGATGATCTGGTCGACGCCCTTGGTCACGCAGTACGAGTCCCAGTACGGGCCGCCGGAGTTCGAGCAGGAGCCGAACGAGATCACGTACTTCGGCTCCGGCATCTGGTCGTAGAGTCGCTTGATGGCCGGCGCCATCTTGTCCGTGACGGTGCCGGACACCACCATCAGGTCGGCCTGCCGCGGCCCGGGCGCGAACGGGATCACGCCGAGCCGGATGAAGTCGTGCCGGCCCATCGACGCGGCGATGAACTCGATCGCGCAGCAGGCGAGGCCGAAGTTGAACACCCAGAGCGAGTACTTGCGGCCCCAGTTCAGCAGGTACCGGACCGGCTCGGGCGCGAGCTTGGCCAGCGCGCCCACGTCCGGCCGCACGGTCGGCAACGGCAGGTCGATCTGGGCCATGGCTGTAAGCCTAGTGCGCCATGGCGGGGATCGCGCGCAAACCCCGTTGACCGGCCGGTGAGCGCGGTCCTACCGTGATTGAACAGGACTGAACAGGTTCGTTCGGGTTGGAGACGGCATGGCCGATCAGCTTGAGGTGCGGGGACCGGAGTCGCGGGCGCTCGCGGTGGAGAGCAACGGGCTGAACGTGATCGCGGACGAGGAGCGGAAGGGCCGGCCCAGCCAGCTGTTCTGGCCGTGGTTCGGGGCGAACGTGTCGGTGCTCGGGCTGAGCTACGGCGCGTTCGCGCTCGGTTTCGGCATCTCGTTCTGGCAGGCACTGGTGGCCGGCGTGGTCGGCATCGTGTTCTCGTTCCTGCTCTGCGGGCTGGTCTCGCTGGCCGGCAAACGCGGTTCGGCGCCGACGATGGCGCTCAGCCGGGCCGCGTTCGGTGTCCGGGGCAACAAGCTGCCGTCGCTCGTCTCGTGGCTGCTGACCGTCGGCTGGGAGACCGTGCTGACCATCCTCGCGACGCTGGCCACCGCGACCGTGTTCGAGCGCCTCGGCTGGGGCGGCGGCACCGTCACGAAGGTCGTAGCGCTGATCGTGGTCGGCGTGCTCATCGTCGCCTGCGGGGTGCTCGGGTTTGATCTGATCATGCGGGCGCAGACCGTGATCACCGTCGTCACCGGCGTCCTCACGGTCGTCTACATCGTGCTGGTCGCCGACCAGATCAGCTGGAGCACGGTGTCCAGCCTGCCGAGCGGGTCGAGCCAGCAACTGATCGGCGCGCTGGTGTTCCTGATGACCGGCTTCGGCCTCGGCTGGGTGAACCTGGCCGCGGACTACTCCCGCTACCTGCCGCGCAACTCGTCCGGCGTCGGCGTGGTCGGCTGGACCACGTTCGGCGCCTCGATCGCACCACTGATCCTGTTCGGCTTCGGTCTGCTGCTGGCCGGCTCGTCGACGGACCTGAGCGAGGCGATCGCCGCCGACCCGATCGGCGCCCTGGCGGAGGCGTTGCCGACCTGGTTCCTGGTGCCGTTCGTGATTGTCGCCGTACTCGGCCTGGTCGGCGGCGCCGTCCTCGACATCTACTCGTCGGGCCTGGCGCTGCTGTCGGTCGGCCTGCCCGCACCCCGGTACGTCGCCGCGCTCATCGACGGCGTGGTGATGATCGCGGGCACCGTCTACGTGGTCTTCTACGGCGACGAGTTCCTCGGCGAGTTCCAGGGATTCCTGATCACGCTCGGCGTCCCGGTCGCCGCCTGGTGCGGGATCATGCTCGCCGACATCGCGTCCCGCCGCCGCGACTACGCCGACGCCGACCTGTTCGACCGCCACGGCCGGTACGGCGACGTGCGCTGGCTGCCCGTGCTCACCATGATCGTTGCCACCGGCATCGGCTGGGGCCTGGTCACGAACTCGCTGGCCTCCTGGTTGACCTGGCAGGGGTACCTGCTCGAGCCGTTCGGCCTGGGCGGCAAGGAGGGCGACTGGGCGTTCGCGAACCTGGGTGTGCTGTTCGCCCTGGTCGCCGGCTTCGTGGTCCAGCTGGCCGGCGGGACGTCCGCCGTCCGCAAGCAGGAGAGGATGGCTTGATGGCGCCGGTGCTCGCGCTGATCGACCTGCAGAAGATCTTCGCCGACCCGGCCTCCGGCTGGGCCGCGCCGGATTTCCGGCGGGTGCTGGAACCCACCGAGCAGCTGATCGGGATCCTGTCGCCGGAGGTGGTCTTCACCCGGTTCGTCGCACCCGAGAAACCAGTCGGTTCCTGGGCCACGTACTACGAGCTCTACCCGTTCGCGCTGCAGCCGCCCGACGCGGACGACTACCAGCTGGTCGACGAGTTCAAGGGCGCGCCGACGCTGGACAAGACCACCTTCGGCGCGTGGGGGCCCGAGCTCGCCGAGCGGGTCGGCCCGGGTGGTCACCTGGTCGTCGCCGGCGTGACGACCGACTGCTGCGTGCTGACCACGGCGCTGGCCGCGGTCGACGCCGGCGTGTACGTCCAGGTGGTCGAGGACGCGTGCGCCGGCGCCGACGAGGTGAGCCACCGGAACGCGATCGACATCATGCGGCTGTACTCGCCGATGCTGGAGATCGTCACCGTCGAGCAAGTCCGCACCCTGAACCAATGAGCCGCCGATGGCCGGGATCTCGCTCAAGCACGAACGCGTCGCCGCCGTGCTGGCCCGGGAGATCCGGTCCGGCCTGGTACGGCGGGGCGCGCAACTGCCGGGTGAGGTCGAGCTGGCCCGGCGCTTCGCGGTCAGCCGGAACACGATCCGCTCGGCGCTCGCCGTACTGGCCGAGGACGGGCTGATCACCACCCGGATCGGCAAGGGGTCGTTCGTGCTGTTCGACGGGCGGCCGCTGGACGGCCGCCTGGGGTGGACGCATGCGCTCGCCGAGCAGGGGGTCGAGACCCGACTGCGGACGCTGAAGATCGCGCTCGAGCAGGACCCGGAGCTGGCCGGTCGGCTCGGACTCCCGTCGCCGTACGTGATCGTGATCGAGCGGCTGCGGCAGCTCGCGGACGGCGCGGCGATCTCGATCGAACGCAGCCGGCTGCCCGCGCTGGATTCGCTGCGCGAACTGCCCGAACGCGGGCTCGAGAACGACTCGATCGCGGCCACGCTGCACAGCGCCGGGTTGCACCTCGACCACTGTGAGCAACGACTCCGTGGCCGCCCGTTGGACCCCGTCGAGGCCGGGCTGCTCGGTCGCCCGGAGGGGACCTGGTTCCTGCACTCCGAGCGGACCAGCTGGACCGCCGACGACCGGTTCGCCGAGTACGCCGACAGCCTGCTGGACCCCGAGCACTTCGAACTGAGTCTGAGCTTCGGCATCTAAGGCGCCCGGGCCCACGGCACTAGGGAGTTGTGCCGATGTGGCGGCCTACCTCACAGGAGCACTGTCGTGCCATCGACAAGCTCCCGGAGGACACCATGTTCCTGTACTCCCCCGACTCGGTTCAGGCCGAGATCAAGTACCGCCAGGACCGGGTCAAGCGCGACTTCCAGCGCCCGCTCTGGTTCCGGCGCAAGCCCAAGCAGCAGGCCCCCGAGCCCTGCGCGCCGGAGCTCCGCGCCCGCCCCGCGATGTAGCCGGATCCGGCCCCCTAGGCATCCCACTAGGCACCCCTAGGACCTCCTAAGGCCACTCAGGTCCCCCGGATAGGGAGGAGTTCCGATGTGCCGGACCACCTCAGACGAGCAGATTTAGGGGCATCGGCAGAGAGCCGGTGACCACCAGGAGGAACCAATGTTCACGAACGACTCGGTCAAGGCAGAGGTCGACTACCGCAAGGAGCGCCTGAGCCGCGACTTCCGCAAGACCCGGACCACCCGCACCCGCCGGCACCTGTTCGGCAAGAAGGCTTGAGGGGAGGCACACACCATGTCCATGTTCATGACACCGGAATCGATCCAGGCGGAGACCGCCTACCGGCAGGAGCGGATCACCCGCGAGTTCCGCCGGACCACCCGCCGGGAGCGCCGTGAGCAGCAGCGGCCGGAGCCGCGGCGCGCTCGCCAGGCCCTCCGACCCACCACCGCGGCATGACCGCCGAGACCGCCGTCCCTGACTCGAGATCATCGACCAGGGACGGCGTTTTCGTTGCCGGTGGCGACCGGCGGAAGGGATGCCGTCGATTTGTGTCGGCTCCAGGGGCGAAGATGGACGACGTGCCCTGGACTTCGACACCTCTCGTCGGCCGCTCTGCCGAGATGGCCGCCCTGCTCAGCTCCGTCGACGACGCCAAGACGCGTCGCGCCGGCGCCGTACTGCTGTCCGGCGACGCCGGTGTGGGGAAGACCCGGCTGCTGGACGAGGTGGCCACCGGGGCCCACGAGCGTGGCTTCGGCGTCCTGGTCGGGCACTGCACCGACTTCGGCGACGCCGGCCTGCCGTACCTGCCGTTCACGGAGATCTTCGGCCGGCTGGCCGGCGACCGGCCTGACCTGGTCGAGAGCGTGCTCACCAACTTCCCGGCGATCGGCCGGCTGCTGCCCACGCACCGCCTGCTCGGCGCCCAGCCCGCGCCGCAGGAGGGCCAACTGGACCGGGCGGCCCTCTTCGACGCCGTGCTGGGCGCGTTCACCGCCTTGTCGACCAGCGAGCCGCTGCTGGTGATCATCGAGGACGCGCACTGGGCCGACGACTCGACCCGGGACCTGATCGGTTTCCTGATCACCCGGCTGACCGCACAACGGCTGACCCTGGTGGTCTCGTATCGCAGTGACGACCTGCACCGGCGGCATCCGCTGCGCCGACCGATCGCCGAGTGGTCCCGCAACCCCCGCGTCCGCCGGGTCAGCCTGCTGCCCCTGGACGCAGACGAGTCCCGCACCCTGCTGAACTCGCTACTCACCCAGCCGCTGCCGGAGACCGAAGTCCGGCGGATCCTCGACCGCGCCGGCGGGAACGCGTTCTTCACCGAGGAGCTGGTCGCCGCCGCCTCGATGGGCGACGGCGAGGCCGTGCCGCCGGACCTGGCCGACCTCCTGCTGGTCCGGCTCGATCCGCTGTCGGACGACGCCCGCCAGGTGGCCCGGGTGATCGCCGTGGCCGGTCGGCGGGTCCCCCACGACCTGCTCACAGCTGTCGCTGGGCTGCCCGAGCGGGAGCTCGACACTGCGCTGCGTGAGCTCATCGACGCGCACATCATCGACATACCGGCCAGCGACCGCTACTACTTCCGCCACGCGCTGCTGGCCGAGGCCGTGTACGACGACCTGCTGCCAGGCGAGCGAGTCCGGCAGCACGCGGCGTACGTGCAGGCGCTGAAGGACCAGACCGTCTCCGGGACGGCGGCGGAGCTCGCCGGACACGCCACGCGGTCGCACAACCTGGCCGAGGCGTTCGACGCGCGGGTCCGGGCCGGTGAGGAGGCCATCTCGGTCGCCGCGCCGCAGGAGGCGCTGAAGCACTACGAGTTGGCCTTGGAGCTGTTCCCGAACCGGGCGCCCGACAGCACCATCGACAAGATCTGGCTGATCGTGCAGACCGCGACCGCCGCGACCCTGTCCTCGCAGCACCTGCGGGCCGTGAAGCTCCTGCGCAAGTCGCTCGCCGAGCTGCCCGCGGATGCACCGAAGCTGCAGCGCGCCCAACTGCTGCTGCCGCTGGCCGACATCGCGCTGATCATCGACCAGGACCAAGAGGCGAACGAGGCGATCTCGCAGGCGCTGAAGCTGGTCAACGACGAGCCGGCCAGCGTGTTCAAGGCGCACGTCGCCTCGCTCTACGCCCGGGTCTCCGACGCGTTGGGCCGGCCGATGGAAGCCGAGCGCTGGGCGCTGCGGGCGCTGGAGATCGCTCGCGAGGCCGGGCAGGAGTCCGCGATGGGCGACGCCGGGATCACCCTTGCCGTGCTGCGCCGGCGGGCCGGTGACCCGGTCGGCGCAGTACGTCAACTGGAGGAAGCCGCCGTACGGGCTCAGTTGGCGGGCGATGCGGCGGCGGAGATCCGCAGCCGGTTCCTGCTCGGCTCGACGCACTACGAGCAGGGCGACCTGCAGAGCGCGAAGTCGGCGCTGGCCTTCGCGATGAAGCGGGCGGGCGAGCTCGGCCGGCAGTGGGCCGCGTACGGGTTCGACGCGCGGCGGTTGCTCGGGCTGACCCAGTTCATCCTCGGCGAGTGGGACGAGGCGGCAGCGACCGCCCGGACCGACTCGATGACGCCGAAGGCCTCGGCGGCGGCGATGCGGTCGCTGGAGTTCTCCGTCCGGAGCGGACGCGGTGACACCGCGGTCGCGGAGGAGATGGAGGGGCTGCGCAAGTGGTGGGAGCTGGACGTGATGCTGCCGATCATCGGCATGCAGCCGGCCGTGGACGCCTACCGGCAGCTGGGCCAGTACGCCGAGGCGGAGAAGCTGATCGCCGACGTGTCGGCACTGTTGGCCGACGTGTTCCAGAGCGAGTGGTTCATGGCGCGGATCCGGTTCTCGACGCTCGGGTTGCAGGTGTACTGCGATCGGGCCGTGGGTGAGCCGTCCGCGGCGAAGGAGTTGGTGACCAAGGGCGCGGCGTTGCTCGAGGCCGGGCACGCGACGGCCGAGAAGGGGCTGCCGCCCGGGCGGTTGATGGGGACCGAAGGCCTGGCGTGGCTGGCGCGGCTCGAGGCGGAGTGGGAGCGGCTGCGGTGGCTGGCCGGGATCGATCCGCCGACGCCAGAGGAGCATGTCTCCGTCTGGGAGCGGACGGTGGACGCTTTCGGGTACGGGTACACGTTCGAGCAGGCGTGGTCGCGGGTGCGGTTGTCGGCCGCCTTGCGGGCGGCCGGCCGGGTCGCGGAGGCGAACGAGCAGGCTGCGCTGGCCGCCGACGTCGGCCGTGAACTGGGGGCGAAGCCGCTGCTCGACGAGATCGGCGGCGTGGAGTCCGGTGGCGGAGCGGGCAGCCTGACGTCGCGGGAGACCGAGGTGCTGGCGCTGCTCGCGGAAGGGCGGACCAACCGGCAGTTGGCGCGGGAGCTGTACATCAGCGAGAAGACGGTCAGCGTGCACGTCTCCAACATCCTGGCCAAGCTCGGCGTCCGCTCCCGGACCGAGGCCGCGGCGGTCGCCCGCCGCGACGGACTGCTCGACTGAGACGTCTGATCACCGGGTCGCTCACGTTCGGCGCTGTGCGTGTCCGCCGAACGTGAGCGATCGGTGTTTGGGCGGAACCCGGGTGTGGGGCCCGGGCGCCTAAGGTTCTGGGGTCAGCCGTGGCCGCGGCGCGGGCTCGCCTCCGGCTCGGACCAGCCGGTCCGGGCCATGGCGCGGGCTCTGGCACGGGCGATCTCGTCACCGGAAAGACCTGACCGGCTACTCTCCGTCGGGCTGTCCAGCCGGGTGATGTCGTCGAAGACGTGCTGCGCGTGTCGCATCCTGGTCACGGCCAGTATCACGACCCCGGCAGCGATCAGCGCGGTCACCACCCAGAGTTGCCACGACATAGCCTCACCGCCCTGTGCCTACCCCGTTCCCCCGCGTAATCACCATAGCTGCGATCTCAGCGATTGGCGACCGTGTGTGCGCATTCTGTTATACCCGCCGTCCGCATCGTGACTTTCGTTGCTGGACGCAATCACAAAGGGTGATCAGGCAACTTGACGACCGACTGGCTGGAAACTACGTTCAGTCACCACGAGGCGTGAGCCGGCCGCCTCGGAAGAGATACGCCGCCCGGCCGTCGACCGGTTCCCGGAACGCGATCACGTCGTGTACTCCGCGCTCCGGCTCGGCCGCGATCAGCCGGGACTCGTCCAGCGCCACGAACCGGGTCCGCCGGGGCTCGGGCAGCAGCACCTTCGCCTCCTCGCTCGCGGCCTCGTCCAGCACCCAGAGCTCGCCGTCCTCGACGGAGACCGTGGCGCGCAGCAGGACCCCGTCGTACCGCCCGGTGACGAGCTCCGGCGAGATCTCGGCCGGCTCCGACGGTGGGGTCGGTCGCTTCGAGAGCTCCACGCCGGCTGTCTCACGCAGTACGTGCCCGACGAGCTCGTCGTACAGGGCCGGGGTGTCGCCGCCGTTGGTGAGCAGCGCGACCGCGACACCCTTGCCGGGGACGAGCCGGAAGTACGCGGACTGGCCGAGCGTGCCGCCGTCGTGGCCGTAGAGCGAGCCGTCAAAGATCACCCAGCCGAGGCCCCACTGCTCGGCCATCGCGCCGATCCGCGGTACGTCGACCTGCGGCTCCCACAGACTGTCGACGGCAGCCCGGTCGAGCAGCGTCGCGTCCAGGTACGCCCGGCCGAACGCGACCAGGTCACGCGCGGTCATCGCGAGCAATGACCCGGCCGGCGCCATCGCGTGCACGAGACTCCACTGCGGCGCCGCCTGCAGCGGCGCACCCGGCGTCGGCGAGATGTGCCCGAGCGCCGCCCGGTACAGCAGCGCCTCGTCCGGGAGCGTCGCCACGTGCTTCAGCTCCAGCGGTACGGCGATGTGCTCGCGCAGCAGCTCGTGGTACGGCTTCCCGCGCAGCACCTCCGCGATCCGGCCGAGGATGACGAAGCCGGCGTTGTTGTAGGAGAAGCCCGCCCCGAGCGGGACCTCCTGGGCCAGCCCGGGTACGACGTCGCGCACGTACAACTCGACACCGTCGTCACCACGGGACGTCGGCGTGAAGGCGTCGCCGGAGAACCCGCCGGTGTGGGTCAGCAGGTGCCGAGGCGTGACCGCGGCGGACGCGACCTCGTCGACCAGCTTGAACTCCGGCAGGTAGTCGCGCACCGGCCGGTCCAGCTCGACCTTGCCCTCGGCAACCAGCTGCATGATCAGCGTGGTCGTCCACAGCTTGGTGATCGAGCCGACCTGGAAGATCGCGTCGGTGGTCGCCTCGACGCCGGTGTTCCGGTTCAGCACCCCGGCCGCCGCCTCGCTCACCACCCCGTCGGCCAGGACCGCGATCGACGCGGCCGGGACGTCGTACTTGGTGATCAGGCGGGCGAGGTTTTCGTCGAGCCAGGTCTGCACGGGTTCACTCCTTCGACAGGACGCGGATCAGGTTGGCGCCGAGGACCTTGCGGATGGTGTCCTCCGGCATGCCGCGGCGGAGCAGGGCATCGGTCACCAGCGGCATCCCGGCCGGTCCCTCCAGGCCGGGCACGTACACCTCGGCGTCCAGGCCCTGGATGACCACCGGCCGGTCGCAGGCCGGGATCTTCTCGGCGAACACCTCGGCGACGAAGTCACTGCCCAGCCCGACATGGTCCTCGCCGGCGACGTCGACGACGTACTCGATGTGGTCGGCGAGGTGGTCGACGGTCGGCTTCTCGGCGTCGGTGAGGAAGCCGGCGAAGAAGTTGACGCAGACGACGCCGCCGGTCGCGGCGATGGCGCGGAGCTGCTCGTCGGTCAGGTTGCGGTGGTGCTCGCGGAGCGCGAACGCGCTGGAGTGCGAGGCGACGACCGGCTTGGTCGCGAGCTCGAGGATGTGCTCGACGCCGCCGCGGCCGACGTGCGAGACGTCGATCAGTACGCCGAGCTCCTCGAGCAGCCCGATCGCCTCGACCCCGGCGTGGGTGAGCCGGCTGCCGGTGGCGTCCTCACCCGATCCGTCGCCGAGCGCGCTGCGGCCGAAGTGCGTGAACGACACCATCCGGACGCCGAGCCGGTGCAGGGTCTGCAGCAGCTCGAGGTCGTTGTCGATCTGCGGGCAGCCTTCGAGGGCGAGGACCAGCGCGATCCGGCCGTCCCGGCCGGCGAGGTCGGCGGGCGTCGTACACAGCACGACCTCGTCGGCGTTGGCCTCGGCGACGCGGTGCGCGGCCTCGATCATCCGCAGCGTCTCGCGCAGCGCGCCCTCCGGCCGGAACTCGTCGTCGATGAACACCGGCAGCACCTGGACGTCGATCCCGCCCTCGCGCAACTGCGGGATCCACCGCTCCCGGAAGTACTCCGCCCAGGCCGCCTTCGGCCTCCGCGCCACCAGCATCAACAGATCGTTGTGCGCATCCGCCACCACCGCGCTCCGGTGCAGGTCGGTCATCGGCTCCCCTTCGATCGGCGGGGTCCAGAGTAGCCTCGGGGCGGTGAGAGTTCTGAGCGCTGAGGATGTCCGCCGGCTGGTTCCGATGAGTACGGCGATCGACGCCGTACGGGACGCGTTCCGGGAGCTGGCGGCGGGGAACTTCGTGCTGCCGGCCCGGCAGATCTTCGGGGACGGGGCGGTGCTGGTGATGTCGGCGTACCACTCGCCGACCGGAACCGCGGTGGTGAAGAAGATCGGCATCGCGCTCGACCAGGTGCCGGCGATCCGCGCCACGCTGATCTGGACCGGCGGCGGCGACCAGCTCGTCGCCGACGGCACGTCGATCACGACCCTGCGCACCGGTGCCGTCGTCGGGGTCGCCACCGACCTGCTCGCCCCGACCGACGCGTCCCGGCTCACGCTGATCGGGACGGGCGCTCAGGCCCCTGACCAGGTCCGCGCGGTTCTCGCCGTACGACGCATCGCCGCCGTCACCGTCACCGGCCGCTCGGCCGACCGCGCGGAGGCACTCAGCGCGAGCTTGGCCGACGAGTTCCCGGACGTTAAGTTCACCCCCAGCACATCGATCGGCGACGCGATCGCCGACACCGACATCGTCTGCTGTGCGACCTCGTCGTCCACCCCGCTCTTCGACGCGGACGCCCTCCCGGAACGCGTCCACGTGAACGCGATCGGCGCCTTCCGCCCGACCATGCGCGAGCTTCCCCGCGACCTGCTCGCAGACGCCTCGATCGTCATGGTCGACCAACGCGAAGCCGCCCTGGAGGAGTCCGGCGAGATCATCGACGCGATCGACTCCGGCGCGGTCACCGACCTCGTCGAGCTCGGCCCGGCCCTGTCACAGACCCTCGCCCCCACCGGCCGCACGGTCTTCAAGTCCGTCGGCATCGGCCCTCAGGACTGGGCCATCGCCGCCGCCCTCGCCCGGACCTAGGGCCTAGGTCCAGCGCAGAACACCCTTGCGGTAGGCGTAGAGGAGGCCGACCGCGACGAAGGCCAGGAAGACGAACATCTCGACCAGCGTCGCGAAGCCGAGCGTGGCGAAGACGGTCGCCCACGGGAACAGGTAGATCGCGTCGACCGCGAAGATCACGTAGAGGTACGCGAACAGGTAGTACCGGATGTGGACCTGCGCCCAGCCCTCGCCGACCGGGTCGACACCGGACTCGTACGTCTTGAGCTTGCCCTCGGTCGGATAGGTGACCGTGAGCGCCTTGTTCAGCGCGAACGCGCCGATCAGCCCGGCGAGGCCGAGGACGACGACCGCCGCGATGACGCCATAGCTCTCCGACACAGGCCTCAGCTTAGTTCGTACAGAGCATGATCGAGTCGACCGCAACGTACGGGCCGTAGCCGGAGGCCACGTCCGCGACCTGCAGCCGGAGCCGGGTGACGCCGAGGATCTTGTAGTTGAGCCAGGTCTCGGTCTCCTGCTTCTGCAGCACCGACGTCATCGCCTTGGTCCCGTTGTGCAGCGACGTCCGCACCGTCCCGTCGGTCAGGTTGCCCAGCCAGTTGCGCACGTAGCTGCAGCCGGTCGAGTTCACGTCACCCCAGACGTACCCGCCCTTGTCGGCCATCAGGTCCGCCTCGGCCCGGCGCGGTCCTTCCTTCGGCGGGACGACGTTGAACTGCGGGGTGCGGGCGCCGCCCGCCGCGAGCAGGCCCTTCTTGAAGATCCCGCGCCAGACGTAGTGCTTGAAGCTGATCATCGGCGAGATCGCCGTCGGGTACGGCGCCTGCGGGCCGACCGCGATCCGGTACGTCCGGACCGATCCCGGCTGCACGGTCCTGATCGTCACGCCGGTCCCGGACGAGTACCCGTGCGCGATCTCCTGCCAGCGACGCTCGGACGGGATCCACTGGTGTAGCGGGATCCGGGTGCCCGCCTTCGGCGCCGGCGACAACGTGCCGATCACCGTGATCACGCCCTTGGTCGCGTCGGTGGTCCGGATGCTGTAGATCTTCGCCGTCCGCGTGGCCTTGACCGAGGCCGGTGCGGCTGCGGCTGTCGCCGTACTGCCGAGACTCAGCGCGCTGTCCGCGGGTGCCACCGGAGCGGCGCATCCGGTCAGCGCCGACAGCAACAGTCCGGCAACAACGCGCATAGGGCGACGGCCCATGGGAACTCCAACCACGTGGATCACAACTTGATGACGACACCCTGCCGGTTCTCGCTTCGGATCGCAAGCGAGCCGCTGCGGAGTGTAATGCTGGAGGGTTTCGTCTTAGCCCACGATGTTCAGTCCCTAACACCACGTCCCAGGCTGTGGACCACCGGGGCTTCCGCATGGTTCTGTTCTAAGGGCGAACTAATATTGGGGTTATCGCCCTGACTGGGGGGATCGACCTGTCGTCCACGAAGCGGCCGGCCGACCCAAGTGTCGACTTGGAGATGAACAGAACAGTGACCATCGAGGTCAAGCAGCTCGACCGCGTGGTGATCCGCTTCGCCGGCGACTCCGGCGACGGGATGCAGCTCACGGGGGACCGGTTCACAGCGGAAACAGCATCGTTCGGCAATGACCTGTCGACGTTGCCCAACTTCCCAGCAGAGATCCGGGCACCAGCCGGAACACTGCCGGGGGTGTCGTCGTTCCAGCTCCACTTCGCCGACCACGACATCCTGACGCCTGGTGATGCGCCCGATGTGCTGATCGCGATGAACCCCGCCGCACTCAAGGCGAACCTGCGCGACGTGCCGCGCGGCGCCACCCTGATCGTCGACACCGCCGACTTCACCGCCCGCAACCTGAAGCGGATCGGGTACGAAGAGAACCCGCTGGAGACCGGCGAGCTCGAGGCGTACCACGTGGTCCCGCTGAACCTGACCGGCATGACGGTCGAGTCGGTCAAGGAGTTCGGGCTGACCCGCAAGGACGCGTCCCGGGCGAAGAACATGTACGCCCTCGGCCTGGTGTCCTGGCTGTTCCAGCGACCGGTCGAGTCGACGATCACGTTCCTGGAGACCAAGTTCGCCTCCAAGCCGGACATCCGCGACGCCAACATCGCGGCCTTCCGGGCCGGCTACAACTTCGGCGAGACCGCCGAGGAGTTCTCGGTCCGGTACGAGGTGAAGCCGGCCAGCATGGCGACCGGCACCTACCGGAACATCTCCGGCAACCTGGCGCTGGCGTACGGCCTGGTGGCGGGCGCCCAGCGGGCGGGGCTGCCGCTGGTGCTCGGCGCGTACCCGATCACCCCGGCCTCCGACGTACTGCACGAGCTGTCCAAGCTCAAGCGGTTCAACGTCACCACGATCCAGGCCGAGGACGAGATCGCCGGTGTCGGCGCGGCGCTCGGCGCCTCCTTCGGCGGCGCGCTCGGCGTCACCACGTCGTCCGGCCCGGGCATCAGCCTGAAGTCGGAGACGATCGGCCTCGGCGTGATGCTCGAGCTACCGCTGGTGGTCTGCGACATCCAGCGCGCCGGTCCCTCGACCGGTATGCCGACCAAGACCGAGCAGGCCGACCTGCTGCAGACGATGTTCGGGCGGAACGGCGAGGCGCCGCTGCCGGTGCTCGCGGCCCAGTCCCCCGCGGACTGCTTCACGATCGCGGTCGAGGCGGCCCGGATCGCCGTCACCTACCGGACGCCGGTGATCGTGCTGTCCGACGGCTACCTGGCCAACGGCTCCGAGCCGTGGCAGATCCCGGTGATCGAGGACCTGCCGACGATCGACCCGAACTTCACGCTCGAGCCGAACGCGACCGCCGCCGACGGCAAGCCGACGTACCTCCCCTACCTGCGCGACCCGGAGACCCTGGCCCGCGCCTGGGCGATCCCGGGTACGGCGGGCCTGGACCACCGGATCGGCGGTCTGGAGAAGGAGGACAAGACCGGCAACATCTCCTACGACCCGGCCAACCACGACCTGATGATCCGCACCCGGCAGGCGAAGGTGGACGGCATCACGGTCCCGCCGGTCGAGGTCGACGACCCGGACGGTGCGGCGAAGGTGCTGGTGCTCGGCTGGGGTTCGACGTACGGCCCGATCGGCGCCGGCGTCCGCCGGGTCCGCAAGGTCGGCGGCAAGGTCGCGCAGGCCCACCTGCGGCACCTGAACCCGTTCCCGCCGAACCTCGGCGAGGTGCTCGGCCGCTACGAGAAGGTCCTGGTCCCGGAGATGAACCTGGGCCAGCTGGCGCTGCTGCTGCGGGCCAAGTACCTGATCGACGTCGTGTCCTACGCCCAGGTCCGCGGTATGCCGCTGGGTGCGGCCGAGCTGGCCGAGGTGATCGGCAACCTGGTCGAGGAGACCGAGGGCATCGACGACGACGCCCGCCACCTGGGTGAGGCCGCGGCCGCCCTGAAGCACGGAGAGGCCCTGGCCGACTCCAACGGCTCGAACGGCCACGTCAAGACGGAGCTGAAGACAAGGGGAGCACGATGAGCACGGTCGAGCTCGGCATGCCGAGCCTGCCGAACGGTCTGCGCGGGGTGCCCGCCGCGACCGAGCCGCAGAACCGCAAGGAGTACGTGTCGGACCAGGAGGTCCGCTGGTGCCCCGGTTGTGGCGACTACGCCGTACTGGCCGCTTTCCAGGGGTTCCTGCCGGAGCTCGGGATCAAGCGCGAGAACGTGGCGATGGTGTCCGGCATCGGCTGCTCGTCGCGGTTCCCGTACTACCTGTCGACGTACGGCATGCACTCCATCCACGGGCGCGCGCCGGCGATCGCGACCGGTCTCGCGACCGCGCGGCCGGACCTGAGCGTGTGGGTGGTGACCGGTGACGGCGACGCGCTGTCGATCGGCGGCAACCACCTGATCCACACGCTGCGGCGGAACGTGAACCTGAAGATCCTGCTGTTCAACAACCGGATCTACGGCCTCACCAAGGGTCAGTACTCGCCGACCTCGGAGCCCGGCAAGGTCACCAAGTCGACCCCGATGGGCTCGGTGGACAACCCGTTCAACCCGGTCTCGCTGGCGCTCGGCGCGGAGGCGACCTTCGTGGCGCGGACGGTCGACTCCGACCGCAAGCACCTGACCTCGGTACTGCGGGAAGCCGCGGAGCACCGGGGGACGGCGTTCGTGGAGATCTACCAGAACTGCCCGATCTTCAACGACAACGCGTTCGAGGCCTTCAAGGACCCGGAGACCCGCGACGATGCGATCATCCCGCTCGTGCACGGCGAACCGATCCGCTTCGGCAAGGACGGCCACCTCGGCGTCGTCCGCGACGGCTTCGCCTCCCTCGCCGTACGCGAGGTCGCGGACCTCCCCGGCGGCGAGGCCGACCTGGTCGTCCACGACGCCCACACCGACGACCCGGCGTACGCCTTCGCCCTCTCCCGCCTCACCGACGCCGGCGTCCTGCACCGCGCCCCGATCGGCGTCTTCCGCAAGGTAGACCGGCCCGCGTACGACGACATGGTCCGCCAGCAGATCACCACCGCCCAAGAAGCCCAAGGCCCCGGCGACCTGCAGGCCCTCGTAACCGGCTCCGACACCTGGACAGTCAGCTAATACATCCCCGCGCGGGCGCTACGGACGCTCCTCCGTCGCGCCCTCGCACCCGCTCCCACCCACCCATTCCTCCCCGCGCGCTACCGCCCGATCACCGGCTTATCGCCGGGATTCTCGGCTCATCGCCGTGTGAGTCGGCTATCGCCGCCTGATTGTCGGGCTGCCGCCCACCGTCGACCACGTCACGCGGTCGTGTGAGGATGCTCTCGCCGAAGCCAACGCAATTGGCTGGGCATCGCCCGACCGGCGGTTGTCGATCATCCGGCTGGGTTCGCGCCGACTCCTTCACCGCAGGAGGAACTTCAAGGTGGCGGCGCGGAAGGGCTCTGGGGACTCGATCCAGGGGTAGTGAGCGACGTCGTCGAGGACTACCCGGGTGGCGTTGGGTAGTGAATTCAGGAGGGTGTTGGTGACCGTGGGTGGGCGGAGGTCTTGGGCGCCGTGGATTAGGAGGGTGGGGGTGGTGATGGAGCGGTAGGAGACTGCTCGGTTGGGGAGGGTGTGGAGGTCGGCTTTGAGGGAGTTGGCGGCTTGGGGGTTCGGGGTGGAGCGGGGGGTGGTGAGGTGGCGGGCGGTGGATAGGGCGGTGGGGCGGTGGTGGAGGTTGGCGGCTATGCGGGACAGCCAGGGGTCGTCGGTCGGCAGCTCGGCCAGGCGTTCGGCTACGCGTTGGCGGTAGGTGGAGGGCGGGCCGTCGAGGCCGGTGCTGGAGACCAGGATCAGGTGGGTCAGGTGGCGCTGGTGGGTTACGGCGTACTCGAGGGCTAATGCGGCGCCCCAGGAGTGGCCCAGGAGGGCGACCTGTTCGTGGCCGGTGTTGGCGCGGATTGTTTCCAGGTCGGCTACGAAGCGGGTGAGGGTGTAGGGGCCGCGCGGGTCGGAGCGGCCGGCGCCTCGCTGGTCCCAGCGGTGGAGAGTGAAACCGGGGAGGGACAGGTCGCCGAAGGTGTCCCACCAGCCGGGGCCGCCGTGCACCAGGACGACAGGCGGGCCGTCACCGCCGACCGATGTCCACAGCCGGCACCCGTCGTCAGTCGTCGAGTGAGGCATAGACGGCGGCTCGGAGCTCGCGGCGGATCGGGTAGCTGGACGAGGGGCGTAGTTGAGTGAGGAAGATGACGACCAGGTCGTCCGCGGGTGAGACGAAGAAGGCGGTCGAGGCCGCGCCGCCCCAGAAGAACTCACCGGGGGTGCCGATCGTCTGCGCGACCACCGGATCCAGCAGTACGCCGAACCCCAAACCGAAACCTTGTCCCTCCCGACGGGTCTCGCCGCCGAAGTCCGCCATCGACGCCAGGTCACGGCCGTCCGGCAGGTGGTTGGTGGTCATGAACCGCAGCGTCCGCGGACCGATGATCCGGACACCGTCCAGCGAACCGCCACCCGCCAGCATCCGACCGAACCGCAGGTAGTCCCCCGCCGTCGACACCAGTCCGGCGATCCCGGACAGGAACGTCCGCGGCCGCGTGTACGCACTGGTCCGCGGATCGTCGGCGAGCGTGAAGCCTCCATCAGCAAGGGAGTAACCAGCGGCCAGCCGATCGATACTTGCCTCAGGCACCGAAAACCCGGTGTCCACCATGCCGAGCGGCTCGAAGATCCGCTCCGACAGGTAGCGGTCGTGCGGCAGCCCGCTCAGCAACTCGCACAACAACCCGACCAGATCGGTCGAGATGCCGTAGATCCACCGCGTCCCCGGATCGACCTGCAGCGGCAGGCCGGCCAGCCGCGCGGGCAGCTCCGACAACGGCACATCCGAGTCCATCCCGGGCAGCTCAGCATCCTGGTACATCCGGCTGACCGGATGCTCGCCGTTCGGCGCCGCCAACCCGGACGTGTGCATCAGCAGGTCCCGGACCGTCATCTCGCGCGTCGACTCCCCCAGCTCGTACACCTTGGGCCGGCCGAGGTCAGGCAGGTACTTCACCACCGGATCGTTCAGCTGGAACCGGCCCTCCTCGTAGAGCTGCATCAGCCCGAGGCTCACGATCGGCTTCGTCATCGAGTAGATCCGGAAGATCGTGTCCGGCCGCATCGCGATCCCGCGCTCGGCGTCCATCACGCCACACACGTCGAAGGGCTCGACCCGGTCCCGCCGCGCCACCACGGTCACCGCCCCCGGATACCGGCCCGCCACGACGTACCGCCGTACCAGGTCCGACACCCGCTGCATCCCGGCCTCCTGTAACGAATACTTCAAGAGAGACGGTATCTGAAATGACTGTTACTGGGCAACGTGCAGGCTAGCGTGGCTGGGTGGATCAGCGTGTGGTGCTGGTGGTGGGGTACGACGGTGTCGAACTGCTGGACATCGCCTGCGTGACGTCGTGTCTGGACATCGCCAACCGGATCGGCGCGAGTCCGCCGTACCAGGCTGTGCTGTTGACGTTGGGCGGGCAGGCGGTCACGTGTGACTCGGGGCTGCGGCTGCAGGCCGACGCGGCGCTCGAGCGGTTCAAGGGACCCTTCGACACGTTGCTGGTGTCCGGTGGGCTCGGGCATGAGAAGGCTGCGGCGGATCGCCGCCTGGTCGGGCACGTACGGCGTCTTGCTGCGCTGGCCCGTCGGGTCTCGTCAGCATGCACCGGCGCGACCGTGCTGGCCGAGGCCGGCCTGCTGACCGGGCGACGCGCGACTACGCACTGGATGTACGCCGACCACCTCGCCGCGAACTACCCGGAGGTCCAGGTCGACGCCGACCCCATCTACGTCCGGGACGGCCACGTCGCGACGTCCGGTGGGGTCACGAGCGCACTGGACCTGACGCTGGCGTTCATCGAGGAGGACCACGGCGAGGCGCTGGCCCGCGGGGTCGCGATGGGCACGGTCGCCTACCTCCAGAGGCCGGGTGGGCAGTCGCAGATGAGCATGTTCGTCGCGACCCGGCTGAGCGGGGACCTGCTGGTACGGCGGATCCGGGACCACATCGTCAGCCATCTCGGCACCGACCTGAGCACGCCGGCGCTGGCCCGGTTCGCCGGAGTCAGCGAGCGGCACCTGTCGCGGTTGTTCCTCACCCACGTGGAGCGGACGCCGGCGCAGTACGTGCGCGGCGTCCGGACCGAGGCGGCCGCGCAGCTCGTGGTGTCGGCGGAGCTTTCGCTCGCGGCGGTCGCGCGGCAGTGCGGGTTCGGGTCGACCGAGTCGTTGCGCCAGGCGTTCCTCGACCGGTACGGCGTACCTCCGTCGACGTACCGGCGGGAGCGGGCCGGCTGACCGCAGGATTCCGGTCCGTTTCCGCAGGGATCCGGACCTGATCGACGCGGGCCGGACGCCTTGACCGGGGGTGTTCCGGAGGATCGGGCCATGACGAACAGGGGGCTGACGGCCAGGTGGCCGACCGCGCTGGCCTTGGTCACCATCGCCGGAGCACTCGCGCTGATCATCGTGACGGATCGGGAGGCGGAGTTCTTCGGGCCGGCCGTCGCGACCATGGCCGGGATCTACCTCTTCGCGTACGCGATCGGGCGTCCGTGGACCGCCTGGGTCGCGTTCGCCGTACTTAGTGTGGTGGCGTCGGTCTTCCACACGCTGGACCGGCTGGACGTGTGGGCAGTCGCCCCCGGTGTCGGCATGACGGTCGTGCTGGGCGTGCTGTGGGTGTGGGCGATCGTACGGCGCCGCTACGCCGAGCCAACCTTCACACTCGAGACCGCCGGCATGCTGTTCTTCGGCGCGATGACGATCCTCACCGTCGCCACCGGCTCAGTCCTCCTGGCCGGCCTCGGCTGGCTCTGTCATGGCGCGTGGGACGCGTACCACTTCCGCATCAACAAGGTGGTCAATCGCTCGTGGTCGGAGTACTGCGGCGTCATCGACCTCGCCGTCGGCGCCTCCCTTCTCGTCGTCGCCGCCACCCAATGACCGACACCGAGGAACGCAACCTCAAGGCAGCGACCGATCCCCGAAGTCGGGGATGAAGGTCACAGCAGCTCACTGACTGTGTGGATGATCAGTCCGACCAAGGCGCCGACCACGGTGCCGTTGATGCGGATGAACTGCAGGTCGCGGCCGACGTGGAGCTCGATCCGGGCGGCGGCTTCGCGGCCGTCCCAGCGTTCGATGGTGTCGGAGATGACCGAGACGATCTCGCTGCCGTAAGTGCGGATCACGTACCCGACCGCCTCGGCCGCGCGGTCGTCCACCTTCGACCGCAGTGCCTCGTCCTCCTGCAGCCGTGCGCCCAGGTCCTGCAGGGCCTTGGTACCGCGGACCCGCAGCGTACTCGCGGGATCCGCGATCGAGTCGATCAGCGCAGCCCGTACGGCGTCCCACACCGCAGTCAGGCTCGACCCCATGTCGGGATGGGTCAGCATCCGGGCCTTGAACGCCTCGAAGCGACCCATCACCTCCGGGTCGTGCTGCAGGTCGTCGGCGAGCTGGCCGAGCAGCCGGTCGATCGCCTTCCGCGCCGCGTGCGACTGGTCGTCCCGTACGTCGGTCAGCCAGGCCAGCGCCTCGCGGTGGATCCGGTCGATCACCAGCCGGTCGACCCACTGCGGCGACCAGCGCGGCGCGCGCGGCCCGACCACCTCGGCCAGCAGGTCCCGGTTGTCGCGCAGCCAGTCGTGCGCCTCGACGATCAGCAGGTCGAACAGCGCGTGGTGCGCGCCGTCGTCGACGACCGACTCCAGGAAGTGGCCGGCGATCGGGCTCAGCGGCTCCTTCACGAACCGCGGCAGCAGCGACCCGCGCACGAACGCGGTGACGTCCTCGTCCTCGAGCCTCGGCAGTGCCGCGCCGATGGTCCGCGCGCCCTCGGCCACGATCCGCTCCGCATGGTTGCCGGAGGCAAGCCACTCACCGGCCCGGCGGCTCACCTCGGCGGTGCGCATCTTCTCCGCCACCACCTCCTCGGACAGGAAGTTCTCGGTGACGAACTGCTCGAGGCTCTCGGCCAGGCTGTCCTTGCGGGTCGGCACGATCGCGGTGTGCGGGATCGGCAGCCCGAGCGGCCGGCGGAACAGCGCGGTGACCGCGAACCAGTCCGCCAGCGCGCCCACCATCGCGGCCTCGGCGGCCGCGTTCACGTAGCCCCAGCCGCCGTCGCGGTGCAGCGTGACCAGGTAGATCACCGCGGCCAGCACCAGCAACGACAACGCCACCGACCGCATCTGCTGCAGTCCGCGCCGCCGTACCTCGTCGGCCGCGCTCAACGCCAAGGTCGCCATACCCCGATTCAACCAAGTCGCTGGTGATCAGGCCCTCAGGCGAGTCCCCTGTCGGTCCATGAAACCCGAGATCAGGGCGAGGACCAGGCCGGCCAGGGCGAGGGCGGCGCCGAGGCGGCTGGGCCACTCGTAGCCGTAGCCGGCGGCCAGTACGACGCTGCCGAGCCAGGCGCCGAGCGCGTTCGCGATGTTCAGCGTCGAGTGGTTGAGCGAGGCGGCCAGTGACTGTCCTTCGTGGGCGACGTCCATCAGCCGGGTCTGCAGCGCGGGGACCAGGATGCTCGCCGAGAACCCCATCGCGAACACCCCGGCGAGTGCGCCCGGCTTGCTCTGCGCGAGCCAGCCGAACGTGCCGAGCACGACCATGATCGCGATCAGGCCGCCGTACAGGCTCGGCATCAGCGCCCGGTCGGCGAGCCGGCCGCCGACCACGGTGCCGCACGTCATGCCGACGCCGTACACGGCCAGCACGATGGTGACCGCGGCCGCGGAGAAACCGGCCAGTTCCGTCATCGTCGGGGTGATGTAGGAGTACGTCGCGAACATGCCGCCGAACCCGACCATGCCGACCAGCAGCGCCATCCACACCTGCGGCCGGGCCAGCGCGCTGAGCTCGCTGCGGATGTTGACGTCACTGCCGACCGGCTGCGGCGCCACCCAGAACCACACCGCCACCAGCGTCAGCAGCCCGAGCACACCGACGGCCAGAAACGGCGCCTGCCAGCCGAGTTTCTGCCCCATCAGCGTGGTCACCGGGACGCCGATGATGTTCGACACCGGCAGGCCGACCATGGTCATCGAGACCGCCCAGGCGCGCCGGGTGGGCACCAGCGAGGCGCCGACCACCGCGCCGATCCCGAAGAACGCTCCGTGCGGCACCCCGGTCAGGAACCGCGCGGCCATCAGGAACTCGTAGCTGGAGGCAACGGCGGACAGGACGTTGCCGAGCACGAACACCGCCATCAGCCCGAGCAGCAGCCGCTTCCGCCCGGTCCGCGCGCCCAGCGCCGCGATCACCGGCGCGCCGACCACGACCCCGAGCGCGTACGCCGAGATGACGTGCCCGGCCGTCGGGATCGAGATGTTCACCCCGTCGGCGATCTGCGGCAGCAGCCCCATCGTGACGAACTCGGTGGTCCCGATCGCGAACCCGCCGGTCGCCAGCGCGAACAACGCCGGCCCGACGTGCCGCGTCGTCGTACGACTGTCAGGAGTCACCAAGCTGTTCACACGTGATTGTCGCATGTGGTGCGGACCGCCCGGCCATGCAAGGATCCGGCATGGGCAACTTCGGAGACCATCAGCTGGGCATCTACCTGCAGGGCATGCTGCAAGGCATCACGCCGGAGATCACCACGGACCTGGCCCGGCTGGAGTCCCAGGCCGCGGGGAAGCTGTCCGCCGAGGCGATGGGGTACATCGTGCCGAGCGCGGGCAGCGGCGCGACCGCGCGGGCGAACCAGGCCGCGTTCGAGCGCTGGCGGCTGGTGCCGCGGATGCTCCGCGGCAGCACCGAGCGCGACCTGTCCTGCACCATCCTCGGTACCGCGATGCCGGCGCCGGTGCTGGTCGCGCCGATCGGCGTACAGACGCTGGCCCACCCGGACGGTGAGCTGGCGACCGCGCGGGCGGCCGACGCGCTCGGGCTCACCTACACGCACTCGACGCAGGCGAGTCACGCGTTCGAGCAGATCGAGGCGAGCAGCAAGTGGTACCAGCTCTACTGGCCGACCGATCGCGACGTCTGCCTGAGCTTCCTGGAGCGCGCGAAAGCCAGCGGGTACGCCGTACTGGTCGTCACCCTGGACACCGGGACCCTCGGCTGGCGCCCGGCCGACCTGGACCGCGGATTCCTGCCGTTCCTCAAGGGTGAGGGGCTGGCGAACTACTTCAGCGACCCTGCCTTCCAGGCCAAGCTGGTGAAGCCGGTCGCCGAGGACCCGGCCGCAGCGGTCATGCATTGGGCCCAGATGTTCCCGAACGTCGGGCTGAGCTGGGACGAACTGTCGTTCCTGCGCGACAACTGGGACGGCCCGATCGTGCTCAAGGGCATCACCGCGGTCGACGACGCGAAGCTCGCGGCCGAGAACGGTGTCGACGGCATCGTGGTGTCGAACCACGGCGGCCGCCAGGTCGACGGCGCGATTGCTTCACTCGACGCGCTGCCGGCGATCGCCGAAGCGGTGGGCGAGCAACTGACCGTGCTGTTCGATTCCGGTGTCCGAACTGGCGCGGACGCAGCGAAGGCGCTCGCCCTCGGCGCGAAGGCGGTGCTGCTCGGGCGACCGCTGCTGTACGGGCTAGCGCTGGCCGGGCAGGCGGGTGTGGAGCACGTCCTGCGGTGCTTCCTGGCCGAGCTCGATCTGACGCTGGCGCTGTCCGGGTACGCGAATCATCGCGAGCTCAACCGCGACTCGCTGGTCCGGGCATGAAGGCGGTCGTCTTCGACCTCGACAACACGCTCTTCGACCACACCGCGTCGTCCACGGCGGCGATCAACAGCTGGGTGCCCGAGCTCGGCGGGACTCCGTCGGACGAGTTGGTCGCGCAGTGGTTCGTCGTCGAGGAACGCAACTTCAGCCAGTGGCTGAGCGGGACGGTCACCCATCAGGGTCAGCGCCGCGGGCGGTTGCGCGACTTCCTGCCGTTGGTCGGGCATCCGGTCCCGGCGCTCGACGACGAGCTGGACCTGATCTACTCCGGGTACCTGCGTCACTACCAGGCAAGCTGGACCGCCTATCCGGACGCCAAGCCCGCGCTGGAGGTTGCCCGGCGCAACGGCTTGCGCATCGGGATCCTGACGAACGGCTCCACGAAACAGCAGAACGCGAAGCTGACCGCGATCGGGCTGGCCGACCTGATCGACGTCGTCTGCACGTCGGAGAGCCTCGGGGTCAGTAAGCCCGATCCGCAGGCCTACCTCCAGACCTGCCAGGCGCTGGGCGTCGAGCCCGCCGACACGGTGATGATCGGCGACAACCTCGAGCTGGATGTGCTGGCGGCCCGGCAGGTGGGGCTGACTGCCCACCACCTGGACCGGGCCGCCGGCGTTTCACTCCTGGATCTGCTCAAACTCCGCAGTTAGGCGCGTCCCAGACATTCGACGTGCGGATGTCGACGTGCGTGTGGTCGTTGTGACCCGGGTAGCCCGGGCCGAAGATGCCGCCGAAACCGTGGTAGCGGGCCTGCTTGGCCAGCGTGCACAGCGAGTGCGAGCCGACCAGGTCGGCCGACCGGCCGTACAGGTGCTGGCTGTTGCTCGCGCCACCGACCGCGTTGTTGCACGCGATGCTGCGGAACCCGCTACTGACGTTCAGCGGCGCGTCGCCGAGCGCGTGCCGCATCGCCTCGAGCTGCCACATGGTCTGAAGCGCGTTGGCCTTGGTCGCCGCCTCGCTCAGCGGCCCGCCGTCGAACCCGGATCCGCCGCAGCCGTCGTCCAGCTCGGAGTACGTGAAGTGGATCGGCGTGCAGTCGTCGTCCTGCAACGAGTAGATCTTGCTGAACGTGGCCGACCCGGCGATCCCGTCCGCACCGAGCCCGTACGCCGACTGGAACCGCTGCACCGCCGCCTTCGTGGCCGGCCCGAAAGCACCGTCCGTCGCCAGATGACCGCCGTACCCGGGCCAGCCGGCCACGCGGATCTGCAGCTGCCGCACGTCCTCGCCACTCATCCCCTGCGACAACGTGCGACCCCACGTGTAACAACCGTCCGCATGGGCCTTGGTGGCGGTCACCATCTGCGTGGTCACCGTCGCGGCCAGCATCGCCGCGAACAACATCAGGATCGCCGCGATCCGCGGCAGGGGTTTGCTGAAGAGTCGGGACATCGGACACCTCCGGGGCGGTGAAGGAACCTGTCGCGCCCAGCATTACGGCACAATCCACCCCTTGACCACCCCTCAGCGAAACTTTCTGACAAACCCCAGGCAACCAAATGTGGTGACCAGCCGGTCGAGCACACCCCTTTCTTTCCTTTCAGATCCAGGAGTGCAGGTCTGCCGCGTCTTTGGCCAATCGGTCGGGGGAATCGTCGGCGACGAATTCCAGGAGGGCGTTGATCTCGCGGTCCTCGGCGGCGAGGCGGTGGAGGACCGGGCGCCAGAGGGACTCGCGGCCGGACAGCGGGAGGCGGTTGTTGGACGGCCACCAGGAGAAGACGTGCACGGTGGTCAGCCACGGCATGAGTGCTTCGAGCTGCTCGAGGCACGCGGCGTCGGACAGGTCGACCGGCGGCTGCCAGTAGGTCTTGAGGTTCGGCGCGCCGACGTCGAGCAGCAGCGTGATGGTCGAGTCGACCTCGTCGGTCAGCGTGTTGCGGTGGAACTCCATCGCGATGTCGATCCCGGAGCCGGCCGCCATGTCCGCGAGCTCGGCCAGGCCGCGGGTCACCGCCATCCGGTCGCCGACCCCCGCGTCCGCCGTACCGACGTTGCCGGCCCAGACCCGGATCCGGGGTGCGCCGAGCGCCTCGGCGGTGGCGACGGCGGACCGCATCTCCTCGCGGTCGACGCTGCCGGCCCGCAGGTAGGACCCGTACGCCGCGATCGCGAGCCCACGGTCGTCACACAGCGCCTTCACCCGCTTGGCGGTCACCAGGTTCCCGAGCGGCACGTGCACGTCGCCACCCCACTCGATGGCCGCCAGCCCGGCGCCGGCTGCGACCTCCACCACCTCGTCGGCCGGCAACTGGCGGAACGTCACCGAGACCAGACCGGTCCTCACACCCACGCGTGCCTCCTCGTGTTCACCTCTCTATCCAACCCCATCACGCCAGCCGGTCCGCAGCGACGGCGGCCGATCACGGCCACCCCGTCTCACGTCATGAGCAAACCGTTTGGATGCCACTGACTGCAGGCATAGGGTGTAGCACGTGCCAGAGCAGCGGAGAGGGTTCGTCTACGGCCTCACCGCCTATCTGGTCTGGGGCCTGTTCCCGCTGTACTGGAAGCTCCTGGGCAACTCCGGCGCGATCGAGGTGCTCTCCCACCGCGTGCTCTGGTCGATGGTGACCATCGCGCTGCTGGTCGTCGTACTGCGGAAGTTCGGCCAGGTGAAGGCGTTGCTGCGGGAGCCGCGGCGGCGGTGGCCGCTGATCGGGGCGGCGGTGCTGATCTCGGTCAACTGGGGCACCTACATCTGGGGTGTGCACAACGACCGGATCGTCGAGACGTCCCTCGGCTACTTCATCACTCCGCTGTTCACCGTGCTGCTCGGCGTCCTGGTGCTGCAGGAGAAGTTGCGGGGGTGGCAGTGGACCGCGCTCGCGATCGCCTTCCTCGCGGTCGTCGGGCTGACCATCGAGAACGGGCGGCCGCCGTGGGTGGCGATCATCCTGACGTTCTCGTTCGGCCTGTACGGGCTGGCGAAGAAGAAGGCCGGCGCCGGGGCGATCGAGGGGATGGCGATCGAGACCGCGACCGTCGCACCGGTTGCGCTGGGGGCGATCGTCGTACTGGGACTGCAGGGCCAGTCGACGGTCGCGGACCACGGTGCCTGGTACCTGATCGTGGTGATGCTGGCCGGGCCGATCACGTCGATCCCGCTGATGCTGTTCGGCGCGGCCTCGACCCGGGTGTCGATGACGACGCTCGGGCTGCTGAACTACATCACGCCGAGCATGCAGTTCGCGCTCGCGGTGCTGCTGTACCACGAGGCGATGTCGCCGATGCGCTGGGCCGGGTTCGGGCTGGTCTGGTTCGCGCTGGCGCTGTTCACCTGGGACAGCATGATGCACCGGCGCCGGATCCAGTCGCTGGAGCGGACCGCGCTGACTGCTTCCGCAGTGTGACTGTTCGGCTTCTCCTTGCTACTTAGGGCAACCTAAGCCTTGCGACGTTCACCTGACCTTCACTCAGTCACCGCCTGACCTCCCTAGGGTCCCGGGCGTGACCAAGTTCCTGCCGCTGATCAGCCAGATCGGCACCCGCCACGGGTCCCGAAGCTTCCGCACCTGCGAGCTCAAGTGCGCCAACCAGTGTGACCACCCGGAGCCGAACACCTCCGGCAACGAGCACATCCAGAGCGTGATGCGGTCGGCGTTCTCCCGCCGCAACGTCCTCAAGGTCGGCGCCGCCGGAGTCGCGGCCGCCGGTGTAGGGACACTCGCCGCCAACCTGACCCCCGCGGCCGCCGACCAGTCGGCCGGCGCCGGCTTCGGCGACTCGGGCAACGGCGCGTTCCCCGGCTTCGGCAAGCCCGGTGCGCTGACGCACGACGTCGTACCGCCGAACCGCAAGGACGACATCGTCATCCCGCGCGGCTACGAGCAGTCCGTGATCATCGGCTGGGGCGACCCGGTCGAGGCCGGTGCGCCGAAGTTCGACGTCTACAAGCAGACCCCCGAGGCGCAGGCCAAGCAGTTCGGCTACAACAACGACTACACGATGATCGTGCCGCTCCGCGACGAGCGGAAGGCGCTGCTCGTGTGCAACCACGAGTACACCGACGAGAACCTGATGTTCCCGACCGGCAAGTACGACCAGAAGACGATCGCGAAGATCGGCCTGGCCGCGCACGGCATGGCCGTTGTCCAGATCGAGCGGGTCGGCCGCAGCGGCGAGTGGCGCCTGGACAAGCAGGGCTCGAAGTACAACCGCCGGATCACCGCGAACTCCAAGTTCGAGGTCACCGGCCCGGCCGCCGCCGACCCGCGCGTCGGGAAGGTTGCCTACGGCACCTTCGGCAACTGCGCCGGCGGCGTCACCCCGTGGGGCACCATCTTGTCCGGCGAGGAGAACTTCAACGGCTACTACGACGTGACCGGCGCGATCCCGGCGCAGTACGTCGACAGCTACAAGCGGTACGGCGTCCCGACCACGGTGACCAAGACCGCCCGCGAGTGGAGCACCGTCGACCCGCGGTGGGACCTGACCAAGACGCCGACCGAGGTCTTCCGGGCCGGCTGGATCGTCGAGGTCGACCCGTACGACCCGAAGTCGACCCCGAAGAAGCGCACCATGCTCGGCCGGATGAAGCACGAGGGCGCGACCATCACGATCACCGCCGACGGGCGGATCGCGGCGTACCTCGGCGACGACGAGCGCGGCGAGTACATCTACAAGTTCGTCTCGACCGGCAAGTACGACGAGAACGACCGGAAGAAGAACTTCGGCCTGCTCGACGAGGGCACCCTGTACGTCGCCAAGTTCACCGGTGACGGCGCCGCGGACGGCGTGTACGACGGCACCGGCCAGTGGATCCCGCTGACCACGGACAAGAAGTCGTTCATCGACGGCATGAGCGTGGCCGACGTGCTGATCGACGTCCGGACCGCGGCCGACAAGGTCGGCGCCACCCGGATGGACCGGCCCGAGGACATCGAGCGCAACCCGAAGAACGGCCGGATCTACGCCGCGCTGACGAACAACTCCAACCGCGGCGGCACCTTCCCGGTCGACGAGGCCAACCCGCTGGCGAAGTCGCACACCCGCCCGAGCCTCGGCGCTCCGCTGGTGGAGCAGTCCGGCAACCGGAACGGGTACATCCTGGAGATGACCGAGGAGGCCGACGACGCGGCCAAGACCGGCTTCTTCTGGACCCTGTTCCTGGTCTGCGGCGACCCGGCCGCGCAGGAGACTTACTTCGGCGGCTTCGACAAGTCCAAGGTCAGCCCGATCTCCTGCCCGGACAACGTCACCTTCGATGGCTCCGGCAACCTGTGGATCTCCACCGACGGCAACGTGCTCGGCTCCAACGACGGTATCTTCACCGTCCCGGTGGCCGGCCCGAACCGCGGCCAGGTCAAGCAGTTCCTGTCCGTGCCGTTCGCTTCCGAGGCCTGCGGCCCGCTGGTGTCGGAGGACGACAAGACCGCGTTCGTCGCCGTCCAGCACCCGGGCGAGACCGACGGCGCGACCTTCGAGAAGCCGACCTCGACCTGGCCGCACACGCACGACTACCCGCGCCCGGCGATCGCCTGCGTCTGGCGTCGCGACGGCGGCCGCGTGGGTAGCTGAGCTACGCCCAGGAGGCCCGGCGTCCTGGCGCCGGGCCTCTTGACTCCATCTATTCAGGACATTTAGTATCCAGGATATGAAGATGAACGAGGGCGTCGAATGGGCGATGCACAGCTGCGTGAACCTCAGCTGGCTGCCCGGCCGCCCGGTCACGGCCAAGCACCTCGCCGCCTTCTACGACCTTCCCACGGCGTACCTGAACAAGCAGCTCCAGGCGCTCACCCGGGCCGGCATCCTCACCTCGATCTCCGGGCCGAAGGGCGGCTTCCAGCTCGCCCGCGACCCGCGCAACATCTCGCTGCTCGACATCGTCGTGGCCATCGACGGGCCGGACGAAGCCTTCCGGTGCATGCAGATCCTGAAAGCCGGTCCGGGCGCAGACCCGAAGGCCGACTACACGAAGGTCTGCCTGGTCTCGCAGGCGATGCGGTCGGCCGAATTGGCCTACCGCCGCGAGCTGGCCGGTCAGAGCATCGCGGACATCGCCGACCGGGTGGTGAGCCAATCCCCCGAGGCGCCCGGCAACGCCCGCTCCCGCTTCGCCAACCTCAAGTCCTGAACCTTCCCTGCCGTCAACCGTTTCCGCCGGAGTTGATTCTGGATGTCTGATATCCAAAATAAGCCGCTCGTGCTGGCTCTGCTCGCGTTCGCGCAGCTGATCATCGCGATCGACTACACCATCGTGTTCGTCGCCGTCCCGGACATCGGCCGGGAGCTCGGCTTCGCCGCGCACAACCTGCAGTGGGTGGTCAGCGGCTACGCGGTCGCGTTCGGCGGCTTCCTGCTGCTCGGCGGCCGGATGTCCGACCTGCTCGGCCGCCGCCGGATGTTCATCCTCGGCCTCTTCCTGTACGGCGTATCGTCGCTGGCCGGCGGGTTCGCCACGGACCCCGGGCTGCTGGTCACGGCCCGCGCGGTCCAAGGCTTCGGCGGTGCGATCCTCGCTCCCGCCGTACTGTCGCTGATCGGGACGCTCTTCGAGGAGGGCCGGGAACGCAACCGGGCCTTCTCCATCTGGGGCGCGGCCGGGGGCAGCGGGATGGCGCTCGGCTCGCTGCTGGGCGGTGTGCTGACGCAGTCCTTCGGGTGGCCGGCCGTGTTCTTCGTGAACGTGCCGCTGGCCGGTCTCGGAGTGGTCGCTGCGTTCGTCCTGCTTTCGGCTGACGCTGCCGCGAGAAGTGGCCGCAGGTTCGACGTACCGGGTGCGGTGACGGCGACGGCGGGGATCACGGCAGTCGTGTTCGCCCTGGTTCAGGGTCCGGCCACGGGGTGGGACGTCGTCAGCCTGGTCGCCGCTGCGGTCGGCGCCGTACTGCTGACGGCGTTCGTCGTGATCGAACTGCGGTCGCCGGATCCCCTGCTGCCGTTGGGATTGCTGAAGGTGCGGAACCTGCGCACCGGCGTCCTGGTGATCACGATGTTCGCCGCGACGCTCGGGCCGCTGCTGTACTTCGAGACCGTCTACTTCCAGGACATCCACGGCTACAGCGCGCTCGAGACCGGCCTCGCGTACCTCGTCCCCACCGTCGCGATCTTCATCGGCGCGAACCTGGGTGGGCGGCTGGCGACCCGGTTCGGCCTGCACCGCACGCTCGCCGTCAGCCTCGCAGTCGCCGGCACCGGCACCGCGCTCCTCGGCCTGGTCATCTCCACCACGGCGTCGTACGGCGTCCTTGTGCCGGCACTGTTGATCCTCGGGCTCGGCCAGGGCAGCGCGTTCACCACGATGTACGCCGCCGCGTCCACGGGCGTGGCCGCCGAGTACCAGGGCATCGGGTCCGGGATCGCGTCGACCGGCCAACAGGTCGGCAACGCGGTCGGGCTCGCCGTCCTGGTGGCCATCGCCAACCGGGGTGTCGACGGTCTCACCGGTGACGCCCTGCGCACGGCGACCACCCACGGCCTGCGCGTCGCCGTACTGATCGCCGCGGCCGGCGTCGTCCTGACCGCCTTCCTCGCCCGCACCGCCCGCAAGACCCCGGCACCGGCGCTCGTCGATGCCGTCAGCAACTAACTCGTAGGAGAACACCATGAAGCCTGTCCTGATCCGCGCCGCCGAGGCCGAGGTCCTGTCCGCCAGCGGTGTCACGCTCTTCGCCGACGTACCCGACACGAACGGGCACCTGACCAGCCACCGATCGATCTTCAAGCCCGGCAAGGAAGGCGCTCCCCCGCACCTGCACAAGGAGGCCGCCGAGCTGTTCTTCGTGCTAACCGGCTCGCTCCGGGTGCTCACCGGCGAGGACGTGATCACGCTGGCCCAAGGCGACTTCCTCGTCGTACCGCCGAACACACCGCACGCCTTCGAAGCAGCCGGCTCCGAGGACGCCGAGGTCCTCTTCGTCCTCACCCACGCCAAGCCGCGCTTCGACTACTACCGCCTGCTGGAGTCGGTCTACCGCGGCGAAACCGCACCAACCGAGCTCGCCAAAACCAGCAACCTCTACGACAACCACTACGTCGAAAGCCCCACCTGGCAGAACCGCTAGCGGCTACCAGCGAGCAGGCCGCCGGCGCACGCGACTTGAGTTCTGTGGACAACTTGGGGATATGTCCTGTGGACAAGAATCCCTTCAAAATAAGGGAGTTCTGGCTTTGAGAAGTGTCGGCCGATGTGTCTAGGGTGGTCGGCATGGAGATCCTCGGCGAACAGCCCGCCTGGTCGATGACCGACAGCGAGAAGCTGTCGCGCCTCGACGCGACCGTCGCCGAGCTCCACCGTCTGGAGACCTACTACCTGCAGCTCATCGCCGACCTCGACGCCTCTGGGTACGCCAGGGAGCTCGGCGCCGGCGACACCGCCCGATTCCTGTCGACGCGCTATCGCCTCGACTCCGCGCAGGCCCGCCACGACCTCCGACTCGCGACCACCCTTCCCAAGTACGACGCAGTAGCCGACGCCCTCGCAGACCCGGCGCGCCCTTTCGAGGACCAGGTCGACGCGGGTGAGGCCGCTGCCGACGAGACGGCCACGGTCCCTGGGTTGGTTGCTGATAGCAATCGCCCGGGACCGCGGCACGAGCGTCCGGTGACTCCGGCCCAGGCCGCGGCCATCGTGTCCGCCCTGGAGAAGGTCTCGGCCTCTGTCCCGGTCGAGGACGTCCAGGCCGCCGCGCGTCAACTGGTGAAGCTCGCCCGCACCTTCACCCCCAGGGAGCTCCGCGCCGCCGGCGACCGGATGCGCAATGTCCTCGACACCGACGGCCCGGAACCGGACGAGCAGCGCGCCTACCACCGGGAGTCACTGACCCTCCACACCGCCGAGAAGGGCGTGCGATTCCGTGGCTACCTTGCCAACGAGAACGCGGAACTCCTCCGCACCCTCGTCCACGCGGGCGCCAAGCCTCGCAAGACCTGCGACGACCAGCCGGACCCGCGCTCCCGCGACAAGCGCCAGGCCGACGCCCTCAGCAACCTCCTCAGCACCGCGGCCGCCGTCATCCACACCAGCGGCGGCACGCCGACCTCGTCCGACAGCACCAGCGCTGACCACACCACAACCACCGCGGCCGACGCCCTGAACGCAGCACCCACCGAAGCGAAGGCCGCCGACGCCATCACCCGCGAAGCCACCAACGCCGAAGCGGCAACCTCCCCCGCCACAGCCGCCCGCATGCCGAGAAGTGGTGCCGGCACAGTCGGCCCCCGGCCCGGCACCGGCGATACCTCGACGGGCGGCGATCCGGCCGGTGGGTACATCCCTGGGCACGGACCGAAAGCGCACCTCACCGTCACCATCGACTACGACTCGCTCAGGTCGGCGGCCGCCGGTGCGATCGGTGACGCAGTGTTCGGCGACGGGCTGTCCGCGGCCACTGTCCGTCGGCTCGCGTGTGACGCCCAGGTCATCCCGGTGGTGCTGGGTTCGAAGTCCCAACCACTCGATGTCGGCACCACCAGGCGTCTGGTCACCGGTCCGATGCGACTGGCGTTGAACGCCCGTGATCGCGGTTGCGTCGTCTGTGGCGCACCACCCATCCAGTGCGAAGCCCACCACCTCGTTCACTGGGTCGACGGAGGTGACACGGCCGTCGGCAACCTCGTCCTGCTCTGCAAGCGCCACCACCTCGACCTGCACTCCGGCCACTGGCACATCGAGATCGTCGACGAGGTTGTCCACGTGTCCCGTCCCGATTGGGCAACTCCCGCACAAGTACTCCGAGACCACTACCAACCGGCGCGCTATGACATCAGTTCCGCGGCCACGTCCGCGCCACGATCCCCGACCCGGGCGCCCGACCTCGGCGCCGTCACCTCACCAGGCGTAGCCCGCCTGGCGATCTGGGGCGCGCGGGAAAGCCCAGTCACCCGTCCCCGTCCACCCACGGAAACCGTCGGACCGTGGCACTGAGCTCGGCACCAGCTCGTCAGGTCGACGAGCCACAGCGCCACCAACCCAGGCCGTCAGCTCAGACCTGATAGCGCTGGTGCCGGATTGATGCCGTCACCGGATTTCTCAGCGGCTCGGCCGGCGGCTCTCGATCTCGCTGGTTAGGTCGGTCGCCAGCTTTTCCAGGGTGGCGTAGTCGGGGAGTCCGAGCCCTTGCGCCTGATCGGCATCGGCTCGAACTACGACGTCGTCGATGCGGACCAGGTAGCTGTAGCCGTCCAGGTCCTCGGGGGCACTGCCATCGTCGTCGGTAGTACGAACGGCGTCGTCGCCGAGTTGCACCTCGTCGACGGCGTCGCCGTCGCGACCCGCGTCGTCGCGCTCGGCCTGCAGCCGGGCGGCGGCCGCGCTCGAGTCGTCGTACCTCTTGACGTTGATGTAGAGCTCGGCGGCGTTGCCGTATTCACCTTCGTCGTCGAGGCGCTGCCACTGGCAGGAGATCTCGTTGGCGTAGGCGTTCTTGTCCGGCTCCGGAGGATCCGCGACGAACTCCGCGACGCGGTCCTCCGACAGCACGGACGACCCGCAGACATCCGGTACGGCGGTGAAGTCGTCCAGGCTGTCGACGTACCGCACCGTGGCCTGGACGCCGACGACCACCGGGATGACGAGAGCGACCACGACGGCGGCCGCGAGCGTCGACCGCCGCACCGGGGTGGTCGCTGCGGATCGAACGGCGGGGATCGCGAGCAGGGCGGCCAGGGTCACGACGATGCCGGCCGTGATGAGCAGCCTGAGGACATAGTTGTCGTCGAAGTGCCGCGTCTCGGCGAGCCAGAAGTAGACGACCGCGGCGGCCGCGCCGAGCAGGAATCCGGCGACGCCCGTTGCTCGGTAGATCTTGGTCACCCGGCTGAGCATCTCCGTCGGCGCGATGCGCTGTTGCAGAGTCCGGGACAGCCGAAGCCAGACGGTGTACGACACCAGGGCGACCGCAGACAGCACGACCGCGGCGATCGGCCGTTCCGGCTCTGCCAACGCGCCCGCGCCGAGGATCGACTCGCCCATCAACACCGAGCTTCCGGTCAATGCCGCGGGGAGACCGACCCGCCGCGCGAGGCCGGGCGCGAGCCAGGCTCCGATCCCTGCACCGATAGCGATCGCCGCAGCCAGCGCGCCGGCAATCCAGACCGGCATCCCGTCCGACAAACCGTAGAAGATCAGGGCCAGTAGCGCCCCCATCGCGGCGTTCAACACACCCAGCAGCCACGTCAGCGCCCGCACCACACGGTCGCCACCAACAACAGCCCCCGGCTCACCGCCGGGTGGTAGCACTCTGGTGCCTCCGGAGGCGTGCTTCTCGGTGGGTTTGTCAGTGTCGGGGAGCTGGGCAGTCGGGTTCTCGAAGGTGGGGTAGCCGCCGGCGATGGCGAGTAGTTGTTTCCGTGCCGTCTCGGCGTCCAGTCGCTTGGCCGGGTCGCGTTCCATCAGGCCGGCGATGACCGGCGCGAGCGGTCCGGCGTGCTTCGGCGGGTTGGGATCGCGGGTCAGTACGGCGGCAATCATCGCGGGCAGGTCGTCGTAGTCGTACGCGTGCTGTCCTTCGACGGCGAAGTACAGCGTCGAACCCACCGCCCACAGATCCGCCGCAGGGCCGGGCTCGCCGCCGGACAACCGCTCCGGTGCGATGTACCCAAGCGTGCCGGTCACGATCCCGGTTCCGGTCAGGGTGCGGGTGGCGCCTGCGACCGAGGCGATGCCGAAGTCGGTCAGCATCCAGCGCCCGTCGCCGCCCAGCATCACGTTCTGCGGCTTCACGTCCCGGTGCAGCACGCCCTTGGCATGCGCCGCGGCGAGCGCCTCGACCAGCCGCACCCCGAGCTCGGACGCACCCCGCGGGCTCAGAGGCCCGTTGGCCCGCACCCCCTGATCAAGCGACTGCCCGGGCAGCAGCCGCATCACGATCCACGGCCGCCCACCTTCGTCGATCACGTCGTGAATCGTGACGATCCCCGGATGGTCCAGCCCCGCCGCGGCCCGTGCCTCCCGCAGCGCCCGGGCCCGCAACTTCTCGCGCTCCTCCGGGTTCAACCCCTCCGGAATCCGCAGCTCCTTGACCGCGACCTCACGCTGCAGAACGCGATCGAACGCCTTCCACACCGTCCCATCCCACCGACGCCCAGCGGCCGATCACTCAACAGGTACCGGCCACCGGCCAGGGTGCGCTCGCTCACCCACCAGACCCTAGCCGCGGGCGGGTTCCCCGACCGGCGGTTCGCGTGTCGGTCAGACGGAGCGGGTGACGACCAGGTCGCAGAGGGAGTCGAGGGCGTCGCGGGCGGCGCCTTCGGGGAGCGGGGAGAGGAGTTTGCGGGCGTCGGTCGCACGACGGCGTACGTCGTCCTCGGCCTGGCGGAACGCCGGATGGGCGCGGAGCAGCTCGAGGGTCTCGGCCAGGCGGGCGTCGTCGGTCAGGTCCGAGTCGAGGAGCTCGAGCAGGCGGGCGTCCGTCGGGTTGGACGGGTCGGCCTGGGCGCGGAAGATCAGCACCGGCAGGGTCGGCACACCCTCGCGCAGGTCGGTGCCGGGAGTCTTGCCGGACTGGCCGGACCCCGAGGCGATGTCGAGGATGTCGTCGGCCAGCTGGAACGCGACGCCGATCTCCTCGCCGAAGGCCCGCAGCGCCTCCTGGACCTCGTCGGGCGCACCGGCGTACCGGGCGCCGAAGAGGGCGGAGGTGGCGATCAGCGAGCCGGTCTTGTCGGCGACGACGGACAGATAGTGCGCCAGCGGGTCCTGACCCTCGGCGACGCCGAGGGTCTCCCGGATCTGGCCCTCTACCAGCCGGCCGAAGGTGCGGGCCTGGATCCGGACCGCCTCCGGGCCGAGGTCGGCGACCAGGTCGGAGGCCCGGGCGAACAGCCAGTCGCCGGACAGGATCGCGACCGAGTTGTCCCAGGCCGCGTTCGCGGTGGACGAGCCACGCCGCAGCGCCGCCTCGTCCATCACGTCGTCGTGGTGCAACGTCGCGACGTGGGTCAGCTCGACCACGACGGCCGCCTTCACCACGTCGCCAGCGGCCGGCTCCGGCCCGAACTCGGCTGCCAGCAGCACCAGCAGCGGCCGGAACCGCTTGCCGCCGGCAACCATGACGTGCTGCGCGGCCGCGGTGACGAACGGCGCCTCGGACTGGGTCGAGTCGCGCAGCGCCTGCTCGACCGACTCCAGCCCGGCACGAACCCGGGCTTCGAGCGCCTCGTCGGCGAACGCGAAGCCCAGGCTCTCGGCCGGCAGCGGTTTCGGACTCAACGGATGAACTCACCCGCGCGGGCCGCCAGCTCGAGCACCGGTCCGGGGACCAGGCCGAGAACCACCGTGGCGGCGAGACCGAGGGCGACGGCGGTCGTGGTCTGCCACCCGGGCAGGGCCACGTCCGGCGCGTCCGCCGGGAGGTCGGAGAAGAACATCAGCACGATCACCCGGACGTAGAAGAACGCGGCGACCAGGCTGCACAGTACGGCGACCACCACGAGCGGCCACGCGTCACCGGCCCAGGCCGCGCTGAACACGGCCCACTTCCCGGTGAAGCCCGCGGTCAGCGGGATCCCGGCGAAGGACAGCAGGAAGAACGCGAAGATGCCGGCCAGCAGCGGCGACTTCTTGCCCAGCCCGGCCCACCGGGACAGGTGCGTCGCCTCTCCGCCGGCGTCCCGCACCAGCGTGACGACGGCGAACGCGCCGACCGTCGGGAAGCCGTAGGTGACGAGGTAGAACAGCACCGCCTGGGTCGAGGTGATCCCGCTGGTGACGCCGTTCCCAGCCTGCGCCAGACCGATGAACGCGGTCAGCAGGAAGCCTGCGTGCGCGATCGACGAGTAGGCCAGCATCCGCTTCACGTCGGTCTGGGTGATCGCGACGATCGAACCGACCACCATGGTCAGGATCGCGACGATCCACATCATCGGCGCCCAGTCCCAGCGGGTACCGCCGAGGGCGACGTAGAAGACCCGCATCAGCCCGATGAACGCGGCGATCTTGGTGCAGGCCGCCATGAACCCGGTGACCGGTGTCGGCGCGCCCTGGTAGACGTCCGGGGTCCAGGAGTGGAACGGCACAGCGCCGACCTTGAACAGCAGGCCGACACCGAGCAGGCCGGTTCCGGCGAGCAGGATCGCGTCGCCACCGGTCTGCGCCGCCAGCGCGTCCGAGATCCCGCCGAGCGACATCGTCCCGGCGTACCCGTAGAGCAGCGCGATCCCGAACAGCAGGAACGCCGACGCGAACGCGCCGAGCAGGAAGTACTTCATCGCCGCTTCCTGCGAGATCAGCCGGCGCCGCCGGGCCAGCCCGCAGAGCAGGTACAGCGGCAGCGAGAACACCTCGAGCGCGACGAACATCAGCAGCAGGTCGTTGGCCGCGGCGAACAGCATCATGCCGCCGACCGCGAACAGCGTCAGCGGGAAGACCTCGGTGTGCTCGACCCTGGCCGCCGTACCCTCACGCTCGGCCTCGGACCCCGGTACGGCGGCCGCCTGGCCGGCGAACGCGGACAGTCCGCCGTCGACCGACCTCTCGGCGAACAGCAGCACGCTGATCAGCGTCAGCGCCAGCAGGACGACCCAGGTGAACAGCGCCGGGCCGTCGACCGAGATCTCACCCTGCGCCGCGATCAGTTCGGTGTTGTCGGCCATCAGGATCGCGGTCAGTACCCCGGCCACGACGAGCGCCACGACCGTGATCGCCAGCTGGACCAGGTGCCGCAGCGGCCGGGGCAGGAACGCCTCGGCGACCACCCCGACGCAGGCCGCGCCGAACACGACGAGCAGTGGCATCAGTTCGCCGTACTCGATCTTCGGCGCGGTGAAGTCCGCCAGCGGCAGCACGTGCGCGATCACTTCTGTCCCTCCGTCACGGGGATCTCCGGAGCCGGGTCAGTGACGCCGACGTGCTGCATCGTCGACTCCACCGCCGGCTTGATGATGTCCACCACCGGCTTCGGGAAGATCCCCAGGCCGATGATCAGTACGGCGAGCGGCGCGATCGCGACCACCTCGCGCACGTTCAGGTCCTTGAGCTTCTCGATCCCGTCGCGGACCGGCCCGGTCATCAGGCGTTGGTACATGATCAGGATGTAGAGCGCGGCCAGCACGATACCGAGCACCGCGATCACCGCGAGCGCCCGGTGCCGGCTGAACGTCCCGGCCAGCACCATGAACTCGGAGATGAACGGCGACAGGCCGGGCAGCGCCAGGCTGGACAGGCCGGCGAACAGGAACGTGCCGGCCAGCACCGGGGCAACCTTCTCGACACCGCCGTAGTCGGCGATCCGGGCCGAGCCGCGCCGGGAGATCAGGTACCCGGCGACCAGGAACAGCGCCGCCGTGGACAGGCCGTGGTTGAACATGTAGAGCGTCGACCCGGTCAGGCCCTGCGACGTCAGCGCGAAGATGCCCATCACGATGAAGCCGAAGTGCGAGATCGAGGTGTAGGCGATCAGCCGCTTGATGTCGGTCTGGCCGATCGCCACCAGGGCGCCGTACAGGACCGAGATCAGCGCCAGCACGAGCACCACCGGGGTGGCCCACTCGGACGCGTTCGGGAACAGGCTCAGGCAGAACCGGATCATCCCGAAGGTGCCGATCTTGTCCAGGATGCCGACCAGCAGCACCGAGGTGCCCGGCGTCGCCTCGGCGGCGGCGTCCGGCAGCCAGGTGTGGAACGGCACCATCGGCGCCTTCACCGCGAACGCGAAGAAGAAGCCGAGGAACAGCCACCGCTCGGTGTTCTGGCTGATGTCGAGCTGCATCAGGTCGGTGAGCAGGTACGACGGGTCGCCGGCGCGGGCCGAGAGCACGTAGAGGCCGACCACCGAGGCCAGCATCAGCAGACCGCCGAGCAGCGAGTACAGCAGGAACTTCACTGCGGCGTACGAACGCTGCGCACCGCCGAAGCCGCCGATCAGGAAGTACATCGGGATCAGCGTGGCCTCGAACAGCACGTAGAACAGGAACACGTCGGTGGCGGCGAACACGCCGAGCGACAGCGCCTCCAGACCGAGGATCCAGGCGAAGAAGGACTTCTCCGACCAGCGGCCGTCCTGCGCGTCGTTCCAGGACGCGATGATCACGATCGGGGTGAGCAGCGCGGTCAGCACCACCAGGACGATGCCGACACCGTCGAGGCCGAGCGCGAAGTGCGCGCCGAACGGCTCGATCCAGGTGTGCGTCTCGGCGTAGTCCGCGGCGCCGTTGCGCTGGTAGCCGATCGCGATGATCGCGGTCAGGACCAGCGTGACCAGCGAGAACGCGAGCGCGACCTGCTTGGCCAGCAGCGCCTTCGCCGCCGGCACCAGCATCGTCGCCAGTGCCCCGACGAACGGCAGGAGCAGTAACAGGGTCAGCCAACCGATGTTCACGACAACCTCACCGCGAGGAGGGCGACGACCACGAATGCGGCGCCGAAGACCATGCTGAGTGCGTAGGAACGGACGAAGCCCGTCTGGAACCGGCGGAGCCGGCCGGACAGCCCGCCGAACAACGCGGCCAGCCCGTTGACCAGGCCGTCCACACCGCGGTTGTCCAGCCAGACCAGCGTCCGGGTGAGGTACTGGCCCGGACGCATCAGGACCGCCTCGTTCAGCGCGTCGCCGTACAGGTCACGGCGGGCGAAGGTGGTGGCCGGGGAGACCTTGACCGGCGCCTCCCGCGGGATCTCGCGGCGGAACAGCAGCACGCCGATGGCAGCGCCGACGACCACGACCGCGAGGATGATCACCGTCATCGCCAGCGCGCTGATCGGCGGGTGGGCTTCCTCGAATCCGGTCACCGGCTCCAGCCAGCTGACGATCCAGTCGTTGACGAAGTAGAGCGCACCGCCGACCAGCGACAGGATCGCCAGGATGATCAGCGGACCGGTCATCACGCTGGGCGACTCGTGCGGGTGCACGTCCTTCTCCCAGCGCTTCTCGCCGAAGAACGTCATCATCATCAGCCGGGTCATGTAGAACGCGGTGATGCCGGCGCCGAGCAGCGCACACACACCGACCACGGTGTTCTCCGCGAAGGCGACCTCGATGATGTGGTCCTTGCTGAAGAAGCCGGAGAACGGCGGGACGCCGAGGATCGCCAGGTAGCCGAAGGCGAACGTCACGTAGGTGACCTTCATGTACTTCCGCAGCGCCCCGTAGTGCCGCATGTTCACGTCGTCGTTCATGCCGTGCATCACCGAGCCGGCGCCGAGGAACATGTTGGCCTTGAAGAAGCCGTGTGTGAGCAGGTGGAAGATCGCGAAGGCGTAACCGACCGGACCGAGGCCGGCGGCGAGCATCATGTAGCCGATCTGGCTCATCGTCGAACCGGCCAGCGCCTTCTTGATGTCGTCCTTGGCGCAACCGATGATCGCACCGGTCAGCGCGGTCACCGTACCGACGATGACGACCGCGGTTGACGCGGCCTCGGTGTGCTCGTAGATCGCGCTCGAGCGGACCACCAGGTAGACGCCGGCGGTGACCATGGTCGCCGCGTGGATCAGCGCCGACACCGGGGTCGGGCCCTCCATCGCGTCCAGCAGCCAGGACTGCAGCGGAACCTGCGCGGACTTGCCACAGGCCGCCAGCAGCAGCATCAGGCCGAGCAGCGTGGCCCAGGTGCTCGACAGTCCCTCGGCGCCCGCGTCGACGGTCACGAAGGCGGACGAGCCGAACAGCGCCCACATGCTCATCACCGCGAGCGAGAGGCCGATGTCACCGACCCGGTTCACCACGAACGCCTTCTTCGCGGCGACCGCGGCCGAGTCCTTGTGCTGCCAGAACCCGATCAGCAGGTACGACGCCAGGCCGACACCTTCCCAGCCGACGAACACCAGCAGGTAGTCGGCCGCGAGCACCAGCAGCAGCATCGCCGCGATGAACAGGTTCAGGTACCCGAAGAACCGGCGCCGTCGCGGGTCGTGCTCCATGTAGCCGATCGAGTAGATGTGGATCAGCGAACCCACACCGGTGATCAGCAGCACGAACAGGATCGACAGCGGGTCGATCAGCAGCGAGAAGTCCACCGTGATGCCGCCGACCGAGAACCACTCGAACAGCCGGACCGTCTCGGACCGCTCCTCGGATCCCAGGCCCTGCATCTGGAAGAACAGCACGACGCCGAAGGCGAAGGAGATCAGCGGCGCCAGCGTCCCCAGCAGGTGACCCCACGCGTTGGTGGCCTTGCCACCGAGCAGCAGGATCGCCGCGGACACGGCCGGGACCGCGACCAGCAGCCACATCAGCTCATGACTCATCGGTGATTACCTCAGTACTTGAGCAGGTTGGCGTCGTCGACCGAGGCCGAGCGACGGGTGCGGAAGATGGCCATGATGATCGCCAGCCCGATGACCACCTCGGCCGCGGCCACCACCATCACGAAGAAGGCGGCGATCTGGCCGTCGAGGTTGCCGTGCTGGCGGGCGAAGCTGACGAACGCCAGGTTGCAGGCGTTCAGCATCAGCTCGACACACATGAAGACGACGATGGCGTTACGGCGCACCAGCACGCCGAGCGCGCCGATGCTGAACAGGATCGCCGCAAGCACGATGTACGGCTCGGTACTCACAGCTTGTCTCCTTCGCCGTATCCGGAGAGATCCGTGCTCTCGGGCTCGGACGGGACCTGGTCACCCGGGTCGCCCTCGCTGATCTCGCGGACCTTCTGGACCTCGTCGCGCTCCTCGGACTCGGGGAACACGGTGCCACGGGCCTGCAGCACCCGCGAAACCGAGGTCGGTGCGATCGACCCGTCCGGCAGCAGCGCCGGCGTGTCGACGGCGTTGTGCCGGGCCAGTACGCCGGGCGTCGGCAGCGGACCCGGGTGCACGCCGGACTCGGCGTACTTGCGGATCCGGTCCTCGGCGTGGTCGCGCTGGGTGCGCTTCTTGGTCAGCCGCTCGCGGTGCGCCAGCATCATCGCGCCGAGCGCCGCGGTGATCAGCAGCGCCGAGGTCACCTCGAAGGCGAACACGTACTTGCCGAACAGCAGCTGCGCGATCCCCTTCGGGTTACCGTCCGGCTGCGCGTCGGCCAGCCCGGTCGGGTTGCCGTAGATCGCGTTGCCGACCGCGGCGACCAGCAGCGCCCCGAAGCCGATGAAGGCCAGCCCGGCCAGCAGCCGCTGCCCGCGGATCGTCTCCACCAGGGAGTCGCTCGCGTCGACACCGACCAGCATCAGCACGAACAGGAACAGCATCAGGATCGCGCCGGTGTAGACGATGATCTGCACGGCGAACAGGAACGGCGCGTCCTGGGCGGCGTACTGCGCGGCCAGGCAGACCATCACGGTGGCCAGCAGCAGCGCGGAGTGCACCGCCTTGCGGACCAGCACCATCCCGATCGCGGCCAGCACCATGATCGGCGCCAGCATCCAGAACGCCACCTGGGCGCCGGTGACGAGGCCGATCATTTCGCGTCACCACCCTCGGCCGGCGCGGCGGCGCCGGTCAGCCCGAGGTAGTAGTCCTTCTCGGTGCTGCCGAGCTGCATCTCGTGCGGCGGCTCCTGCATCCCGGGCAGCAGCGGCGCCAGCAGGTCCTTCTTCTCGTAGATGAGGGACTCGCGGGTGCGGTCGGCCAGCTCGTACTCGTTGGTCATGGTGAGCGCCCGGGTCGGGCAGGCCTCGATGCACAGACCGCAGAGGATGCAGCGCAGGTAGTTGATCTGGTAGACGCGGCCGTAGCGCTCCCCCGGGGAGAAGCGGTCGCCCTCGGTGTTGTCCGCGCCCTCGACGTAGATCGCGTCCGCCGGGCAGGCCCAGGCGCACAGCTCGCAGCCGACGCACTTCTCCAGGCCGTCCGGCCAGCGGTTCAGCTGGTGGCGGCCGTGGAAGCGCGGTGCGGTCGGCTTCTTCTCGAACGGGTACTGCTCGGTGAACACCTTGCGGAACATCGTCCGGAAGGTGACCCCGAACCCGGCTACCGGATCCCAGAGGGATTCTTTGACACTAGCCACGGCTGCCTTCCTTGCTCCGGGTGTCAGACTCGCTTCGGCTGTCCGTGTGAACGAGCGGTGGGGGCACCGGGTAACCTCCCGCGAAGGCGTCGAAGTCCTTCGCGCGGTCGGCCTCGGTGACCGTCTTGTGTGAGCGCAGTTCGGGCTTGGGCTTCTGCGGGATGAACATCGTGACGACCGCGATCACCAGCACGACGGCGGCCGCGACCAGCAGCGTCGTCCGGCTGAAGGTGGTCTCCCGGCCGACCGCGCGCACGGTGGCGACCAGCAGGATCCAGCCCAGCGAGACCGGGATCAGGATCTTCCAGCCCAGCTTCATGAACTGGTCGTAGCGCAGTCGCGGCAGCGTCCCGCGCAGCCAGATGTAGAAGAAGATGAAGCACATCATCTTGCCGACGAACCACAGCACCGGCCAGTAGCCGGAGTTCGCGCCGTCCCAGATCGAGATCGGCCACGGCGCCCGCCAGCCGCCCAGGAACAGCGTGGTCGCCAGCGCGGACACGGTCGCCATGTTGATGTACTCGGCCAGGAAGAACATCGCGTACTTCATCGACGAGTACTCGGTCAGGAAGCCGGCCACCAGCTCGCCCTCGGCCTCCGGTAGGTCGAACGGCGCCCGGTTCGTCTCGCCGACCATCGAGATCACGTAGATCACGAACGACGGGAACAGCAGGAACGCGTACCAGCCCGGGATCGGGATGTCCGCCCCGAACAGGTTGATCGACTGGTTCGAGCCCTGCGCGGCGACGATGTCCGAGGTGGACATCGAGCCGGCGAACAGGAACACCGTCACCAGCGCCAGGCCCATGCCGACCTCGTAGGAGATCATCTGGGCGCTGGACCGCAGGCCGCCGAGCAGCGAGTACGTCGAGTTGGACGACCAGCCGCCGAGCACGATGCCGTAGATGCCGATCGAGGCGACCGCCATCACGTACAGCACCGAGACCGGCAGGTCGGTGATCTGCAGCCGGGTGTAGGTGTCGGTGAACGGGATCTTCACCGTCGGGCCGAACGGGATCACCGCGAAGGTCAGGAAGGCCGGGATCGAAACGATCACCGGGGCGGCGACGAAGACGAGCTTGTCGACGCCCTTCGGCATCAGGTCTTCCTTGAACATCAGCTTCATGCCGTCGGCGAGCGACTGCAGCAGACCCTGCGGGCCGTGCACGTTCGGGCCGATCCGGTGCTGCATCCGGGCCACCACCCGGCGCTCCCACCAGATGTTGAACAGCGTCAGCACGACCAGGAAGACGAAGACCAGCAGCACCTTCAGGCCGATGACCCACCACGGGTCGTTGCCGAAGCCTGCGTCCGGCGGCGTGGCGAGGGGGATCATGCTCATGCGTTCCCTCCGGCGATCGTCACGATCGAGCCATGGTCGGCGTGCAGCGACCGGCGGACGTGCGAGTCGGCCGAGTTGGTCGGCAGCCACACCACGTTGTCGGTCATCGGGCTGATCACCACCGGCAGCCGGATCGACCCGGCGTCGGTGCTGACCACCAGCTCGTCACCGTCGGCGACACCGACCCGGTGCGCGGTGGTGAGCGAGATCCGGGCGACCGGCGTCCGGGCCGTCGCGGTCAGGTGCGGCTCGCCGTCGTTCGCGCGGCTGTCGTCGATCAGCATCCGCCAGGTCGCCAGCCGGGTGGAGTCGAAGGCGCCGAGCGACGGACCGGCCTGGTACGTCGGCTCCTGCGCGCGGTCGCCGTCCCAGCGGCCGAGCTCGTCGAACTCCTTCTTCGCCCCGGCCGGAGTGGCGAACCCGAGCGAGTGGTCCATCTCCTGCGCCAGCGCGGCCAGCGCCCGGACGTCGGGCATCGCGGCCGGGACCTTCAGCACCACCGGGAACGGCCGCTCGCGACCCTCCCAGTTGACGAAGGTGCCGTCCTTCTCCGCCGGCGGAACCACCGGGAAGACGACGTCGGCGTGCTCGGTGACCTGGGAGTTGCGGACCTCGAAGCTGACCACGAACGGCGCCGCCTCCAGCGCGGCCAGCGCCGCCGCCGGGTCCGGCAGGTCGTCGATCTCGACACCCGCGACGACCAGCGCCTGCAGCGAACCGGCCGCGCTCCTATTCAACTCAGCGAGGATCTCGGTCAGGTCCCGGCCGACGTTCGCCGGCAGGCTGTCGACATCCCACGCGGCCTGCATGTCGACCCGCGCGTGCGGGTCGGACACCAGCCGGCCGCCGGGCAGCAGACCCGGCAGGCAGCCCGCCTCGAGCGCGGCCCGGTCCCCCGCACGACGCGGGATCCAGGCCAGCTGAGCACCCGTGTCCAGGGCCAGCCGCAGCGCCGTCGAGTACCCGCCCGGCGCGCTCGCCAGCCGCTCGCCGACGATGATGATCGAGTCCGGCCCGAGCGCGGCCAGGGCAGCCGCCCCGGTCGCACCCGCGTTGCCCAGATCGGCCAGTACGGCGGCCTCAGTCCCCGGCGACGCCGGTACGACGACACCGTCGAGCTTCTCCACCCCGCGCGAACCGTAGGCCGCGACCGTGAAGACCTTGGTGCCGTGCGAGCGGACGCCCTTGCGCAGCCGCAGGAACACCGACGGCGCCTCCTCCTCGGGCTCGAACCCGACGAGCAGCACCGATCCGGCCTTCTGCAGGTCGGCGAACGTCGTACCCATGCCGGTGCCGGCCACCGCGGCGGCGAGGAAGTCCGCCTCTTCCGCGGAGTGCGGCCGGGCCCGGAAGTCGATGTCGTTGGTGCCGAGCGCGACCCGGGCGAACTTCGAGTACGCGTAGGCGTCCTCGAGGGTGAGCCGGCCGCCGGTCAGCACCGCCGCGTTGCCGCGGGCCGCGGTCAGGTTCTCCGCGGCGAAGGTCAGCGCCTCCGGCCAGGACGCCGGCCGGAGCTCGCCGTCCTCGCGGATCAGCGGGTGGGTCAGCCGGTCACCGGTGGTCGCGTAGTTGAACGCGAACCGGTCCTTGTCCGAGATCCACTCCTCGTTGACCTGCGGGTCGTCGCCGGCCAGCCGGCGCATCACCTTGCCGCGCCGGTGGTCGACCCGGATCGCCGCGCCGGAGGAGTCGTGCTCCGCCACCGACGGAACCGAGACCAGGTCGAACGGCCGCGACCGGAACCGGTACGCCGCGCTGGTCAGCGCGCCCACCGGGCAGATCTGGATGGTGTTGCCGGAGAAGTAGCTCTCGAACGGCTCCTTCTCGTAGATGCCGACCTGCTGCAGCGCGCCGCGCTCGATCAGCGCGATGAACGGGTCACCCGCGATCTGCTCGGAGAACCGGGTGCAGCGGGCGCACAGTACGCAGCGCTCGCGGTCCAGCAGCACCTCGGCCGAGATGTTGATCGGCTTCGGGTAGGTCCGCTTGACCTCGGTGAACCGGGTCTCGCCGCGCCCGTTGGTCATCGCCTGGTTCTGCAGCGGGCACTCGCCGCCCTTGTCGCAGACCGGGCAGTCCAGCGGGTGGTTGATCAGCAGGAACTCCATGATCCCGTGCTGCGCCTTGTCGGCCACCGGCGAGGTCACCTGGGTGCGGACCACCATGCCGTCGGCGACGGTGATCGTGCAGGAGGCCTGCGGCTTCGGCATGCCCCGGCCGTTCCCGGCGTCGGTGATCTCGACCAGGCACTGCCGGCAGGCGCCGACCGGGTCCAGCAGCGGATGGTCGCAGAACCGCGGGATCTGGATCCCGATCTGCTCCGCGGCCCGGATCAGCAGGGTGTTCTTCGGAACCTTGACCTCGATGTCGTCGATGGTCACGGTCACCAGATCGGTGCGCTCCACCTCCGACCCGGCGGGTGGGTTCGCTTGGATCGTCATGCGCTTGCTCCAGCGGTAGCGAAGACAGTGCTTGCCATCGGGTCGAACGGGCAGCCGCCGTTCTCGAAGTGCGCCAGGTACTCGTCCTTGAAGTGCTGGATCGAGCTGCTGATCGGCGCGGTCGCACCGTCGGCCAGCGCACAGAACGAACGGCCGGTGATGTTCTCGCACAGGTCGAGCAGCTCGGCGAGGTCGTCCTCGGTGCCCTTGCCGTGCTCGAGCCGCTCCAGGATCTGCACCAGCCACCAGGTGCCCTCACGGCACGGGGTGCACTTGCCGCAGGACTCGTGCTTGTAGAACTCGGTCCAGCGCAGCACCGAGCGGACCACGCAGGTGGTCTCGTCGAAGATCTGCAGCGCCTTGGTGCCCAGCATCGAGCCGACCGAGCCGACGCCCTCGTAGTCCAGCGGGACGTCCAGGTGCTCGGCGGTGAGCAGCGGGGTCGAGGACCCGCCCGGGGTCCAGAACTTCAGCTCGTGCCCCTCGCGAATCCCGCCGGCCAGGTCGATCAGCTGCCGCAGCGTGATCCCCATCGGCGCCTCGTACTGGCCCGGCCGGGTGACGTGCCCGGACAGCGAGTAGAGCGTCATGCCCTTGGACTTCTCGGTGCCCATCGAGGAGAACCAGTCCGCGCCGTTCTTGATGATGGCGGGAACGGATGCGATCGACTCGACGTTGTTGATCACTGTGGGGCAGCCGTACAGGCCGGCCACGGCCGGGAAGGGAGGACGCAGCCGGGGTTGACCGCGACGGCCTTCCAGCGAGTCGAGCAGCGCCGTCTCCTCGCCGCAGATGTACGCGCCGGCGCCGGCGTGCACGATCACGTCCAGGTCGTAGCCGCTGCCGAGGATGTTCGTGCCGATGTAACCGGCCGCCTTCGCCTCCTCGACCGCCTGCTGCAGCCGGCGGATGACATGCAGCACCTCACCGCGGACGTAGATGAACGCGGTCGACGCGCGGATCGCGTACGAGGAGATGATGACGCCCTCGACCAGCGTGTGCGGCGAGGCGAGCATCAGCGGGATGTCCTTGCAGGTGCCCGGCTCGGACTCGTCCGCGTTCACCACCAGGTACTTCGGCTTCGGGTTGTCCTGCGGGATGAACGACCACTTCATCCCGGTCGGGAAGCCCGCGCCGCCACGGCCGCGCAGACCCGAGTCCTTGACCGCGGCAACCACGTCGGCCGGCTGCATCCGCAGTGCGCTCTGCAGCGCGTCGTACCCGCCGGAGCGCTGGTACGACGCCAGCTGCCAGGAGCGGATCTGGTCCCAGTTGTCGGACAGAACCGGGGTCAGCATGGTCAGTCCTCCTTCCGCGGGTCGTCGGTGTGGACGGCCTGCGACTCACGTCCGGGCTGGTCCTCGGGACGCGGACCGGGGACGGGCTCGACCGGGGCCGGGGAGCCGCCGCGGCCACCCGGAGCCGTCCAGTTCCGCTCGCGGGCCAGCCGCAGGCCGGCCAGCGTCGCCTTGCCGCCGGTCGGGCCCTCGTCGGCGCGGCCGTCGGGGAACCCGGCGAGCACCCGCTCGGCCTCACGCCAGGTGCAGATGGTGGCGCCGCGCGGCGACTTCACCTCGGTGCCCTCGCGCAGGTCGTCGACCAGCTGGGTGGCCGACTCCGGCGTCATGTCGTCGAAGAACTCCCAGTTCACCATCATCACCGGCGCGTAGTCGCAGGCGGCGTTGCACTCCAGGTGCTCGAGGGTGATCCTGCCGTCCTCGGTGGTCTCGTCGTTGCCGACGTCGAGGTGCTGCTTCAGCCGCTCGAAGATCACGTCGCCGCCCATCACCGCGCACAGCGTGTTGGTGCAGACGCCGACGTGGTAGTCGCCGACCGGACGGCGCTTGTACATCGTGTAGAAGGTCGCCACCGCGGACACCTCGGCGCCGGTCAGCCCGAGCACCTCGGCGCATGCCTCGATGCCCTCCGGGGTGACCCGGCCCTCGACCGACTGCACCAGGTGCAGCATCGGCAGCAGCGCGGACCGGCCCTGTGGGTAGCGGGCGGCCAGCTCGCGCATCTCCGCGATCGTGGTGTCGGTGATGTTCGAGTCACCGGTGCTGTACGGCACCGGCTTGTCGGTCGCAGTCGCGTGGTTCTCGGCCATCTATCGGTCCACTCCACCCATCACCGGGTCAAGGCTGGCGACGGCGACGATCACGTCGGCGACCTGGCCGCCCTCGCACATGATCGGCATCGCCTGCAGGTTTGCGAAGGACGGGTCACGGAAGTGCGCCCGGTACGGCTTGGTGCCGCCGTCGGAGACGACGTGGCAGCCGAGCTCGCCGCGCGGCGACTCGATCCCCACGTACGCCTGGCCGGCCGGCACCCGGAAGCCCTCGGTGACCAGCTTGAAGTGATGGATCAGGGCTTCCATCGACTCGCCCATGATGTGCTTGATGTGGTCGAGCGAGTTGCCCATCCCGTCGGTGCCGACGGCCAGCTGGCTCGGCCAGCCGATCTTCTTGTCGGCCACCATCACCGGCTCGCCCTCCATCTTGGCCAGCCGGTCGGCGCACTGCTCGACGATCTTCAGCGACTCGTGCATCTCCTGCAGCCGGACCCGGAACCGACCGTACGAGTCCGCGGTGTCCCACGTCGGTACGTCGAAGTCGTACGTCTCGTAGCCGCAGTACGGCTGGGTCTTGCGCAGGTCCATCGCGTACCCGGTCGAGCGCAGCGGCGGGCCGGTGATGCCGAGTGCCATGCAGCCGGCCAGGTCCAGGTAGCCGACGTTCTGCAGGCGTCCCTTGAAGATCGGGTTCGCGTTGCACAGCTCGGCGTACTCGGGCAGGTGCTTGTTCATCCAGGTGATGTACTCGCGGATCTTGTCCAGCGCACCCGCGGGCAGGTCCTGGGCAACGCCGCCCGGCCGGATGAACGCGTGGTTCATCCGCAGGCCGGTGATCAGCTCGAACAGGTCGAGCGTCATCTCCCGCTCCCGGAAGCCGATCGTCATCACGGTGAGCGCGCCGATCTCCATGCCACCGGTGGCGATGCAGACCAGGTGGCTGCTGATCCGGTTGAGCTCCATCAGGAGCACCCGCATCACGTTCGCCTTCTCCGGGATCTGGTCCTCGATCCCGAGCAGCCGCTCGACCGCGAGGCAGTAGGCGGTCTCGTTGTAGAACGGCGACAGGTAGTCCATCCGGGTGCAGAACGTGACGCCCTGCGTCCAGGAGCGGAACTCCATGTTCTTCTCGATGCCGGTGTGCAGGTAGCCGATGCCGCAGCGGGCCTCGGTCACCGTCTCGCCGTCGAGCTCGAGGATGAGCCGGAGCACGCCGTGGGTGGACGGGTGCTGCGGGCCCATGTTGACGACGACGCGCTCCTCGGGCTCCTCGCCGAGGCCGGCCACGACCGAGTCCCAGTCCTGACCGGTGACGGTGAAGACCTTGCCCTCGGTGGTGTCGCGAGTGGTCGCGTACGGGTCTGACGGTGTCGATTGTGTTTGGGTCATCAGTTGTACGACCTCCGCGTGTCGGGCGGCGGGATGACGGCGCCCTTGTACTCGACGTCGATACCGCCGAGCGGGTAGTCCTTGCGCTGCGGGTGGCCCGGCCAGTCGTCCGGCATCTGGATCCGGGTCAGCGCCGGGTGACCGTCGAAGATGATGCCGAAGAAGTCCCAGGTCTCGCGCTCGTGCCAGTCGTTGGCCGGGTAGACCGAGACGACCGACGGGATGTGCGGATCGGCGTCCGGGGCGGACACCTCCAGCCGGATCCGCCGGTTGTGGGTCATCGACATCAGGTGGTAGACCGCGTGCAACTCGCGGCCGGTCTCGTTCGGGTAGTGCACGCCGCTGACGCCGGAGCAGAACTCGAACCGCAGCGCCTCGTCGTCGCGCAGGTGCCGGCAGACCTCGACCAGCCGCTCGCGCTGGACGTGCAGGGTCAGCTCGCCGCGGTCGACCACGACCTTCTCGATCGCGCCGTCGCCGACCAGGCTCTCCAGCCGCTCGGTCGCGCCGTCGAACCAGGAGCCGTACGGCTTCGGCGTACCGCCGGGCAGCGCGACCTGGCGGCGCAGGCCGCCGAAGCCGGAGGTGTCCCCGGTGCCGCGGACTCCGAACATGCCCTGGCGCTGGTCCACCACCTCGGCCGCCGGCGTCTGAGCGTCGCCGGCCGGCGAGGTCGCCGGAAGGTTCTCAGGCTGGTGCTCGCTCACCGGAGCAGCCCCTTCATCTCGATCGTCGGCGAGGCGGCCAGCGCGGCGGCCTCGCGCTCCTGCAGCTCCGCCCGCTTGTGCGCGCCGAGCTTGCTGTGCTGGATGTCGTCGTGCAGCTTGAGGAACGCGTCCAGCAGCATCTCCGGCCGCGGCGGGCAGCCGGGCAGGTACATGTCGACCGGGACCACGTGGTCCACGCCCTGCACGATCGCGTAGTTGTTGAACATGCCGCCCGACGACGCGCACACACCCATCGCCAGCACCCACTTCGGGTTCGGCATCTGGTCGTAGATCTGGCGCAGCACCGGGGCCATCTTCTGGCTCACCCGGCCGGCCACGATCATCAGGTCGGCCTGCCGCGGCGACGCCCGGAAGACCTCCATGCCGAACCGGGCGGCGTCGTACCGCGGCGCGCCGGTGGTCATCATCTCGATCGCGCAGCAGGCCAGCCCGAAGGTTGCCGGCCACAACGAGGCCTTCCGCATGTAGCCGGACAGGCCCTCGATCGTGGTCAGCAGCACGCCGGCCGGAAGCTGTTCCTCAACACCCATGGCTCAGTCCCACTCCAGTCCGCCGCGGCGCCACACGTAGGCGTACGCGACGAAGACGGTGACGATGAAGATGACCATCTCGATCAGCCCGAACAGCGCCATCTGGTCGAAGGCGACCGCCCACGGGTAGAGGAAGATGATCTCGATGTCGAACACGATGAAGAGCATCGCGGTGATGTAGTACTTCACCGGGAACCGCCCGCCACCGACCGGTTGCGGGGTCGGCTCGATCCCGCACTCGTAGGAGTCGAGCTTGGCCCGGTTGTAGCGCTTGGGTCCGACCAGCGCGCTCGTCACCAAGGTGCCCGCCACGAAGATCGCCGCGAGCACACCGAGAACGAGGATCGGTACGTAAGGGTGCATCGGGTTCGTGCTCCCTCCTTCAGCCGGTGGTCTGTCTGTCTGCGTTTCCGGTCAGCTGTGTTACAGGCACTGTGTTATCAGTACCGCTGTGGCCCATCTCACTCGCCCCGCCGGTTTCAGGCGGCCGGGGCGACCTTGGTGAGCCCGTTGATGATCTTGTCCATCACGTCGCCGTCGCGCGGGTCGGTGAGGTTGGCCAGCAACTTCAGGGTGAACTTCATCAGCGTGGTGCGCGGCAGACCGTACTTCGTGCACAGCCGCATCACCTCCGGATTTCCGATCAGCTTCACGAAGATCCGGCCGAGCGTGTAGTAGCCGCCGTACTCCTGCTTGAGCGCCTTCGGGTACGCCGACAGCGCCCGCTCGCGCTGGTTCGGCTGCCGGTGCAGCGCCTGGGCGGCGACCTCGGCGGCGAACGCCCCGGACTCCATCGCGTAGGGGATGCCCTCGCCGTTGAACGGGTTGACCATGCCGCCGGCGTCGCCGAGCAGCATCAGGCCGCGGGTGTAGTGCGGCTGCCGGTTGAAGCCCATCGGCAGCGCCGCGCCGCGGATCGGGATGGTCTGGAACTCGTCCCGGAACTGCCACTCCTCCGGGGTGTTCTTCAGCCACTGCTTCAGCAGGTCGGAGTAGTCGACCTTGCCGAACGCCTCGGACGTGTTCAGGATGCCGAGGCCGACGTTGACGGTGCCGTCGCCCATCCCGAAGATCCAGCCGTAGCCGGGCAGCAGGTTGCGCTGGCCCGGGTTCTGCGGGTCGTCGGCCCACAGCTCCAGCCACGACTCGAGGTAGTCGTCGTCGTGGCGCGGGCTGGTGAAGTAGGTGCGGACGGCGACCCCCATCGGGCGGTCGTCGCGCTTGTGCAGGCCCATCGCGATGCTGAGCCGCGACGAGTTGCCGTCGGCGGCCATCACCAGCGGCGCGCGGAACTCGACGTCGGCGCCGGCCCGGCGGCCGTTGTCGTCGACCGGCTTGGCGGTGACGCCGACGATGAAGCCCCGGTCGTCCAGGATCGGGCCGCTCACGTTGGTCCGCTCGCGCAGCCGGGCGCCGGCCTTCACGGCCTGCCGGGCGAGCATGTCGTCGAAGTCCATCCGGTTCCGGGTCAGCCCGTAGTTCGGGTAGCTGGACAGGTCCGGCCAGTCCAGCTGCAGGACGTGCCCGGCGCCCTGGATGCGGAGGCCGTAGTTGCGGATCCAGCCGGCCTCTTCGGAGATGTCGATGCCCATGTTGATCAGCTGCTTGGTGCCGCGCGGGGTGAGCCCGTCGCCGCAGACCTTCTCCCGCGGGAACGCGGTCTTCTCCAGCAGCAGGACGTCGAGTCCGGCGTTGGCCAGGTGGTAGGCGGCGGCCGAGCCTGCGGGTCCGGCGCCGACGACGATCACATCGGCGGTCTCCGCCTGCTGCCCGCTCGGCACGCTCTGGCTCATCTCGATTCCCGGCCTGGAAGGTTCATTGGGCTCTGTGCGCTCGTACTGTGTGAGATCGTGAAGGGATTCACGAAGCCTCGACACCCGACAGTCTAGGACTGCCTGACTCGGACACGAAACCGGCCCACTTCCCCTTGTCCACAAGCGATTTACGCGCAATTTTCCTTGCGTAATTAAGTGGGCTTGACCGCCCGGTGGATGGCCACCAGGCCACCGGTCAGATTGCGCCACTGCACCCGGGTCCAGCCGGAGGCCTCGATGGCGCGCGCGAGCGGCTCCTGCGGCAGCCAGGCCCGGGTCGACTCGGCCAGGTACTCGTACGCCTCCGGGTTCGTCGACACCACCTTCGCCACCGCCGGCACCGCGCGCATCATGTACTCCAGGTACACGACCCGGAACGGCTTCCAGGTCGGGTGCGACTGCTCCAGTACGACGAGCCGCCCGCCCGGCCGGGTCACCCGGAGCATCTCCTGGAGCGCGACCGTGACGTCGTTCACGTTCCGCAGCGCCCACGAGATCGTCACCACGTCGAACGTGTCGTCGGCGAACGGCAGCCGCAGCGCGTCCCCCGCGATCAGGTCCAGCCCCGGGTACCGCCGCTTCCCGACCCGCAGCATGCCGACCGAGAAGTCGCACGACACCACCTCGGCGCCGGCCTCCAGCAGCTTGATGCTCGACGCGCCGGTCCCGGCGGCCAGGTCCAGGATCCGCATCCCCTTCCGGGGCGCGATCTCGGCGAACGTCTGCGGCCGCCAGTGCAGCTTCTCCAGACCCATCGTCGCGACCGCGTTCGTCCGGTCGTACCCCTCCGCCACGTTGTCGAACATGGCCGCCACGGCCTGCGGGTCTTTGCTCAGATCTGCGCGGGTCACGTGTCTAGTTGATCACGGGTCCGACAGGCTCCGAAATCCACTGGACATCGGGCAGGCATACGCTTGCATCTCGTGAGTGCATTCCCAGAGAGCCGGCTGGCCATCGCGATCCGGGGTCATGCCGCGAGCGAGGGGTGGGTGCGGTGAGCTTGTCCGAGCCGGTCGGGAGCCAGGCTCCCCATCTGGTCATCCGCAGCCAGCGAGTCGACGGGGTGTCGGCCCAGTTGATGGACCATCTGCCGGCCGAGGGCGGCCTGGCCTGGGTACGGCGTGGCGACGGTCACGTCGGTTGGGGCGTCGCCGCCCGCCTCGACGTTGCCGGTAGCAACCGCTTCCAGGAGGCGGTGGCCTGGTGGAAGGACCTGGTCGCGGCCGCGGTGGTGCGCGACGAGGTCGGCGTACCAGGGTCCGGGCTGGTCTGCTTCGGGTCGTTCGGGTTCACCGACGACGACCCGAGCGAGCTGGTCGTGCCCGAGGTGATCGTCGGCCGCCGGGGCGGGACGACCTGGGTGACCACGATCTCGCCGGCGTCCTCGCTAGCCGTGCCGCCGGAGCTCGCCGTCCACGAGCCGTCACCGGTGTACGACGTCGCGTTCGCCGACGGCGCCCGGTCCGGCACCGACTGGTCGAGCATCGTCGCCGACGCGATCAAGCGGATCACCGCCGGTGAGCTCGACAAGGTGGTGCTGGCCCGCGACCTGATCGCGATCGCCGAGCAGCCGATCGACCTGCGCTGGCCGTTGCGCCGGCTGGCGGCGGCGTACCCGAACTGCTGGACGTTCTCCGTCGACGGCCTGATCGGCGCGACTCCCGAGCTGCTCGTACGGCGGGAGAAGGGGTTGATCACGTCCCGCGTGCTGGCCGGGACCATCCGCCGTACCGGAGACGACGCGCACGACCTCGCGCTGGCCGCGTCGCTGGCCCGGTCGAGCAAGGACCTGGAGGAGCACGAGTTCGCGGTCCGCTCGGTCGCCGACGCGCTGAAGCCGCACTGCAAGTCGATGAACGTCCCGGAGACCCCGTTCGTGCTGCACCTGCCGAACGTGATGCACCTGGCCACCGACGTGGCCGGCGTCGCCGACAACGGCGCGTCCGCGCTCGGCCTCGCCGCCGCGCTGCACCCGTCGGCGGCAGTCTGCGGTACGCCGACCGACCTGGCGCGCGACCTGATCGGTGAGATCGAGGGCATGCGGCGGGGGCGGTTCAGCGGACCGGTCGGCTGGATGGACGCGGCCGGCGACGGCGAGTGGTGCATCGCGCTGCGCTGCGGTCAGGCCGACCCGGACGACGCCCGGCGGATGCGGCTGTTCGCCGGCGCCGGCATCGTGGCCGGCTCCGACCCGGTCGCCGAGCTCGCCGAGACGAACGCCAAGCTGGTTCCGATGAGAGACGCGTTGGGAGACTGACTGTGAAGCTCACGAAGTTTGCGCACGCCTGTGTCCGGCTGGAGAAGGACGGCAAGGTCCTGCTCGTCGACCCGGGAACGTTCAGCGAGGACGCGGCCTTCGAACGCGCCGACGCGGTCCTGGTCACCCACGAGCACCCCGACCACCTGGACATCGAGCGCATCGCCGCTCTGGAGGTCCCCGTCTACACCAACGCCGGCGTCGCCGCCCAGCTCACTGCGCTGGGCGACCGCGTCACTGTGGTCGCCGACGGCCAGTCCTTCGAGGCCGCCGGTTACTCAGTCCGTGCCTACGGCAAGGACCACGCCATCATCCTTCCGGAGCTCGGCGTCCCCTGCGAGAACGTCGGCTACCTGATCGAGGACGCGGTCTACCACCCGGGTGACTCCTTCACCCAACCCGACCGCCAGGTCCACACCAACCTGGTCCCCATCTCGGGCCCCTGGTTCTCCCTCCCACCCGCGGTCGAGTACGCCCGCGCCATCAAGGCGAAGCAGACGGTCGGCATCCACGACGCCCTCCTCAGCCCGATCGGCCAAGGCATGCTCAAACGCTTCATCGGCGAAGTAGCCGGCACCAACTACCTCGGCCTGACCCCCGGCGAGTCCACCGAACTCACCTGACCAAGGACACCGGGCCCTGAGCGGGCGATCAGGCGGTGAGCTCGACGTCGATGAAGTCGGCGAGGGGGCGGTAGCCGGCCTGGAAGTAGATCTTGTTCGAGGTCGGGTTGGCCAGGTCGGTGTAGAGGCACGCCTGGTTGCCCTGCGCAAGGATCTCCGCGGTCACGTGACTGGTGAGCGCACCGGCGTACCCGTTCCGCCGACGCTCCGGAGGGGTGTAGACCGGCCCGACCCGGCAGGCGCCGTAGACCGGCAGGTGGTACCCGACCATGCTCACCGCCTGCCCGTCGGCCTCCCAGATCCACATCGTCTCGTGCTCCAGGTGATCCTCGGCCCAGTCCAGGTAGTCCCCGCCGAGCTCCTCCGCAAAGCCGGCCTTCGCCCAGCTCCCCACCAGCTCGACCTCGTCGTTCTGCATCAACCGTGGCGAGCCCTCCGCTGAGAGCGGGGTCAGCGTGCCGAGCTTGTGGAGGCGGGTCCCCTTGGTCTCGGTCGCCGTACCGCCGCGGCGCGCGCACCATCGGTCGGCGAAGCGCAGAGCCGCCGGGCGGTCCCCCGCGACGCCGGTCAGCTCGGGCAGTACGTCGAGATACGCATCAGCGACCGCTTCCGCGAGCTCCGGGGGAAGGGCGCCGAGGTACACGTTCCGCCCCGGGGTCCGCATCGCCGCACCGACCACCGCGTCGCCGTCGTGGACGGAGGCGAAGTACGACGGCTCGTCCGCCGTACGACCGCTGGACGCCTGGGCGTGGACGTTGCCCATGATGATCGTGTGCAGCACCGGATCCTGTTGCAGGAAAGGGAAGACCGTCTGCTCGAAGGCGGCCGCGTCACTCGTCACACGTACGTCCATGCCCACGCAGATTACGCCTCGACCGGCGCCGGCGTCGCGCGGATTTACACTGCGACTATGTCCACCACGCGCTTGCTGCTGCTCGGGGTCGTGCGGATCTTCCAGCCGGCCTACGGGTACCAGCTGCGCCGTGAGCTGCTCACCTGGAACGTGCAGGACTGGGCGAACATCAACCCCGGCTCGATCTACACCGGGCTGCGGACACTGGCCAAGCACGGGTACCTGCAGGAGCTAGAGGACGGCGCGGCGAGCCGGCCGGGGCGTACGTCGTACAAGCTCACGACGGACGGTGAGACGGAGTACTTCTCGCTGCTGCGGCAGATGCTGTGGCACGTGGACGGCTTCCACCCCGACCGGATGATGGTGACGCTGAGCTTCCTGTGGTCGCTGCAGCGCGACGAGGTGCTGGCCGCGCTGGAGGCGCGCATCACGCAACTCGAGCAGCGGCAGAAGGCCGAGCCGTTCGCGGAGCGGCAGGTGTTCGAGGATCCAGGTACGCCGAACCACGTCGTCGAGATGTTCCGCATCACCACCGCCCGCGACCGCGGCGAGCTGGATTGGACCCGCGCCTTCCACGAACGCGTGACGAACGGCGACTACTCCTTCGCCGGCGAACCCGCCGACTGGGCGCCGTACCCCGGGATGATCACCCACTGGGGCGAGATTCCGACTCCACCAACCAAGTAACTTCCTCCCCACGCGTGCTGCGCGGTGGCTCCTGCGTCGCAACCGCTCCGCGCGCTGCCCGCCCACCCTTTCATTTCGCGCTGCCGCCCGGGCTTGCGGCTATCGCCGCGACTTGCGGGCTGCCGCCCGCGGTGATCCTTCGGTCGGCGTGACTCGTCGAGTCGGGCGTGGTCGGAGGGTTGAAGGCTCCACGCTCAGGCGGAAATCGGAGGACGGTGAGCGCAAAGCCGCGGTAGGGTCCACGGCTCGTGCGCATCACCCCATGGACGCTTCGGGGACCAGGAGCAGTTGCCACCACGGGGCGGTCAACGCGCGCGGCAGCGCGCAGAACTCGGATGGGCGGGTAGCGCGCGGAGTGGGTGCGACAAGGAGCGCCGCGACGAGGAGTGCCTGCGGAGCACGCGTAGGAAGGTACAACTAATCAATGTTGACTATTCAAAGTTGATCACCCAGACTGGCCGCATGATGATCGAAGCGCGGGGGTTGGCGCGCACTTTCAAGACCAAGCGCGGTCCGGTGGAGGCCGTGCAGGGGGTTGATCTGGAGGTGGCCGACGGGGAGATCGTCGGTTTTCTGGGGCCCAACGGGGCCGGCAAGACCACGACGATGCGGATGCTGGCGACGCTGATCAAGCCGACCGCCGGCACCGCGACGGTGGCTGGGTGCGACCTGGCCAAGGACCCGGTCGGCGTCCGCCGCGGCATCGGGTACGTGCCGCAGAGCGGTTCGACCCTGCCGGAGGCGGTCGCGGGTGACGAGGTCGTCGACCACGCTCGGCTGTACGGCGTACCGAAGGCCAAGGCGGCCGCGGACGGGCAGCGGTTGTTCGAGGAGCTCGACCTGACGGGCCTGTGGCGGCGGCAGTGCAAGACGCTGTCCGGCGGCCAGCGGCGCCGGCTCGACATCGTGATGGGGTTGATCCACGACCCGCGGCTGGTGTTCCTGGACGAGCCGACCACCGGCCTCGACCCGCAGGCCCGGGCGAACCTCTGGCAGCACATCCGCGGTCTCCGCGACCGCGGCGCGACCATCTTCCTCACCACGCACTACCTGGACGAGGCGGACGCGCTCTGCGACCGGATCCTGGTCATCGACCACGGCAAGATCGTTGCCTCCGGCACGCCGGACACGCTGAAGCAGCAGGTCTCAGGCGACGCGGTCCGGCTCAGCCTCGCCGACGCCGGGCAGGCGCCGGCGGTGACGAAGATCGCCGAGGAGCTGGAGGGTGCGATCGACTTCGAGACCGATGGTGACGTGGTCGGGTTTCGGATCCCGCGTGGCGGTTCGGTGCTGCCCGGCCTGCTCCGCCAGATCGATGCCCAGGGCATCGAGCTGAACGGCGTCGAGGTGCACCGTCCGACGCTGGACGACGTGTTCCTGACCATGACCGGCCGCTCGCTGCGCGACGAGGCAGCCCCGGCACAGCAGGAGAAGGAGGTCGTGGCATGACCGTGCTTCGCGAGACGTGGATCGTGTTCCACCGGGCGATGCGGCTGACGCTGCGGAACCCGATGTGGGCGATCCTGATGCTCAGCCAGCCGTTGATGTACCTGTTCCTGTTCGGCCCGCTGCTGAAGCCGATCACCGCGCAGATCAGCGAGGGCGCGACCACGAACGCGTACCAGGTGTTCATCCCCGGCCTGATCGTCCAGCTCGGCATGTTCGGCGCGATGTTCGTCGGCTTCGGCCTGATCGCCGAGTACCGGGCCGGCGTGATCGAGGCCGACCGGGTCACCCCGGCGTCCCGGATGGCGCTGATGGCGGGGCGCGTACTGCGCGACGTCGTCGTACTGGTCGTGCAGACGCTGGTGCTGCTGATCGCCGCGATCCCGCTCGGCCTGCGGGCGCCGTGGGGCGGCGTGCTGCTGTCGCTGGTGATCGTGGCCCTGCTCGGCGCGACGTTCGCGTCGCTGTCGTACTCGGTCGCGCTCATCACGAAGAGCGAGGACGCACTGGCCCCCCTGCTGAACGGGATCGCAATGCCGCTCCTGCTGCTGTCCGGCATCCTGCTGCCGATGCAGATCGGTCCGACCTGGCTGCAGCGGCTGTCCGACATCAGCCCGCTGAAGCACGTGGTGAACGGTGTCCGGGCGCTGTTCCGCGGCGACATCGACAACAGTTCGTCGCTGTGGGGCCTGTTCTGGGTCGTGCTGCTGACGATCGTCGGCCTGACCGTCGGGGCCCGGACCTTCCGCAAGGAATCCGCCTGACGCAAGCCGCTGTTCATCGGGGAGTCGCCCGCGGCGGCTAACTTCCGCTCATGCGCTCGCCGATGGTCCGTGGGGTGGTCGGCTCCGTCGTAGTCGCCGTGGCGAGCCTGGTGACCTCGGTGGTGCCGCCCTCCTCCTGGGTGGCGTCGTTCCCGATCACCGGCGAACTGCGGACCTCGCTGCCGGGCCGGATGGTCGGACTGTCGTTCACGGTGGCCGGGCTCGGGCTGATGGCCTGGGCCTGGCTGTCCGTGGGCCGCCGCGTGATGGCCGGCGAACGACTCCCGCTGCTGCGCATGACGGCGTACTGGACCGCTCCGCTGCTGCTGATTCCACCGCTGTTCAGCCGGGACGCGTGGAGCTACGCCGCACAGGGTGCGCTCGTGGCCGAGGGCTACAACCCGTACGACGTGGGCCCCGGGGTGCTGTCCGGTCACATCGTCGAGGCTGTCGACCCCATGTGGATGCAGACGCCGGCGCCGTACGGCCCGCTACCTCTCGCGTACGGCGGTCTGGTCGCACACCTGACCATGGACCCGTACGTCCTGATGCTCGCCCACCGCCTGCTGGCTGTGGTCGGCATGCTCCTGATCGCGTGGGCCGTACCGCGACTGGCGACCGCATGCCGCGTCGACCCGCTGGTCGCGACCTGGCTGGTCGTAGCCAACCCGATGCTGATCATGCACGGCATCGGCGCGGCGCATAACGACGTACTGATGCTCGGACTGGCGTGTAGTGCGTTTGCTCTCGCCCTGACGGGCCATTGGGGTACGGCGGCAGTCGTAGCTGGCGCTGCGGCTGCGGTGAAGCTGCCTGGTGGCCTGGTGGTGATCGCCATCGCCGCAGTGATGAGTCCGCGGGCTGGGCGGGCGCTGCGGTTCGCCAGTCTGGCGATCGCCGGCGCGGTGTCGGTGCTGACGCTGGTGACCATCGGGGAGCTGACCGGAGTCGGGTCCGGGTGGCTGAGTGCGCTCGACGTGCCCGGTCTGGTGCGCTCGCCGTTCTCCATCGCGAATCTGATCGGCATGGCGGCGTCCGGCGTACTCGCGTGGCTGGGCGAGGACACGGCCGCCGAGCAGGCTTTGCAGCTGGTCCGCCTGGCCGGGATGCTGCTGGCGATCGGACTGATCGCCGTACTGAGCCTGCGGTCGTCCATCCACCACGCGGCGCGGGCAGTGGGCATCGCTCTGCTCGCTGTGGTGCTGCTAGGCCCCAGTGCACACGACTGGTACTTCCTGTGGTGCCTGCCGTTCCTCGCCGTCGCTCGGCCCGGTCGGCGGCTGACCACGATCATCACAGCGGTCAGCCTGATCTTCACCATCGCGGCGCCGCTCAACTCCTCGTTGCGCGGTGCCACCATCCCGATCCTCACCACGACGGCGCTGGCCATCGCGACCATCGCGCCGTTGCTCAATCACCTGCGCAAGCTGCAGCCCGCGAAGAAGGCCCGAGTCCCCGTCACTGCTGCTTGAGCGCTGCCACCAGCGCTTCGCCCAGCGGCCGGTGGTCGTCGCGGGAAACTCGCGCTTCCACCACATCCAGACCGGCGACCGTCGGGCTCAGCGCGGCACGCAGCGCGTCCGGGGTCTCGGCCAGCGTGTAGCGGGTGCCGGTTGCTGCGCACAGCGCCGACAGGTCGGTGTTGTGCGGCGTACCGAAGACTCGCTCGAAGTGGCCGGCGTGGGTCGGATCACCCTGTTCGAGGGTGGAGAAGATGCCGCCGCCGTTGTCGTTGACCACGATGATGCGCAGGTCGGGCCGGGCCTCGTCGGGGCCGATGATCAGCCCGTTGGCGTCGTGCAGGAACGCCAGGTCCCCGATCAGCGCGTACGTCGGCCCCGCATTGGCCAGCGCGGCTCCGACAGCCGTGGAGATGGTGCCGTCGATGCCGGCCAGGCCGCGGTTGGCGATGGTGCGGATCGGGACCACCGGTGCGAGGTCGAGGTCGCGGACCGGGTTCGACGACGCGACCACGAGCATGCCGTCGGCGCCGACCGCCTCCCCCACGAGCGCGGCGATGCGCGGGCCGTTCAGGCCGTCCGCGAGCACCTTGTCGATGACCGGACGAGCCAGTTGGTCAGCGTGCTGCCAGCGCTCGAGCCAGTCGGTGGTGTCGGGACCGGCTACCTCCAGCCCCGTGACGACGGACGACGCACGGCGAGCCGAGTCCGGCCACAAGCCGGCCGGTGACACCACGATCACCTCGACGTCGGGCCGCGCGAGCAGCTTGGCGATCGGCCGGGACAGCGTCGGGTGCCCGTACACCAGGACCCGTTCGATCTCCGCCGCCAAAGAGTTTGCCTGCAGCAACAGCCGGTACGCCGATATGACCGACGGACCGGTCCGCGCCCGGCTGGACGGCTCGGCGAACAACGGCCATTGACCGGCCTCCGCCGCGAGCCGCGCCGCCTGTGACGCGCCATCGCCCGCAACGACGACAGTCTTCGGCCCAGGCTGGACGGCCGACGGCTGCCCGGCGGCAGCATGCACCGCAGTCCAAGGCCCACTACTACGACCGTCCAACGGCTCGGGCCACTCCGGCCCATCGGTGGGCACCAGCGGCTCAGCGAGCGGGCAGTTGAGTTGCACCGGGCCCGGGTCGGCCGACCGGGCACCGACCGCGTTGGCCACGGCCCGGGCGACCTGCGACCGCCAGTACGCCACCTGGCCCACCTCGCGGACCGGAGTGCCCATCTCGTGGAACAGCCGCACCGCAGAGCCGAACACCTTCAGCTGGTCGGTCGTCTGGTTGGCGCCGCTCCCCCGCAGGGCCGGTGGACGGTCCGCGCTGAGGACGATCAGGGGCAGGCCGCTGTGCGATGCCTCCAGCACGGCCGGGTGCAGGTTGGCTACCGCCGTACCTGAGGTAGTGACCACAGGCACCGGCAGTCCGGTCCCACGGATCAGGCCGATCGCCAGGAAGCCCGCCGTACGCTCGTCGATCCGGACATGCAGCCGCAGCCGCCCGTCACGGTCCGCTGCAGCGAGTGCGAGCGCCAGTGGCGCACTGCGGGAGCCCGGCGCCACTACGGCTTCGCGTACGCCGTTGCGGATCAGTTCGTCGACCACCACAGTCGCAAACGCCGTGGACGGGTTCATCCGGCACTCCTCATCTGCACTCGGCTCATGCGCTCTTCCCACACCGCAGTCCTGGTCGCATCCGCTCGGGCAGCGTCCAGCAACGCCCGGTCCGGCTGCACTCGCCGTACCGGCAGGAAGCCGTCCACCGGTAGCAGCGGCTCTGCAACGACCTCAGTGGTGAACATGGACACTGTGGCGAGCCCGCACGCGTACGGCAGCTCCGGAAGCGCGGCAGCGAGTGCAACACCCGCAGCGATACCCACTGACGTCTCGAGCGCTGACGAGACCACCACAGGGAGTCCGATCTGCTCAGCGATGTCCAGGCACGCACGCACTCCACCGATGGGCTGGACCTTCAGTACGGCGATGTCCGCCGCGTCCAGCTTCTTCACCAGCAAGGGGTCCTCGGCCCGCCGGATCGACTCGTCTGCCGCCACGGGGACGTCGGTACGGCGTCTGACGGCTGCTAGATCCTCCACGCGCGCGCACGGCTGCTCGACGTACTCCAGGTCGAAGCGCTGGAGCTCCCGTAGTGCTTGCACAGCCTCATCTACCGACCACGCGCCGTTGGCGTCAATGCGCACACGCCCGGCTCCGATGGCGTCCCGGACTGCCTCCACGCGCTCCAGGTCGTCCGCGACCGACTGCCCCGGCTCTGCCACCTTCACCTTGGCCGTGCGGCATCCAGACGTCCGCACGATCTCGGCAGCGCGCTCCGGACCGACAGCGGGCACAGTGCAGTTCACGGGTACGGCGTCCCGCACCGGAGCCGGCCACCCATCGACGGCCGCCTCCTGGGCCGCCTGCAACCAAGGCACGCAGGTCGCGTCGTCGTAGTCCAGGAACGGACTCCACTCGGCCCAGCCCGCGGGGCCTTCGAAGAGCATGCCCTCGCGCACGGTGATGCCGCGGAACCTGTTCTTGAGGCCGATCGAGTACGTGATCACCGCACGCCCTCCAGCAGCGCCTGACGATCAACCTTGCCTGAGGCAAGCATCGGCAGTACGGACAGCTGGACCACTTCACGCGGGGCCCAGGTCCGCGGCAGCACCTCGGCCACGAAGTCGCGCAGCTCGTCGCGGCCGGGTTCACCCACGACAAAGGCGACCACCCGGGTCCCCCACTCGGCGTCGGGCACGCCCAGCACGACCACATCCTTCAGCCGCGGGTGCTCGAGCAGCCGGGCCTGGACGGTCGGGAGCGTGATGTTGACGCCGCCTGAGATCACCACGTCGTCCACCCGGCCGATCACCCGCAGGCGACCGTCGACGAGCTCGCCGCGGTCCTGTGTGCGGAACCAGCCGTCCTGGAGCACCTCGGCCGTCAACTCGGGCCGTCGTCGGTAGCCGGAGAACAGCGTCGGGCCTTTGATCAGGATGCGGCCGGCGTCGAAGGCGATCGCCGTACCCTCCAACGGCTTGCCGGCGTAGACGCATCCGCTGCCGGTCTCCGTCATCCCGTACGCCGGGATCGCGGTGACGCCGGCCTCGGCCGCGCGGGCCTTCAACGGAGCCGGGGTCGCGGCGCCACCGATGATGATCGCGTCGAACACGCGCAGGGCGTCGACGTCGGTATCCAAGTAGCGCGCGAGTTGGGTCGGGACCATCGCGGTGTAGCGCCGGGCGCCGGTCATCGCGGCGGCTGCCTCGCTGAAGCTCGCCTTAGCGACGACTGGGGCCAGGCCCGCCACGACTGACCGGGTGAGGATCTGCAGGCCGCCCACGAAGTACGGCCTCATCGGCAGCAGCCACTGGCCGGGGCCACCGAGTCGGTCGTGCGTAGCGGTCGCGGAGGCGAGCAGGGCCTCGCGGGACAGCAGCACGCCCTTCGGCTCACCGGACGACCCGGATGTGGTGAGCACCACAGCACAGTGGTCCTCCAGCGGCTCGTCCGGCGCAGCCGCCTGCCGGACTCGGGCCGCAGCCGCCGGATCCGAGGGGACCGGCGCAAACGCCGTACCCGTCCCCTCCAGTACGGCGGCAAGCGCAGACAACACCGCATCCGGCGTACCGGGGACCAGGCGCAACGTAGACATGTCAGCAACGAGCGTACGGCCCACCCGCTGCCGCCCTGCTCGCGGCTGCCCGCGGCTGCCCTGGTCGTGGCTGGTGCGGGTGTGGCTGACACAATCGGCAGTCATGGCCACACCTGCCCAGTGGATCGAAGGCGCGCGCCCACGCACGCTGCCCGCCGCGATCGCTCCTGTCCTCGTCGGAACCGGTGCAGCCGCCTACCTGGACGGCTTTGTCTGGTGGAAGGCCTTGCTCGCCCTCGGCGTCGCCCTGGCCCTCCAGATCGGGGTCAACTACGCCAACGACTACAGCGACGGCATCCGCGGCACCGACGAGAACCGTGTCGGCCCACTGCGTCTGGTCGGCTCCAAGGTCGCCACACCGGGACAGGTGAAGACCGCAGCGTTCACCTGCTTCGGTGTGGGCGCCGTACTCGGGGTCATCCTCTGTGCAACCTCCAACTGGTGGCTGCTGATCGCCGGTGCCGCCTCACTGGTCGGCGCATGGTTCTACACCGGCGGCAAGCGCCCGTACGGCTACCGCGCACTCGGTGAGGTCAGCGTCTTCGTGTTCTTCGGCCTGGTCGCCGTACTGGGCACCACCTACGTCCAGGCAGAGACCCTCCACTGGACGGCCGTAGCCGGCGCCGTGGCCATCGGCTCGATCGCCTGCGCCCTCCTGGTCGCCAACAACCTTCGAGACATCCCAACCGACACCATCACCGGAAAACGCACCCTGGCCGTCGTCTTAGGCGCCTCCCGCTCCCGTCACCTGTACGCCGCCTTGATCGCTCTGGCCTTCATTCTGGCGGCCATCTCAGCCCTCGCCACCCCGTGGACCCTCCTGGCCCTCATCGCCCTCCCCCTGGCCGCCAAGGCAGTCCGCACAGTCGTCAGCGACGCAACAGGACCGGCCCTGATCCCCGTCCTCAAAGCCACCGGCCTGACCGAACTCGCCTACGCAGTCGGCCTCGCCGTCGGCCTCGCCATCGGAAGCTAGGACGTCCCCGAGCCATCCGTTCGGCGGGATCGGCACCGGGTCGAGGCCCGATATCGATGCCGTGGGCAACAAACTGCGATAGTGCACGATTTTCGAGACCGGCCAGTTCCGTTCATACGGCGAGTAACGATTGCATACGCTTTGTCGATATCCAGGACGTGCACGCGTTGACGCGTTCGGGGCCGGAAGCGCATCCTGGCTTCGAGTTGGTGGGGGCCTATGGGATCAATTTGGGAAACCAGATTCAAAAACCATCCGCTGTGGGCGCTGATCAATCAGATCACGGGGCAACTCAAGAGCCTCGCGCTACCGGATGATGCGGACTTGGCGGATTCACTGTCGCGCCTGCACTGGCTGGTCGAGACAATCGACGCTCATCGACAGGAAGACCCGCGGCGATACTCGACGCACATGTTGGACAATGTCCACATCCATATCGCGGCAAACGTGCAGCCCCACCTTTCGCGATATGCACTGGACCCCGACGGTTGCGCACCCTGTCTGCGGGCCGCCGCCGACGGCGTCGACACGGTCCTCGAGCAGTTGGGGATCTGGCCGCCGCTGAGCCAACTCCATCGCCAGGTCGCCGAAGCACAGCAGGCCGTCGCCGCCGAGTCGGTCACGTTGTCGGCGTACAAGAGGCAACTGGAGAAGGAGATCGGGGATTCGCTGGAGCGGCAGGTCTCGGCTGCCACGCAGAATTATCGAGCGAACCTCGAGGAACTCGAGGAAACGCTCATGGCGGCCGTACTGGGGGCAAGTCGCGACCTGGCCAGCCTGGAGGAGATGCGCGGCCAAGGCGCAAAGGTCTTGACCGCGCTCACCCAACAGGCGGTTGCCGACAACTACGGAAAGAATGCGCGCAACAAGGCGTTCGCCGGTTGGACCTGGGACTTGCTGGGACTTGCCGTCGGCGGAGTTCCGCTGGTCATACTCCTGACCCACTATTTCGACTCGGATTCAACTATCTTGTCGTCGGCGACCGTCACCCTGACAAGGCTCTGGATCGCCTTGGCGGCCGTTGGCCTCGCCTGCCTCTGCTTCACCCGCGGATCGGTCGATCATCGTGAATCACGACGATCCAAACGGGCGGACCTTCGGCTGCGGACCGTCCATGCATTCATCGCCAATCAGCCCGAGGAGGTCAGAGAGGCTGTTCTCGAGGGCATGGCGAATCGAATCTATCTGCAGGGAAATCTGGAGAGCCACGAAGACAGCGGCCGCGCGACAGCGGAGTTGGCCACCTACCTCGCCCGGGCCCGGTCGCGACGCCAGGCGGACGATTTCGCCGGCAGCGAGAACTGACGGTCAGCTGACCGGGCGCGGACGCTCCTGCGCGCTCAGCGGCTGAGGTTCTACCCAACGGCCGGTTGTCACGAAGGTCTCCAACGTCACGGTGTACGGCGTGATGTCGATGCCGTTGGTACGGAGCCAGGCGTCGTCGTAGTAGGTGTTGCCGTAGCGTTCGCCGCTGTCGCAGAGGAGGGTGACGATGCTGCCTCGGGTGCCGGTACGGCGCATCTCCTCGGCCAGGCGGAGGGCGCCCCAGAGGTTGGTGCCGGTGGAGCCGCCGACGAGGCGGCCGGTGACGCGGGAGCAGAAGCGCATCGCGGCGATCGAGGCGGCGTCGGGGACGGAGATCATCCGGTCGACCACCCCGAGGACGAACGACGGCTCGACGCGCGGGCGGCCGATGCCTTCGATGCGGGACGGCCGGCCGGTGGAGAAGTCGTCGTCCGCGGCCTCGTACCCGGGGAAGAAGGCCGAGTTCTCCGGGTCGACCACGCAGACCGAGGTGTCGTACCGGAGGTAGCGGACGTAGCGGCCGATGGTGGCCGACGTGCCGCCGGTGCCGGCGCCGACCACGACCCAGGTGGGGATCGGGTGCTGCTCGAGCTTCAGCTGGCCGAAGATCGACTCGGCGATGTTGTTGTTGCCACGCCAGTCGGTGGCGCGCTCGGCGTACGTGAACTGGTCCATGTAGTGGCCGCCGGTCTCCTCGGCCAGCCGCTTCGCCTCGCCGTAGATCTGGCCGGACCGCTCGACGAAGTGACAGCGGCCGCCGTAGAACTCGATCAGCTCGACCTTCTCCGGGCTGGTCGAGCGCGGCATCACCGCGATGAACGGGAGGCCGAGCAGGCGGGCGAAGTACGCCTCGCTGACCGCGGTCGAGCCGCTGGACGCCTCGATCACGGTGGTGCCCTCGCGGATCCAGCCGTTGCACAGCGCGTACAGGAACAGCGAGCGCGCGAGCCGGTGCTTGAGCGAGCCGGTCGGGTGCACGGACTCGTCCTTCAGGTACAGGTCGACCCCGGTGAGCTCCGGCATCGGGAACACGTGCAGATGCGTGTCCGCGCTCCGGTTCGCGTCCGCGTCGACGATCCGGATCGCCTCGGCCACCCAGGCCCGAGCCTTCTCGTCACGCCGATCAACCTCGCGACACACCCCATCAACCTCACTCATGCGGGCCAGGCTAGATGCTAAGCCCACATTTGAATATTCCTACGCTCGGTGAGCGTACGGCGTGCGCATGCCGTGCGACTCAATCTCTGTGCCGACGCGCCTTCCGCAGCGGACGCACGACCCAGCGCAGCGCGTCCTCCGCGGTTTCGGCCTCGATCACTTGGCCAAACGCCTCCTCGGACAGCAGCCGCTGGAAATCCGCCTCGTACCGCTCGATCAGAGCGGGCGTTACGCCGCCCGGCGCCATCCGGGTGATGACGAAGCAGTCCCCCGGCTCCTCGTCGTACGGCGATGGATCCTCGATCAACGGGATCAGTGGCATGCGGACGAGGTGACCACAGTGCCCCACCGGCGGCAACGGCCCAAGTTCCTTGCGCTCTCCGACCACCGAAAGCGCGTCCAGGACGACCGGCTCGAAGAACTCGACCATCTCGTCGACCGTCATCCCCGCCAAGTCCGGGCACACGACGGAGAAGTCAGGTGACAGCAACCTCCCGACGACCGGCACCGCCCTCCGTTGTCTCCCCCGCTTCTTCGCCTGGTACTCGATATGCAGCGCGACCCGCTCATAACCGCGCTGGGCAAGCCAGGCGGCGCCGTCGTACTCGTTGAGCAGCTTCGCCTCGAGCCGGCCGAGAGCCTCCCACGTCTTGTCCACGACCTGGCCGGAGAAGTCCCGCTCGCGGCTGGGACTGTTGTAAGGCCCTCCGGCCAACCGGAGCCAAGCGATTGTCATCCGCTCATCATCTCGCCTGGATTGATCTCCCTGGGTTCGGGTGGGCGACCCGGGAGCGAGCTAGGTTGTGGGGACAGGGTGTCGACTGGCAGGGGGAGTGATGAGCGAGCACGGTGAGCGGCCGACTCGGCAGCGGGTGACGTTGACGGATATCAGTTCGCGGGCGTGGGAGCACCCGGCGGACCGGGGTGCGCTGGTGGCGCTGCGGCAGCTGAAGGGGTTCGACTTCGTGCTGCGGAAGCTGTCCGGGCTGATCAACGAGCGTGCCTTCCGGCTGCAGTTCCTCGGCGCGGCGATCCGGGTCGACGAGCGCCAGTTCCCGACCGTGCACCGGCTCTACACCGAGGCGGGCATAACCCTGGACGTCCGGCAGCTGCCCGAGCTGTACGTGACCAACAGCCCGGTCTGGAACGCCGTCACGATCGGCATGGACAAGCCGTTCATCGTGCTCAACAGCGCGCTCCTGAAGGGCCTGGACGAGGAGGAAACCCGGTTCATCCTCGGTCACGAGCTCGGCCACGCACAGAGCGGGCACGCGCTCTACCAGTCGCTGCTGTTCTGGCTGATGCGGCTCACCGGCGCGGTGAACTGGCTGCCGATCGGCGCTCTCGGCCTCCGCGCGATCATCGCCGCCCTGCACGAGTGGTCCCGCAAGGCGGAGCTGTCCGGTGACCGCGCCGGCCTGCTCGCCGTACAGGACCCGGCGGTGGCGCTGCGCGTCCAGATGAAGCTGGCCAGCGGCGGTCAGCTCGGCGAGCTCGACACCACGGCGTTCCTGGCGCAGGGCACGGAGTACGAGGGCGCCGGCGACCTGCGCGACAGCCTGCTCAAGCTGCTGCTGCTCGAGGCCCAGTCGCACCCGCTGGCCGTCGTACGGGCGCACGAGCTGCGGCACTGGGTCGACGAGGGCGAGTACACCGCGATCGTGTCCGGCACCTATCCGAAGCGGCAGGACGACGCCACCGCGTCGATGTCGCAGGAGGCGAAGAACGCGGCCAAGTCCTACTCCGAAGCCTTCGCCCGATCCCAGGACCCGCTGGCCAAGCTGCTGCGCGACATGGGCGACGGCCTGGGCGGCGTCCGTGACTGGGTCTCCAACAGGTTCCCGCCGCGTCCCTGACACCACAGCCGCGTCCCTGACACCGGACAAGCGAAAGGCCCGCTTCCCCCCTCCCGGGAAGCGGGCCTTTCGAGTTTTCTAGGCTCAGCCCATGTGGACCGGGCCGGACTGCCCGTCGGTGGCCAGGTCCTTGTGCTTGATGGACAGGCCGACGATCGTGACCACGGCCGCGCCCAGCATCAGGAACGTCGACCACAGGAACGCGCGGGTGAATCCGTGCGTAGTAGCCACCGCGGTGAACTGCCCCTCGAGCTGCTTCAGCTGCTCCGGCGTCGAGCCGGACTGCGCCGCCTTCTGCAGACCCGGGGCCAGCTCGGTGAACCGGTCCTTGATCGCGCTGGTCGAGATCGTGCCGAGCAGCGCCAGGCCGACCGCGCCACCGATCTGCTGGACCGTGTTCAGTACTGCGGAGCCGACACCGGAGTCCTCGTTCGCAACACCGCTGACCGCGGTCAGCGTGAGCGGCACGAAGATCAGGCCCATGCCGAACGACAGCAGCAGGATGAACGGCAGCAGGTGGGTCCAGTACGTCGAGTCCACCTCGAGCTGACTGAACCCGAGCATCCCGCCGGCCGCCAGCACCCCACCGGCGCCGGAGATCCAGCGCGGGTCCATCCGCGCCACGAGCGACGACGCGACCTGCGCCGCGACCACGATGCCGAGGCTGAACGGCAGGAACGCGAAGCCGGTCTTGATCGCGCTGTAGCCCATGATGTTCTGCACGTAGATGCCCAGGAAGTAGAACATCGAGAACATCGCGGCGCCGACGACCAGCATCACGAAGAAGCTGACCCCGCGGGTCCGGTTGGCCAGGATCCGGAACGGCATCAGCGCGTGCCGCGACCGGGCCTCGATACCGAGGAAGATCGCGATCAGCGCCAGGCCGCCGAGGATGTAGGTCAGCGTCAGCGTGTCGCCCCAGCCCTCGGTGGCCGCGTGGGTCAGACCGTAGACCAGCGAGGTCAGACCGGCCGTGCCGGTGATCGCACCGGGCAGGTCGAACTTGCCGGTCTGCCGCGGCGACTCGCCCAGGAACCGGAAGGCCAGTACGGCGACGATCAGGCCGATCGGCGTGTTGATGAAGAAGGTCCACCGCCAGTCCGCCTCGGTCAGCGCACCGCCGAGGATCAGGCCGACGGCCGCGCCGGCGCCGGACATCGCGGCGTACACACCCATCGCGCGGTTGCGCTCCTTGCCGGCCGGGAAGGTGGTGGTGATCAGTGCCAGCGCGTTCGGCGAGGCCGCCGCGGCCGCCACACCTTGCAGGATCCGGCTGGCGAGCAGCACGTTCTCGCTCTGGGCGATACCGCCGACGAACGATGCCAGGCCGAACAGCACGACACCGAAGACGAACACCTTGCGGCGGCCGACGATGTCACCGATGCGGCCGCCGAGCAGCAGCAGACCACCGAAGGCGAGCGCGTAGGCGTTCACCACCCACGGCAGGTTCGCGTTGCTGAAGCCGAGCTCGGTCTGGATGTGCGGGAGCGCGATGTTGACGATGGTGCCGTCCAGCACCACCATCAGCTGCGCCATGCTGATCAGCGCGAGCGCGATCCCGAGGTTGCGGTGACCGTGGCCGTTGCCTGCCTCCGCGGCAGCCTGGCCCGGCACCGTGTCGACCGGCCGCCGGTCCGGCGGATCGGCCTTGACGACGTCTTCGGACATGAATAGTTCCCCTCTTGGGCGTAGTTGCGTGGTTCGATCGCGGACCGGCCCCTCAACCGGTCAGCTCGCCTGCGACCCCCGCGCCGCAGGCAGGATCACGTTGTCGATCACTCGGAGGATCAGGTCGTCGGTCGGCTCGACGCCGAGGATGTAGGCGTGGTGGATGATCACCGCCGGCAGCGTGGTCGACAGCAGTTGCACGTCCACGTCCGGCGCGATCTCACCCCGCTCCACGGCCCGCTGGTAGACCGCGCGGGTCACGTCGAGCCGAGGCGCCAGGAAGCGCTCCTGGAACGCCCGCTGCAGGTCGTCGTCACGGTGCAGCGCGGTCAGCAGGCCGGCGATCACGGACATCGGAAGCTCGTCGGTGAAGCCGCCGTCGCCGCATGACATCGAGATCAGGTCGCCCCGGAGGCTGCCGGTGTCGACGTCCTCCGGCAGCGGGCAGCCCTTCGCCCGGCTGATCGCGTCAACGACCAGGTCGGCCTTGGTGGACCAGCGCCGGTACAGCGTCGCCTTGCTGGCCTTGGCGGCCGTCGCCACCGCGTCCATGGTCAGCCGGTCGTACCCCAGCTCGGCCACCACGGCCACGGTCGCGTCGAGGATCTCCTCCTCGCGACCGCCCTCGACCCGAGGACGCTGCCGGACCCCTGCTGACTCCACCATTCATCACCCTGCGTAGACGACTAGTCACCGATAGAACGAAACGGTTTCGTTTCATCCATCACTCTACGACTCATGTGAAGGAATGCACAAAGGATTTTCCGGAGATTTTGGAAGTGGCCTGCGTCACTCTGCGTACCAGCGGTCCGGGTGGTACGGCGGTTTGCCCAGGTGAGCCCGGACATGCGACGGGGGCCTCGGACATCTGGTCAGATGTCCGAGGCCCCCGGATGGTGTCCGCGGTTCAGCGGGTCAGTCGTCGTCCTCGGCGGTGCGGGCCTGCTCGATGCGGTGCGAGATCTTCTCGGCGCGCTGCTCGATCTTGCCGGCCAGCCGGTCGCGGGCGGCGCGGAGTACGAAGATCGAGAGGATCGAGGAGACGATCAGCGCCACCAGGGCGATCGGCCAGATCGTCAGCCAGCTCCGGAAGGCGAACCACAGCACGGCCAGGCAGACGGCGAACAGGGCCGCCCGCAGGCCGGTGTAGATGGCGAACTCCTTCATCTCACACCCCAGCGTAGGAGTGCAGGCCGGACACCAACAGGTTTACTCCGACGAAGTTGAACAGGAAGACGAACCAGCCGACGATCGCGATCACCGCGGCCCGGCGGCCACGCCAGCCGGCCGTCGCGCGGGCGTGCAGGTAGGCGGCGTACACGACCCAGGTGACCAGCGACCAGACCTCCTTCGGGTCCCAGCCCCAGTACCGGCCCCAGGCGTACTCCGCCCAGATCGGACCGGCCACGAGTACGCCGAACGTCCACAGCGGGAAGGCGAACGCGAGCACCTTGTACGCCGTACCGTCCATCGCCTCGGCACTCGGCAGCCGGCGCAGCGACGCCGACATGGTCCCGCCGGCCAGCACGCGGCGCTCGGCGCGGGCCTTGATCAGGTACAGCACCGAGACCAGGCCGCCGACGGTGAACGCGCCGCCGGAGATCGCGGCCGCGGACACGTGGATGACGAGCCAGTACGAGTGCAGCGCCGGCACCAGCGGACCGGCCGGGGTGTAGAGCGCCAGCGTCGCCAGGCCCAGTACGGCGGCCACGACCAGCGTCACGCCGAGACCGAGCCACTGCAGCTTGTAGCGGTGCACGAAGATCAGGTAGACCGCGGCGACGGCCAGGGACGCCGTGATCGAGAACTCGTACATGTTGCCCCACGGCACCCGCTCAGCCGCCAGGCCACGGGTCACCACACCACCCAGGTGCAGCACGAACGCCAGCCAGGTCAGCAGAACCCCAACCCGGCTGGCAGCCGCCATCCGCTCGGAGCGCTCGGGGCTCTCAACTGCGGTGGCGCCGGCTGACCCACCACCCGGGACAGGTTCACCGTCGGAGGCGACCAGAACCTCTTGCTCGACCTCTGCAGTCGGAGCCACCGCAGCGCGGCCCATGGCCCACTCCAGGGCGTGGGAGACCATCGCGAGGGCGTAGATCACCGTGGCGGTCGGGATCAGCAGGTTGGAGACTTGCGCGTAGGTCTCCGGGCTCATGGTTTCTCCTGCGTGCTCGAACGGTCTGGTTGTAGTGCCTTGCTGATGGCCTGGAGCTCGTCACCGAGGCCGCGCTCGGGTCCCCGGTCCAGTCCGGCGACCTCGACCACGGTACGCCCGTCCTCGGTCCGGACGCGCACCCAGGTACGGCGTGGGTGCACGAACAGCGACCCCATCAGCCCGAGGATCGCCAGCAGGATGCCCGCCAGCGCGAGGTCGGTGCCGGGGGTGTGGCTGACCTGCAGCTTCACCCAGCGGCTGTACCCGTCGAAGGTGATCGAGCCCATCTTGTCCGGCAGCGTGGTGGTCTGGCCCGGCGCCATCTGGAACCGCAGCTTGTCGCCGTCCTTCTCGAACTGGGTCAGCTTCGACTTGTCCAGCTGGTACACCGACTCCGGCTTCCCGGTCTCCGGCTGCGGCCGGCCGTAGTACGCCGTCATCACCAGCTCGGGGTTCAGGTCATCTGGGAACACCGAGACCGGGCCACGCTGGTCGATCACCGCGGTCGGCAGGAAGAACCCTTCGAACCCGAGCTGGGCAGGTCGACCGTCCGGCGCCTTGATCACGCCGAACGACGAGAAGTTGCCGTCCTGCGGCAGGAACGGCGCCGGCCCGGAGAACGCGACCTGCCCGTTCCCGTCCTTCACGGTCACCTTCGGCGCGTAGCCGTGACCGAGCAGGTAGACGCTGCTGCCGTCCAGCTTCAGCGGGTGGTTGACCTTCAGGTCGTACGACTTCTCCGGCGCGTCCGGCGTCTCCTGGTAGGTCAGCTGTGCGTTGAACTCGCGCGCCGCGCCCCGCTGCGGCCCGTCCTCCTGGAACCGCACGTTGAAGTCCTTCACGGTCAGCGAGAACGGCGGCAGGTCGTCCTCGCTGAACACGCGGCCCGGCACGAAGTCGTCGTACTGCGCCAGGGAGTTGGAGAAACCGTTGCCGACCACAACCAGCACGGTGCCGCGGTAGCCGAACAGCGAGCCCCAGGCAACCCCGATCAGGGCCAGGATCAAGGAGAAGTGGAAGAGCAGGTTGCCGGCTTCGCGCAGGTAACCGCGCTCGGCCCCGACGGCGCCGTCGTACGCCTGCACCCGGAACCGCCGCTTGCGGAGCTCGCGGGTGGCGACCGCCAGCACGTCGCCCGGCTCGTCGACGGTGAAGCTCTGGTAGCCGGCCAGCCGGTTCAGGTTGCGCGGCGGCTTCGGTGGCCGGGCCCGCAGTGCCTTCAGGTACACGCCGAGCCGGGGCACCACGCACCCGATCAGCGAGATGAACAGCAGCAGGTAGATGGCCGAGAACCAGGCCGACTTGTAGACGTCGAACAGCCCGAGCTTGTCGTAGAACGGCCCGAGCTTCGGGTGCGCCTCGAGGAAGTCGGCGACCTTGATCGGGTCGATCGCCGTCTGCGGGATCAGCGAACCGGGGACGGCGCCGAGCGCGAGCAGGAAGAGCAGCACCAGCGCCGTCTTCATCGACGTGAGCTGCCGCCAGGTCCAGCGCAGCCAGCCGACGAAACCCAGTGCGGGCGGCTGCTCCGAGGAAGGCGGGGCGGTGGCCCGGTCCTTGACGTCGGTCATGTCACACCGCCGACCCGAAGTTGCTGACCCACTGCCGCAGATCGGCGGTCATCGAATCCCACACTCCTGTCAGCAGCAGCAGTCCCACCGCGATCATCAGCACACCGCCGATCCGGATGACCAGCACCTGGTGGGCCCGGACCCACGCCACCGCGCCCAGCATCCGCCGGAACGCCAGCGCCGCCACGATGAACGGAATCCCCAGCCCGAGACTGAACACGACCGCCAGCGCCGCGCCGCGCCCGGCACTGCCCTCGGTCGCGGCCAGCGTCATCACGGTCCCGAGCGTCGGCCCGATGCACGGCGTCCAGCCGAATCCGAACAGTACGCCGAGCAGCGGGGCCGCCGCGATCCCGACCGCCGGCACCCGGTGCACGCGCAGATCCTTCTGCAGGAACCCGAACCCACCGAGGAACACCAGCCCCAGTACGACGGTCGCCGCGCCGAGCACCCGCGTGATCACGGTCTGGTGCTCGAGCAGCGCGTCACCGGCCGCGCCGAACACCACCCCGGTCAGGATGAACACCGCCGAGAACCCGGCCACGAACAACGCCGTCCCGGCCAGCATCCGCCCGCGGGCCTTCGACCCGAGCTCGGCCGCGGACAGCCCGGTCACGTAGGACAGGTAGCCGGGCAGCAACGGGACGACGCACGGCGAGAAGAACGAGATCGCGCCGGCCAGCACCGCGATCGGCAGTGCCAGCAGCATCGACCCCGTCATCGAGTCGGCGAACCACTCACCCATCAGCTTGCGTCTTTCACCATTCCAAGGAGCGTCTGCTTGGTCACCGGCCCGAGCACCCGGGACGCGACCTTGCCCTCCTTGTCGATCACCAGTGTGGACGGGATCGAGCTGGCGGAGATCTTCTGGCCGCGGAACTTCAGCAGCAGCTTGCCCTGCGGGTCGTAGATGCTCGGGTACGGAATCTTGAACACGTCGACGAACTTCTTCGGCGCCGCCGTGTCCAGGTCCCGGGTGTTCAGCCCGATGAACTGCACCGACTCGCCGAGCTCGGCCGCGGCCTCACCGAAGGCGGGCGCCTCCTCCCGGCACGGCCCGCACCACGAACCCCACACGTTCAGTACGACGACCTTGCCCTTGGCGTCGGCCAGCTGCCACGCCTCGCCGTCCAGCGTCGTGCCGCCGAAGTCCGGCGCGGCCACCCGCTCGCCCGCCGGGAACGACGCCACCCGGCCGTTCCCGCTGACGAAGCCGGTCTGGCCCTGCCGGTTCTCCGCGGCGTCCTGGCCGGAGCTGCAGCCCGCGACCAGGAGCACTGCGGCGACGGCAAACGCCGTACGACGAAACATCAGGCGCCACCCACGAACTTCTTCGGGTTTTTCACCGGCAACAGGTCTTTGGCGGGTTCGGCGTACCCGACGGAGACGATCGAGTCGCCGTGGAAGGTGAAGGAGGTCAGGCTGGCGAGGCTGCACTGGCGCTTGCGCGGGTCGTGCAGCATCCGCCGGTTCTCGATCGCGGACCGGACGATCCAGATCGGCAGCTGGTGCGACACGATCAGGGCCTCGTGCCCCGCGGCCTTCTGCCGGGCGGTCTCGATCGCGTCCCGCATCCGCCGGACCAGCTGGCTGTAGGGCTCACCCCAGGACGGCTTCCACGGGTTGCGCAGCAGCCACCAGGCACTCGGCTGACGCAGCGCACCGTCGCCGACGCCGAACTTCTTGCCCTCGAACAGGTTCGCCGCCTCGATCACCCGCTCGTCGATGTCCGGCGTGAGGCCGAACACCTTGGCGATCGGCTCCATCGTCTCCTGGGCCCGCTCCAGCGGCGAGCTGACCAGATGCACGATGTCGCGGCCCTTCACGTGCTCGGCCACCCGCTCGGCCATCGCCCGCCCGAGCTCGGACAGGTGGAAGTCGGGGATCCGGCCGTAGAGCACGCCGGTCGGGTTGTGCACCTCGCCGTGACGCATCAGGTGCACGACCGTCGTTTCGGTCACCGCTGCCCTTTCATCAGTTCGGTAGAGCCCTTCAGTTCTGTACTGCGGCGGCCGCACGGGCTGCCGGGGCGAGGGCGGACTCCAACTCGGCCAGCGCGTCATCGTCGATGGCGGCACTGACGAACCACGCCTCGAAGGCGCTCGGCGGCAGGTAGACGCCGGCGTCCAGCATGGCATGGAAGAACGCCGCGAACCGGGGCAGCACCTGGGCGTTCGCCCCCGCGAAGTCCCTGATCTCGGCAGTTCCCTCCACCGACTCCACGAAGAAGACGCTGAAGAGGTTCCCGGCCGCCTGAATGACGTGCGGCACACCTTCCTTCTCCAGCGCGGTGGAGACCAGCCGCTGGATGGTGGCCGAGGTCTCATCGAGCCGGGCGTACACCTCGTCGGTTGCCAGCCGCAACGTGGTCAGGCCGGCCGCGGTGGCCACCGGGTTCCCGGACAGCGTCCCCGCCTGGTAGACCGAGCCCTCCGGCGCCAGGTGCGCCATCACGTCGGCCCGGCCACCGAACGCGGCGGCCGGGAAGCCACCGCCCATCACCTTGCCGAACGTCATCAGGTCCGGCTGGACGCCGTCCACGCCGTACCAACCGGAGCGGGTGATCCGGAAGCCGGTCATCACCTCGTCGGAGATGAACAGCGCGCCGTTCTCGGTGCAGGTGCGGGCCAGGAAGGCGTTGAAGTCGTCGCGGGGCGGGACCACGCCCATGTTGCCGGGGGACGCCTCGGTGATCACGGCCGCGATCTGGTCGCCGTACTCGGCGAAGGCGGCGGTGACGGCGGCCTGGTCGTTGTACGGCAGCACGATGGTGTCGGCCGTGGTGGCCTCGGTGACACCCGGCGTCCCGGGGATGCCGAGGGTGATCACGCCGGAGCCGGCCTGCGCCAGCAGCGCGTCCACGTGACCGTGGTAGCAGCCGGCGAACTTCACGATCTTGGCGCGCCCGGTGAACCCGCGGGCCAGCCGGAGCGCGGACATGGTCGCCTCGGTCCCGGACGACACCAGCCGGACCTTGTCCACCGGCGTGCGGGCGACGATCTCCTCGCCGAGCAGCACCTCGGTCTCGGTGGGAGTCCCGTACGACGTCCCGCGGGAGACCGCGGCCTGGACAGCGGCGGTCACCTCCGGGTGCGCGTGGCCGAGCAGCATCGGCCCCCAGGAGCAGACCAGGTCGAGGTAGCGGTTGCCGTCGACATCGGTGATGTGACATCGGTCACCCGATGCCATGAAACGCGGCACGCCGCCGACGGCGCGGAACGCACGCACGGGAGAGTTGACCCCGCCCGGGGTGACTGCGGAGGCCCTCTCGAAGAGCGCGGCGGACTGTTCAGTGTGGTCGGGCACGGCCGCCATTCTCCCCGACACGCCCGCAGGCCAGGCGGGCGGGCAGGGTGCAAGGCCCCGGACAAACGGCACCAGGGGGTTCACAGATGCCTTGTTACGCACCAGTATGGGTACCCGGTGACTGCTCGTACACGGTCTGGCCCGGCGCGTAACCCACGCACGGGGCGGGCGTTAGACCAAGGGACGGCGTCAACCGACACGACGAAATGACCGTCCGCGGCGTGGGGCCGGACAGGTCGATGAGTCACGGAGGGATCATCGATGGCGAAGGGCAAGCGCCGCGCCACCGGGAGCGGATGGCGTCAGGTGGCGCCGTTGGTTCCGCTGGCGTTGTTCGCGAGCGCATTCACCGTCAGCGCCACGGACGATCCGGCAGTTGCCACGGCCTCGCTGGAGCAGGGACTCGCCGGCAACGACCCGGTCGTGGTCCCGGCCAAACCGATCGCGGAACCGGCGAACGTGCCGGTGCCGGGCGTGGTCGGCCACGGTGTCGACCCCGGTGAGCAGCCGACCCAGGTGGTCTCCGGCCTGTCCCGCAACGGGATCCCGACGCTGGCGTTGAAGGCGTACTCGCGGGCCCAGCAGGTGATGGCGCAGGTCGACCCGGCCTGCAACCTGCCGTGGACGCTGGTGGCCGCGATCGGCCGGGTGGAGTCGAACCACGGCCGTTTCGGCGGCAACTCGCTGAACTTCAAGGGCGTCGCCGTACCGGGCATCCTCGGCCCGCGGCTGGACGGCGCGAGCACGGCGCGGATCACCGACACGGACGCGGGTGCGTTCGACGGCGACGGCGCGTTCGACCGCGCGGTCGGCCCGATGCAGTTCATCCCCGGCACCTGGCGGTCGATGGGTGTGGACGGCGACGGCGACGGCGTCCGGAACCCGCAGGACATCGACGACGCGGCGATGTCGACCGCGGTCTACCTGTGCTCCGGCAAGACCGACCTGTCCAAGGCAAGCGACCTGAACTCGGCCGTCCTGCGCTACAACCACTCCCAGCAGTACGCCGACCTGGTGATCAGCATCGCCAAGGCGTACGCCGGTGGCAGCTGGATCGCGGTCGGCAACGGGACCGAGAGCGGCGACCAGGGCATCGACCGAGCCGGCGAGCAGATCGGCGACCCGACCGTCGACGCCCCGGCCGACGACAACCTGCCGCAGGCGGTGGACCTGCCGACGTACCCGGCGACCAAGCCGACGCCGGGGACGGTGGAGCAGAGCGGCAGGCCGAGCACCGAGCCGACCAAGAAGCCGCCGTCGACCACCGACCCGACGACGAAGCCGACCACCAAGCCGCCGACCACGAGCGACCCGACCACGCCGACGCCGAAGCCGCCGACCACGACGCCGAGCGCTCCCGGGCTGGCCACGCTGCAGACCGCCGCCGGCCTGATCGTCGGCACCGTCGGCAGCACGGTGGGCGAGCTGACCAAGGCCACGCAGTACTGCCAGGCGGAGATGGCGAAGGTGACCATCACCAAGCCGACCCAGGAGCAGTTGCAGAAGTGCGTGACCGCCTACCAGACCGGCGGCACCAAAGCCGTCGACCAGGTCATCCGCAACCTGCTGTCCCTGCTGGGGCTGCTGGGCGTCCTCGGTGGAGGCATCGGCGGAAGCTGACGTAACTGGACCGGCGCGCCTGCCCCCACCCCTCCCTGGGCGCGCCCCCGGCGACGCCACGGAGCACCTCCCCCCAGCTTCGTGGCGTCGCCCTTTTTAACGATCGATAAGCCAGGCCTTCTCGATGGTCTGACTGATCCGGTTGCCGGTCAGATCCGTGGCAGTGACGCGGATGTTCGCGTAGGACGCATCCGCCGGCGCGTCCGGAAGCTCGGCCCGCACCGTGCGCCCCACGCCCCGCAACCGCAGTTGTTGCCAGGTCGTCCCGTCGTACGAGATCTCGGCGGTGGTCCGGAAGATGCCCAGACCGCGGACCCCGGGCTGGTAGCCGGGTGTCAGCTCGAGCCGGCCGTCACCCACCTTGTAGTCGACCTGGACGAGCGGCAGCACGGCACGGTCGCGCGACGGCTTGGAGAAGAACCGCCACTCCGTGTGGGTCACAGTCGAGGTGGTCGCCCAGCTCTTCGGGCCACGCTTCTGGTCCAGGGTCAGGTCGTACCAGGCCGCCTTCGCCGGTACGGCGAACTGCGCGACCGACCAGTTCTTCCTGCCGAGCTCCACGCCGTTGCTGCTCAGCTTCAGGCTCGTCACGTCACCACGGTCACCCCAGCCGTACGTGCCGCCATCACCGCTCACGTACTGCGGAATCGCGATCCGCAACGCATTCTCGAAGCGCGCCGCGGGCAGACCCTCGGCCTCGCTGCCCGTCGCGTTGTACGGCGTCGCCGGACGCATCAGCGACTCCCACCAACCGCGGGTGACCTTTTCGTTCGGGCGGTAGCCGCGGGCGATCGTGTACTCGAACCCGGACTCGTTCCACTCCCCTGCCGCCGTCCGTTCGTCCCACGTGACGCCCTTCAGGTCGGTGGCGAGGTAGTCGGTCCGCGTGACCGGTCCGGTGACCTGACGGGTCGAGGAGAGACCGGTCGAGATCCCCGGCAGGTGAGCGGTCCGCTGGTCGAGGTGCAGGTACCACGCGTCGTTGCGACCGTAGTCCGTGGTCACCGCCGCCGGGCGCATCTTGCCGATGTCGTAGGTCAGCGGGCCGCGCACTGTCGACGGCCCGACGGCCAGGTCGTAGCGGTAGGTGCTGTCGAGCAGACCGTTCAGCTGGAACGTCACGGGTCCCTTGGCGAGCAGGTCGAGCAGTTGCTTCCCCTGCTCGGCGCGCAGCAGGTAGAACGGGATGCCCTGCTCGGATCCGGTCGTCCAGTAGCCGGGCTTCTCGTTGTACATGAACACGGCCTTGGCGCCGGCGTCCTTCGCCGCCTTGACCTGCTTCGTCACCTCGTTCAGCGACTTCCAGCGGATCAGCGCCACCTTGTCCTTGGCGCCCGCCAGCTCGCCCGCCGTACCGTCGCCGCCGTTGAACAGGGGCAGCTTCTCGTTCCCCACGAAGACGGTCCGGTACGACGCTTCGTCCGGGGTCGGAAGGCGGAAGCTGCTGCCCGTGCCGCTGACGTCAACGGTCAGCTTGGGCTGGGCGAGGTCCCACCGCTGCACGACCTGGAAGGTGCCATTGGCAACCTTTCCGAAGTCCTGCACGTAGACGCCATCGGCGACCCGCTCGTTGTACGCCCAGCCGGAGACCGCGTCCCGGTTGCCGACCTTGCGGTGCCACGCGATGCCGATGCTCTGCGCGTCGGCCCGCAGCGGGGTCTGCACCGTGACCTTGTTCGCGGTCCGGGCGTCGAAGGTGAACGTGCGGTCGCGGTCGATCCACTCGTCCGGGTCGCCCATCAGCGTCACCGAGTTGGTCCAGTTGGCCTCGTCGCCGCCCATCGCGTACGCCATCACGCTGTACCGCCCGGTCGGCACCTCGAGAGTCCGGCTGCCGGTCTGGTCGAACGCGATCGCCTGCACGTCACCGGTGTCCTGGTTCCACAGCTGGACTCCGCTGGCTCCCGTCTTCGTGGTCGCCGGCTGACCGTCGCGGCCGATCCCCTTCACCGTCACCTGGTTCAGCCGTCCCCCGGCCGCGAACCCGAGCCCGGTCCGGTACGACGTACCGCCGGACCGGGCCGTGAGAACGCCGGAGTACTTGGCCGGCTGGGTCTTGGCCAGGTCGAGGGTGACCGTGGCGGACGCCGAACCGCCGGCCGGGATCGTGAGCCGCGCCGGGCTGACCGTGAGCGCCGCCTTGATCTTCGCGGGCGACTCGGCGCCGACGGTCAGGTCGAGAGTCACCGGCCGGTTCGAGTTGTTGCGGTAGGCAACCGTGCGGGTGACCGGCTCCGGGGCCGTCGGTCCGCTCCAGGACAGGTCACCGAAGAACAGGTTCGCGGTGTCCGGCAGGACCTTCGGGTCGAGGGCCTTCGGGATGTCGATCCGGCCGAGCCCCTGCTGATCGGCCCTTGCCGCGGCCGACGGGACAGCGGTCGCCGCAAGGGCAGCCTTGAGTTGCTGCCCGGTCCAGTCCGGGTGGCGCTGGGCCAGGATCGCGGCCGCGCCGGCGACGTGCGGAGTCGCCATCGAGGTGCCGCTCATCGCCGTGTAGTGCTCACTGAGCACGTGGCCCTGCTCGGTCCCGGCCGCGCGGGCGGCCGCGATCTCGACACCGGGCGCGGTCACCTCGGGCTTGAGGGCGCCGTCACCGAGCCGTGGGCCGCGGCTGGAGAAGTACGCCAGCTGGTCGTCGCGGTCGATCGCGCCGACGGTGAGCGCCTCGGTCGCAGTCCCGGGAGACGCAACAGTTTCCTCCGCGCCGGAGTTGCCGGCCGCGATCACGAACAGCGCGCCGCTGGACTTCGAGAGCTGGTCGACGGCCTGGCTCATCGGGTCGGAGCCGTCGGTCGGCCAGCCGCCGAGGCTCATGCTGACCACCTTCGCTCCCTGCTGGACGGCCCACTCCATCCCGGCGATCGCCTCGGAGTCCAGGCCGCTGCCGCTGTTGTCCAGCACCTTGCCGATCAGCAGGTCCGCGCCCGGCGCGACACCCTTGCGCTGGCCGGCGGACGCCGTACCGAGGCCGGCGACGATCGACGCGGTGTGCGTGCCGTGGCCGTGCAGGTCCTGGACCGGCTGGTCCGGGACGAAGCTCTCCGACGCGACCACCTGCTTGGCGAGGTCCGGGTGGCCGGCGTCGTACCCGGTGTCGAGTACGGCGACCTTGACGCCGCGGCCGTCGTACCCGGCCTGCCATGCGGTCGGCGCACCGATCTGTTTCGTGGACTGGTCGAGAGTGGCGCGGGTGCGGCCGTCGAGCCAGATCTTGCCGACCTGGCTGCTCTTGAAGGTGGTCGGGCCGCTGATGCCGTCCCAGAAGGTCTTGGCGTCCGACTTCTGCACGCTGACCGCGGTGCTGCCGACGCTGGGGAGGGTACGGCGCACGGCCGCGGCCTGTGGCGCGGTTGGGGTGCTGCGTAGGGTCTTCGGCGCAGTCAGCAGGAGGGGCAGGCGGTCGGTGCGCGCGTCGTCGTACCCCTGCGCGACCAGGTCGGTCAGGTTGAAGAGCCGCTGGTCGAGGCGGCCTTCGGTGAGCAGCGGGTACGCCTCCGCGGGGACCAGGCTGAGGTCGCCGTCGAAGGTGCCGAAGTAGTACGGCTCGTCGTTGGTCAGCCGGGCGGAGACCTGACCGTTCGAGCTGGTGGTGAGCTCGGCGACGTCGCCGGTGATCAGCGTGATCCGCTGGGTGCTTGCGCCCGGCGTCGGGCGATCAGCGGTCGCGGCGGGGGTGTCGGCGGCTTCTGCGGTGGTGGTCGCCAGCAGCAGTGCGCTGGCGACCACCGTCGCGAGCAGGCTCTTCGCGAGCCGTGACGATCGGGTAGTCACAGGGGGATACCTCCCGATGCCCCGACCCACGCGAGGCCATCCTCGGGAGCCTTACAGTTGCCCTAAGCCCCGGTCCACCGGTCCTGGTGACGTACATCCGCCATGACCGGTACCAGCCATCACGAGAACCGCTTGGCCGCCTGCTCCACGCGGTCGACTCACCCTCACAGCTTTTTCTTTTCTTTCCTCAGCCGAACCGCTTGGCTACCTGCTCCACGCGGTCGACCAGGTCCACGTCGTACGCGACCCCGGGGACGTAGAAGTTGACGTAGTCGGCGCCGGCCTCCAGGGCGGCCTCGACCTTGTCGGCGATCTCGTCCTCGGTTGCGACGAAGTTGTCCCGGTCGAACTTCTCCCGGTTCATCGGGCCGAGCGCCTTCTCGGTCGCCTTCTGCGGGTCGTCACCCTTGTCGATCGGGAACACGTTGAAGTTGGTCGACTTGATGATGTCGTCGTAGTTGCGGCCGACCTTCTCGCAGTGCTGCCGCAGGATGTCGCACTTCTCCTTGATCACGTCCGGGTTGCCGCCGCCGATGTTCGCGGCGTCGCCGTACTGCGCGACCAGCTTCAGCGTGACCTGCGGACCGCCGCCGCCGATCCAGAAGCTCGGGTGCGGCTTGCGGACACCCTTCGGCTCGTTGATCGGCGCGTCGATCGAGTAGTACTTGCCGGAGTAGACCGGCTTGTCCTCGGTCCACATCTTGTAGATGATCTCGGTCGCCTCCCGGAAGGCGGCCATCCGCGGCTTGGTGTCGGTCCACTCGTAGCCGTAGGCCTTCCACTCGTGCTCGTACCAGCCGGCGCCGATCCCGGCGTACAGCCGGCCGTGGCTGGCCACGTCGACGGTGGAGGCGATCTTCGCGTAGAGCGCGGGGTTGCGGTACCCGTTGCAGCCGACCATCTGGCCGATGTTCACCCGCTGGGTGTCCCGGGCCAGCGCCGCGGTCGCGGACCAGCACTCGAAGGTGGTGTTGTCACTCGGCTCCGGCACCGTGTGGAAGTGGTCGAACAGCCAGATCGAGTCCCACGACTGCGCGTCGGCCCGCTTGGCGACCGCAGTCATCGCCTCCCACTGCTCGATCGGATCGGCGATCTGCGCCAGATCCATCTTCCAGCCCTGCGGAACGAAAATGCCGAAACGTGTCATACCGCCATCCTTTCCAACCGCAGCTACCGGGGTCCATCACTCCGGCTACTGAATTTGCACTCAATTCGACCACTGCAGCTTCTCAATCCGGCTGCCGTGAGAGCGCTCTAGTTCCGGAACCGGCGAGGTCTTGCCAGCGCCGGGCCGAAGCCTGAGAGTCGGGCCCGAGACGCGGGCGCGGCCCGCGCCCGAGCCTAGGAGTCGCCCATGCCCAGGTGGCCAGTTCCCCGCCGTCCGAAACGCCGGACGGCGCTCGTCGTAGCGACCGCGCTGATCGCCGGGATCCTGTCGGCCGCGCCCGCGGCGGCGGACGATCCGGCGCCGATCGTGCTGGCGGCGTTCGAAGGGGGTGAGCCGTTCGCGTCGCCGCCGAACCCGGGAATCTTCGGGTGGGGCAGTGACGGCGACGACCCGCCGACGATGGAACTGCAGGCCCGGGCGGACGCGCCCAGTGGCGAGAAGGTGCTGCACGGGACGTACAACATCAGCGGCTGGGGTGGGTTCAGCCACGACGTGACGTTCGACCAGAACCCTGGTGACTGGTCGGCGCACAAGGGCATCCGGTTCTGGTGGTACGGCCAGAACACCGCGCCGCTGCCGCCGGGATCCGGCAAGCGGATCTTCTTCGAGATCAAGGACGGCGGCGCCAACGCCGAGGCCTCGGAGCTGTGGAACACCAGCTTCACCGACGATTGGCAGGGCTGGCACCTGGTCGAGATCCCGTTCACCGACCTGGTCTACCGCGGCGACTACCAGCCGGTCGGCGGCATCGACCAGATCCTGAACCTGACCCACATGTGGGGGTACGCGTTCACCATGCCGGCCGGGGCGCCGGGTGAGTTCGCGATCGACCAGGTCGAGGTGTTCGGCAAGGCCGACCCGGCACTCAAGGCGAGTGTCGTCACCGACGCCGGCGTCTACCCGATCAAGGAGGGCGGCACCGCCCAGGTCAGGATCTCGGTCGGGACGACCGGCAGTACCCCGCTCGAGGAGCCGGTCACCGTCGCCTACCAGACCGGCACCGGGAGCGCCGGCTCGGACGACTACACACCCACGTCCGGCACCATCACCTTCCCCGCGGGTACGGCGTCCGGCGCGTCGCAGACCGTCTCCGTCAGCACGAACAAGGACCGCACCGCCGAGGTCGCCGAGACGATCCCGCTCGAGCTCACGGTCACCGGAGCGAAGCCGCCGGCCGCCCAGCCGACCGTGGTGATCAACGCCCACGACCTGCCGTACCTGAACAGCAAGCTCCCGATCAAGAAGCGGGTCGCGGACCTGCTCGCCCGGATGAACCTGGCCGAGAAGGTCGGCCAGATGACCCAGGCGGAGCGCAACGCACTCCGGTCCCGCAGCGACATCGCGACGTACGCGCTCGGCTCGCTGCTGTCCGGCGGCGGCTCGGTGCCGACGCCGAACACGCCGGCCGCGTGGGCCGCGATGATCGACACCTTCCAGCTCAACGCCCAGGCGACCCGGCTGCAGATCCCGTTGGTCTACGGCGTCGACGCCGTGCACGGGCACAACAACGTGGTCGGCGCGACGATCCTGCCGCACAACCTCGGGATCGGCGCGACCCGCGATCCGGACCTGGCCCGCCGCACCGGTGAGGTGACCGCGACCGAGGTCCGCGCGACCGGCATCCCGTGGGACTTCGCGCCGTGCGTGTGCGTCGTCCGCGACGACCGCTGGGGCCGCACCTACGAGGGGTACGGCGAGGACCCGGCGCTCGTGCAGTCGATGGCGACCGTGATCACCGGCCTGCAGGGCAAGGCCGACGGCAGTCAGCTCAAGCAGAACAACCGGGTGCTGGCGACCGCGAAGCACTTCGTCGGCGACGGCGGCACGACGTACGGCTCGTCGACGACCGGCTCGTACAAGATCGACCAGGGCGTCACCGAGGTCACCCGGGAGCAGCTGGAGACGCTGCATCTCGCGCCGTTCGAGACCTCTGTCGACCTCGGCGTCGGCACCGTGATGCCGTCGTACTCGAGTGTCGCGGTCGACGGCCAGGCGCCGGTGAAGATGCACGGCAACGGTGAGCTGATCAACGGTGTGCTGAAGGACCGGATGGGCTTCGGCGGGTTCGTGATCAGCGACTGGCAGGCGATCGACCAACTGCCGGGCGACTACCCGAGCGACATCCGGACGTCGGTCAACGCCGGCCTCGACATGATCATGGTGCCGACGAACTACCAGGGCTTCACCCAGGGCCTGACCGGCGAGGTCACCGCCGGCCGGGTCCCGATGACCCGGATCGACGACGCGGTCCGGCGGATCCTGACCGAGAAGTTCAAGCTCGGCCTGTTCGAGAAGCCGTACGCCGACACCCAGCGGATCGCCGACATCGGCTCGGCCGCACACCGGGCGGTCGGCCGCGAGGCCGCGGCCAAGTCCCAGGTGCTGCTGAAGAACGACGGCAACCTGCTGCCCCTGGCCGCGACCGACAAGGTGTACGTCGCCGGCAGCAACGCCAACGACCTCGGCAACCAGATGGGCGGCTGGAGCATCAGCTGGCAAGGCGGCTCCGGTACGACGACCACCGGCACGACGATCCTGGACGGGATCAAGCAGGTCGCGCCAACGGCAACCTTCAGCGCGGACGCCTCGGCTCCGCTGGACGGTCACGACGTTGGCGTGGTCGTGGTCGGCGAACGCCCGTACGCCGAGGGAATCGGTGACGTGGGCAACGGGCACGACCTGCTGCTGTCGGACGCGGACAAGACCGCGGTCGACAAGGTCTGTGGCGCGATGAAGTGCGTCGTACTGATCGTGTCCGGCCGGCCGCAGGTGATCGCGGACCAACTGGGCACCATCGACGCCCTCGTCGCGTCCTGGCTGCCTGGCACCGAGGGCGCGGGTGTGGCGGACGTGCTGTTCGGCAAGCGGCCGTTCACCGGTCGCCTCCCGGTCAGCTGGCCGCGGGCCGAGGACCAGCAGCCGTTGAACGTCGGCGACGCGTCGTACGACCCGCAGTACCCGTACGGCTGGGGTCTGACCACGCAGGCGACGGCTCGGCAGAAGCTGACCGAGGCACGCAATGTCCTGCTGCGGAAGAACGACCCGTATGCCCTGGCTGCGGGTGTCGCCGCCGGAGTCGCGCTCCACGTCAAGGACTGGTCAGGACCGCAGGCGAGCGTTGCGTTGGCGGCTCTGGCTCAGTCGGCGAAGTACCTGGAGCGGACCAAGACCGACTCCTATGCCGAGGGTGACGCGGTGGTGAGCGCGGCCCGCTGGATCGCGCAGAACCGGATCGGGCAGGACATCGACGAGCCGACGTCCAAGCTGACGTCGGACGCCGAGCACCTGCTCCTGACCGGACAGCTGAACGCGGCCGTCAGCAAGCTGACGACCGCCTTCACGAACTAGCCGAGTGACGGCCGGGACGGGCCCCTCTCCCATCCCGGCCGCCACATCCCCCGCGGCTCATCCCCCCGGCACCTGGTAGACGCAGGGTCCGGCGAAAAGGTTGGAATTCGGTCTAGACCGATGCGAGCTCCCGCTCCCGGACCTCCGGAGCGGCGGCCGCGGCGAGCTTGTTCGGCCACCAGGCCTTGCGGCCGAGCAGAACCATGATCGACGGCAGCATCACGATCCGGACCAGGGTGGCGTCGATCAGTACGGCGACGGCCAGGCCGACCCCCATCTGCTTCATCTCGAGCATGCTGAGGGTGGCGAAGACCGCGAACACCGAGATCATCACGGCTGCCGCACTCGTCACCACGCCCGCCGACTCGGTGATGCCCTTGCGGACGGCCTCGCGTGGCGCCAACCCCGCCGCGACGCCCTCCCGGATCCGGCCGAGCACGAACACGTGGTAGTCCATCGACAGCCCGACCAGGATCACGAACAGGAACAGCGGGATCCACGACACCACGAACCCGGCCGAGGTGAACCCGAGCAACCCTTCGGCCCAGGTGTGCTGGAACACCAGCGCCAGGACGCCGAAGCACGCGGCGACCGAGGCCAGGTTCAGCAACGTCGTCACCACCGCGATTGCGACACTGCGGAAGGTCGCCGCCATCATCACCAGCGTCAGCGCCAGCACGAACGCAATCACGTACGGCAGCTTGTCCCGCTGGTTGTTGCCGTAGTCAACGGACTCCGCAGACTCGCCGCCGACCGCCCAGGTCACCTGGGAGCCCAGCGCCGCCGGCGCCAGTTCGTCGCGCAACTGCCCGAGCGCGGTCGCGGCGTTCTCACTGTTCTCCGGCAATACCGACACCAACGTCAGTACGGCGGTCCCGTCACCCTGCCGGATCGTCTCCCCCGGCGCGACGACGAACTTGCCGCTCTGCACGGCGGACTGCTGCAGCCCGGCCAGCGCCGTGACCGCGCCTCCGCCCTGCGCGACGACGTCGTACGACAGACCGCCCTGGGACGGGAAGTTGGCCTGCAGGTCCTTGAGCGTGCGCACCTCGGGGATGCTCTGCGGCAGCGTGTTCAGGTCGGCCGACTCGGTCTTCATCCCCAGCGCCGGTACGGCGAGGGCCACCACGGCGACGACGGACAGCGACAGCGCGGCACGGGGATGACGCAGTACGGGCGCCAGGACGCGGCGGCTGATGCCACCCGGGCCGATGCGCCGGTTGAGCCGCCACAGCAGCGGGACCCGCGGCCGGTCGACCCGGTGCCCGAGCTTCGCGAGCAGTGCGGGCAGGACGGTCAGCGAGCCGAGCACCGCAACCGCGACGACCACGATCGTTGCCGTTGCCATCGACTCGAAGGTGGCGTCCTGGGCGACGTACAGGCCGGCCATCGAGACGATCACGGCGAAGCCGGAGACGACCACCGAGTGGCCGGAGGTCGCCGCGGCGATCTCGACCGCGTCCAGGGTGCTGCGCCCCTTGCGGCGTTCCTCGCGTTCACGCTTGAGGTAGAAGAGCGAGTAGTCGACGCCGACCGCCATACCGATCAGCATCACGACGTTCGCCACCGAGCCGCCGTCCGGGAACAGGTAGGACAGTGGCGCGTAGAAGCCGAGCGCGGCGCCGACCGCCGAGAACGCCAGCAGCACCGGGATTCCGGCCGCGATCAGCGCGCCGAAGGCCAGCAGCATCAGCGCGAAGGTGATCGGCAGGCTGAGCTTCTCCGCCTTCACCAGATCGGAGCCGACCTGCTTCCAGATCCCGGCGTCGACCGACGCGCTGCCGGCCTGTGCGATCGTCAGGTCCGGGTTCGCCTGCTGCACCTCGGCGGTCGTGGCGACGATCTTCTCGATGTTGTCCGCGGCGTCGTCGTCGTTGCCCTTCAGCTCCATCGGCAGCAGCGCGGCCTTGCCGTTCTGGGACCACACCGGCTGGCCGACGGCCTGCACCGAGTCGAGTGCTCCGAGCTTCTGCTGGAGCTGCGCGATCGCCGTACCCGCGGCGGCCTTGTCCAGCGGGCCGTCCGGGTCGGTCAGCAGGACCGTCTCGGTCGGGCTGTCGCCCAGGTTCGCCTTCTCGATCAGTTCCGCGGCCTGGCCGGACTGGCCGACCCAGGCGTCCTTGTCTTCCGCCTGCTGCTTCGGGATGACCACCGACATCCCGATCGCGACGACGACGAGCAGCAGCCAGAGGCCGATCGCCCGCCATGGATGGGTCGCACTCCAGCGCGCGACGCGCACAGTCACTGAACCCCTGCTCACCCTGCCCCACCTCTTCCTTGTTCCGGTCAGGACGAGCCTGTCCGGAACGCGGGCGGAACTCAGGAGTCTTGAGCCCCCGGGCGGGGTGGAGTTAGGCCTACCCTGCGACCGGCTCGGCGGTGCGGGAGCGGAGCCGGCGCAGCATCCGGGCGTCCTCGAAGCCGACCGCGCGGGCGGCTGCCTCGACCGTCGTGCCGTGGCCGATCAGGTGCTCGGCGCGTTCCAGCCGGAGCAGCTGCTGGTAGCGCAACGGGGTCAGGCCGGTCGCAGCGGTGAAGATGCGGGTCAAGGTCCGCTCGCTCACCCCGACCTGCCGGGCGAGCTCGGTCAGCAGCAGCCGGTCGGCGTACCGGGCGTCGATGACGTCCTGCACGCGGTGGGCGAGATCGCTGAGGTGACCGCGATGCCGCAACATCACGCTCTCCTGCAGCTCGTCGCCGTTCCGCCGCGCGTAGACGACCATCTCGCGGGCCACCCGCGCAGCCGCCTCGGCGCCGTGCTGCCCCGCGACCAGGTGCAACGCCAGGTCGATGCCGCTCGCGATCCCGGCCGAGGTGATGACCCGGTCGTCCACGACGTACAGGACGTCGCGCACGATCGTCGCCCGCGGGTACCGCGCCGCTAGCTCGTCGGTCAGGTCGTGGTGCGTCGTGTACCGCCGCCCGTCGAGGAGTCCGGCCGCCCCGAGCGCGTCGGCCCCCGAGCACACACTCGCCACCGAGCCGCCGCCGGCGTGATGACTGCGCAGCCGATGCCTGGTCTCCGGCCCGATCGGCGGCACCGGCGACAACCGCGGCGACCGCCACCCCGGTACGACGATCAGGTCGCCGGGGCCCAGGTCGGGCCAGTCCAGCCGGGCCTTCACCGGGACGCCCTGCGCGGTGACGATCTCGTCAGCCTCGGCCACGTAGCTCAGGCGGTAGCCATAGCCGAGGTCGTTCGCGGTCGAGAAGACCTGCGCCGGCCCGGCCAGATCCAGCAGGTGCAGCTTCGGCACCAAGAGGAACGCGACCTGGGTGGGGCTCATCTGGTCAGGATGGCACGGGTACGGCGGTGAGGTCGTCGAGCGTCCGAATGGTGGCGAACCGGCCGGCCAGCGCGTACTCGGTCCGCTCGGTGACGACCTCGGGGCTCAGGGTCCGCGGGTCGGCGAGGACCTCCTCGAGGGTCGCGTCGGCCGGCATCGTCCAGTGCGGCAGCGGGGTGGTCGCGGTCGCCTCGGTGACGAACACGACGTCGTACCCGAAGTCGGAGGCGACTCGCGCGGTCGTCTCGCAGCACTGCTCGGTGCGGATGCCGCTGATCACCAGTTCGGTGACACCGTGCTGCGTCAGCTGCTGCTGAAGATTCGTTGTACTGAAGGCATTGTGCGAGGTCTTGGTGATCATCGGCTCGCCGTCGACCGGCTCGAGACCCTCGATCAGGCGGACGTGGCCGTTGGCCGGGTCGAAGGCTCCGCCGGTGCCCGGCTCGGAGTGCAGCACCCAGACCACGAGGTCGCCCTTGTCCCGGGCCGCGCGGACCAGGCGGTCGACCCGGTCGGCGATGTCGGGGTGGTTCACGGCGGCCCAGTTCGGGCGGACCCGGAAGGACTCCTGGACGTCGATCACGATCAGTGCGGTTCGGCTCATGACGATCATCCTGGCGGCCGGACGCCGTACCGCTGAAGACCTGATCGGGCCCGGCGGCGGACGGATCCGGTCAGGCGGCGCGGGACGTTTCCACTGTCATGCAGTCATCGGACGAATTCAAACCGTTACGAACTGTTCCAAACACTGGACACTCGTGCCTATCGTGCCCGGGTCGGCTCCATGAGAACGCTCTCGCCGACTTCGACGACTCAGTGAGGGGATTGCGATGTCCGACCAGTTACCTCGCCGCCAGGTCCTGCGGACGGCCGGGGCCATCGGCCTCGGCGCAGCCACCGCGGGCAGTCTCAGTGGGGTGGCCCAGGCCAGTTCGGCCGCTGGTACGGCGGATAGGTTGACCGCCATGGGCGAACACCACGGCAGGTTCGAGATCCGCAAGGACCCGTTCGGCACCACCCCGGACGGACAGCAGGTCGACGTCTACACGTTCACCAACGGCCGGGTCACCATCTCGATGCTGACCTGGGGCGGCACCATCCAGCGGGTCGAGACCCCGGACCGGCGCGGCCGCACCGAGAACATCAGCCTCGGCTTCGACAACCTGCCGGACTACGCGACGCTCAGCCCGTACTTCGGCTCCACCATCGGCCGGTACGGCAACCGGATCGCCAAAGGCCGGTTCACGCTCGACGGGACGACGTACCAGATCCCGGTCAACAACGGCGAGAACGCGTTGCACGGCGGCACCATCGGCTTCGACAAGAAGGTGTGGCAGGCCAAGGTCGTGCGCAGCGACAAGGCCGTCGGGGTCGCGTTCAGCTACGTCAGCCCCGACGGCGAGATGGGCTTTCCGGGTGAGCTGACCACCAGGGTGACGTACACGCTCGACCGCCGCGACACCCTGCGGATCGAGTACCACGCGACCGTCTCCGGCAAGGCGACCGTGGTCAACCTGACCAACCACGTGTACTTCAACCTGGCCGGAGAGGGCAGCGGCTCGATCGACGGCCATGTGCTGCAGATGGACGCGCCGTCGTACACCCCGGTCGACGCCGGGCTGATCCCGACCGGCGAGATCGCACCGACGGCCGGGACGCCGTTCGACTTCAGCAAGCCGACGGCGATCGGCAAGCGGATCCGCGACGACCACCCGCAACTGGTGATCGGCCGCGGGTACGACCACAACTTCGTCCTCGGCGCCGACGCCGGCAAGGACGGCCTGCGCTTCGCGGCCCGCTTCTGGGAGCCCGACGAAGGCCGCACCGTCACCGTCCACACCACCGAGCCGGGCGCGCAGTTCTACAGCGGCAACTTCCTCGACGGCACCTTCCAGGGCATCGGCAACAAGTCGTACCGCCAAGGCGACGCCTTCGCCTTCGAGACCCAGCACTTCCCCGACTCCCCCAACCACCCCAACTTCCCGTCCACCGTCCTCCGCCCCGGCGACACCTACACCTCCACCACCACGTACACCTTCGGCACGAAGTAGCCGGTCAGCCGCGACGCCAGACGGTGCCTTGGCGGTCGCGGCCGATCCATTGCTCGAGGGCTACGACGTCGGGGTTGGCGTTCAGCTCGCGTTCGAGGAGCCAGCAGGCCAGGTCGACGCCCGCGAACCACCCCGAGCCGCAGGTGACCAGGTCGCCGTCGTCGACGATCCGGGCGTCGACGACGTCGGCCCACTGGCTCAGGCGTTCGTAGTCGGCGCGGTGGGTGGTCGCGGGACGACCGTCGATCAGGCCTGCCGCGCCGAGCAGGAGGGATCCCGAGTCGATGCCGGCCAGGACCAGGTTGTTGCCCCCGGCCCGCTTCGCGTCGGCCAGCTGCTTCGGGATCACCCCGCGCTCGATCTCCTCCAGGATCCAGCCGCCGGACACCGCCAGCACCCGCGCGGTGTCCGGCGACCACGGCTCCAATGCGGTGAACGTCGTTCCGTAGCACCCGGTCACCTCGGTGGCCCCGTCGGCGGTGACCAGCCGGGGATCCACGGCCAGCCCACGCCGCTTCGCGTTGGCGAACACCGCGTACGTCGCCAGCGCGTCGACCTCGGCCACACCTTCGAACATCAGTACGTCGATCCGCATGCCTTCCAGCCTGCGGCCGGCGGCGGTGCTGTTGGGAGTGGCTGGAAAGACATCATCAGCTAGATTCGCGCCATGATGACCGTCGCCGTCCTCGCCGCCGAAGGTGCGATCGGGCTCGAGTTGGCCGGCGCCTGCCAGGTCTTCGCAACCGCCGAGGGCCTGTACGACGTCCGCGTCTGCGGCACACCCGGTACGACGCTGATGGCTCACGACCGCCCGATCCTCACGGCCGAAGCGCCGTACCCGCTGTCCGATGCACTTCTGGCCGACACCCTCATCGTGCCCGCCGCCTTCGAGCCGTCCGACGAGGTGGTGGAGCTGATCCGCGAGGCCAATCGCCGCGGGACGCGGATCGCGTCCATCTGCACCGGTGCGTTCGCGCTCGCGGCTGCCGGCGTACTCGACGGGCGACGGGCCACGACGCATTGGTCATGGGCGGACGAGCTCGCCCGCCGCTACCCGAAGGTCGAGGTGGTGGTCGACGCGCTCTATGTCGACGAGGGCGATGTACTGACGTCTGCGGGTGTCACCGCCGGCCTCGACCTCTGCCTGCATCTGGTCCGGCGCGACCACGGCTCGGCCGTCGCTGCGGAGGTCGCGCGGCGGCTGGTGATGGCACCGCACCGGGACGGCGGGCAGGCGCAGTTCGTCACCATGCCCGTTGTCTCGGGCAACGATTCGCTCGAGCCGGTGATGCGGTGGATGCGGGACCACTTGGCGGAGCCGCTCACCCTCACCACCATCGCCGCGCAGGCCGCGATGAGTCCACGCACGCTGTCCCGGCAGTTCCGCGCCCAGACCGGCACGACTCCTTTGCAATGGCTGATCCGGCATCGCCTCGCCCGCGCCCAGGAGCTCCTCGAGACCACCACGCTCCCGGTCGGCCAGATCGCGACCGAGGCCGGCTTCAGCACGCCGTTGTTGCTGCGTCAGCACTTCACGAAGGCGTTCGCCACCACGCCGACCGCCTACCGGCGGACGTTCACGCGGTCTTGATGATCCCGCCGTCGATCAGGTAGTCGGCGCCCACGATGCTCGCGGTTCGCGGCGAGCACAGCTGCACGACGAGCGCGGCAACTTCGGCGGGCTCGATCAGTCGGCCGGTCAGCATCCCGGTCTGCTCCGGCAGACCGGCGAGCAGATCGTCATGGGACACTCCGAGCTTCTTGGCGAGCTGCCCGCCGTACTGATCCGGGCCGACCCACAACGCCGTACGTACCGGGCCCGGCGAGACCGTGTTCACGCGCACGCCTTGCGGACCGAACTCCTCAGCGAGCGCCTTGCCCAACGCGGTCAGCGCCGCCTTGGCGGTCGTGTACGGGATCGGGCCGGCGGACGGGATCCGCGCGCCGTTCGACGACACGTTCACGATCGCGCCACTCTGGCGGATCAGGCTCGACAGCGCGGCCCGCGTCGTCCGCACGGCGGCGAAGTAGTTCAGCTCGAAGAACTGTTGCCACGCCTCGTCCCCGAACTCCAGGAACCCGCCGGCTGCCTCGCCGTCACCGCCACCGACGTTGTTCACCAACAGGTCCAACTCGCCGACTTCCGCCAACGCGGCGGCGACCGCGCGCTCCGGTCCATCCGGTACGGCGAGATCAGTCGGCACCACGTACGCGCCGGTGGCACGGAGCTCCGGAGTGACGGTCCGGGCGACCGCGACCACGCGCACCCCTTCGGCCACGAGTCCCTCCACCACGGCCAGCCCGATGCCGCGGCTGGCTCCGGTGACGAAACCGAACGCCACCATGGAGGAGATCGCGGCCGCGGCCGGAGTGGCCCGGACCACCGTGCACCGGCGGTTCGCCACCCGGGAGGCGCTGATCACCGCGATGGCGACCTGGGCCGCACTGCAACTCCAGAACGCGGTCGAGCAGGCCCGGCCGGAAACCACGCCGCCGCTGGTCGCGCTCTACCAGGCGACCGCCAACGTGCTCCGCGTCAAGCTGTCCTGGGGCTTCGCGATGAACACAGCCCTTGCCCCAGGCAACCAAGCGGACCGGATCCAGGTCGACGTCGTGAAGCGCTGCGACCAACTCTTCGCCCGCCTCCAGCAGGCCGGAGCGCTCCGCTCCGACGTGGACCCGATCTGGGCACGCCGGGTCTACTACGCACTGCTCCACGAGGTCTGCCAGGACCTGAGCAAACGCGGCGCCGACGCCGACACCGACGCCTTGGCGACCCAGATCGTCGACACCCTCCTGCGCGGCGTCGGCAACCCGAACACGCAGCTCTGATCAGGACGCCGCTTGCAGGTAGACGAGCAGATCGTCGACCAGTTGCTGTGGGCTCGCGTGGCCCTTGCCGGTCTCGGAGAGGTGGCCCGTGGCGGCCAAGTCGGCGGCGCCGTGTGCGACCGAGCGCACGAGTGAGGCCAGGCGGACCGGATCACCGGCCGGCAGCACCCCGTCAGCCTGCGCGGCCTCGACCAGGCCGATCAGGCCGGCTTGAGCCGACTCAGCCGCAGCGGTGAGCTCGGGCGACTCGACGGTCCACCGACCGAAGACGAGACGGAAGCGCTCCGGATACTCCAGCGCCCAGGCGATGTAGCGGCCCATCGCCTCACTCAACGCGGCTCGCGCGGACCGCTTCCGGCGTACCGCTTGCTCGATCGCGGCGCCGTGCCGCGCGAGGTCGCGGGCGGCGACCGCGGCCAGGAGGGCCTGCTTGTCGGCGAAGTGCTTGTACGGCGCATTGTGCGAGACGCCGGCGAGTCGCCCCACCTCTCGCAGTGTCACCGCGGCAACCCCACCACGATCGAGCAGCCCGGTGGCCACCTCGATCAAGTCGTCCCGCGTCCCCATCCCGCGATCGTAGTGCCTGACGACGGCCTCGCTTCGCTCGACCATGAGGTTGACGTTGTCAACCTTGCGTGCCTATGGTTGACAGTGTCAACCTGAGAGGAGTGCTGATGCGTGCGGTGATCACGGGAGCCAGCGGCGGGATCGGGGCGGCGATCGCGGAACGGCTTGCCAGGGAAGGGATGTCGGTCGTGATGGTCGGCCGCGACCAGGGCCGGTTGAGCGACGCGGCCCGGCGGATCGAGGCCACCGTGCCGGGTGCCGACCTGCGGCCGGACGTGACCGATTTGTCGCTGATGGCCGACGTACGGCGGTTGGCCGAGCGACTCGGCGACGAGCCGCCGGACGTCGTGATCAGCAACGCGGCGGTGGTCGCGCCGATCGACGACGTCACCTCGGAGGGGCTTCAGCGACTGCTCGCGACCAACCACCTGGCGCCGTACCTGCTGCTGCGCTCACTCGCCGAAGCCCTCGGCGACCGGCCCGCCCGCTTCATCGTGGTCGGCGCCTCCCCGACGGCGCTGCGTCGCGTCCCGGTCGACGTCGACCAGCTGGACAGCCGCGAGAGGCTCGCGCCGATCCCCAGCTTCCGGCCGTTCGCGGCGTACGGGCGGACCAAGAACATGAACGCGATGTTCGTCTACGCCCTCGCCCGCCGACTCGCCGGTCGCGCCATCACCGTGAACGGCGCCCACCCGGGCATCATCCGCGACACCGGCCTCGGCCGCGACGCCCACGGCCTACTCCGCCTCAGCGCCCGCATCCTCGACCGCTTCTGCCCCGGCCCCGAGGTCGGCGCCGACACCCCCGCCTGGCTCGCCACCTCCCGCGACGTTGCCACCACCACCGGCACCTTCTACGTCAAACGCCAGGCCGTCCCCACCGCACCCCACACCACCGACGAATCCCGCTGCGACCGCCTCTGGGACGAATCCGCGCGCCTGGTCGACGCGGCTCTACGGACCGCCAGGCCATCACGATGACCACCACTCCGGCGAGCTGAGCGTGCGGCCGGTGATCGCAGGCCAGTTGTGATGGTCTGGCGGTCCGTCACCGCGGCAGGGCCAGGGTGAAGCAGGTGTTGCCTGGGTGGGAGGTTACGGCGATCGCGCCGCCGTGGGCTTCGGTGATGGACTGGGCGAGCGAGAGGCCCAGGCCGGAGCCGCCGGAGTCGCGGGTGCGGGAGGTGTCGGCTCTGGTGAATCGCTTGAAGACGTTGGGTTGCAGGTCATCCGGGATGCCGGGGCCGTCGTCGTGGATGGTGAGTACGGCGGAGTGCCGTTCGTCGTCCGCCTGCAGGCCGACGGTGACGGTGGTCCCGGCCGGCGTGTGCCGGCGAGCGTTGCTGAGCAGGTTGGTGACGACCTGGTGCAGCCGCTGCTCGTCGGCCGTGACGACGATGGGTTCCGGCGGCAGGTTCAGCGACCAGTGGTGGTCGGGGCTGACGATGCGCGCGTCGGTGACCGAGTCCAGCGCAAGGCGGCTGAGGTCGACCGGCCTGAGGTCGAGCGGCCGGCCGGCGTCGAGTCGGGCCAGCAGCAGAAGGTCCTCGACGAGCGCTGCCATCCGGGTGGCTTCCACCATCACCTTGCCCATGGCTAGCGGCAGATGCTCCGGACTGCGGAGGCTGAGCTGCGCATAGCCGTGGATGGTGGTGAGCGGCGTACGTAGTTCATGCGAGGCGTCGGCGACGAACTGGCGGACCTGCTGCTCGCTCCGGTGCCGGGCGTCCAACGCGCCCTCCATGTGACCGAGCAAGGTGTTCAACGCGACCGCGACCTGACCGACCTCGGTCCGCTCGTCGGTGAGCGCATCGGGCACGCGCGCAGTCACGCCGATCTCGCCCGTGGCCAGTGGCAGACCGGCCACCTCGCGCGCAGTCTGCGCGACCCGGCGCAGCGGCCGCAGTTGCCGCCGTACGACGACAGTCGCGACACCTCCCGCGGTGATCACGCCGATGCCGCCGAACAGCGCCTCCCAGCCGATCAGGCTGTTGACCGTGTTGTCGATGTCCTGAGTGGAGAGACCGGTGATGACCGTCGTGCCGTCGATGACTGAGGCGTGCACGCGGTACTGCCCGAGACCGGGTACGTCGACGGTCTCGTTCGCCGCGTTGACCGGCACGGAGGAGAGGATGTCGACCGCCGGCGTGGAGAGGCCGGTGGAGTCGCCGTCCGCGGTGATGACGTTGCCGGTCGACGTCGAGCCGGACCGGTAGAGGGTGATCGTGCCCGCGTCCTGGTGCGGGCCTCCGTTGTCCAGCGGCGGCTTGGGCCCGCCGTTGTTGTTCAGCACCCCGATCGCCCGGCTGTGCGACGCGGCCACCTTGTCGTCGAGTTGGCGGGTCAGGTACGAGCTGATCGCGGCGGTCGTCAGGACGCTGATCAACACACTGACCGTTGCCATCAACAACACGACAGCAGCGGTCACCCGCGCGGTCAGCGACTTCGGCCTCATGCCCCCAGGGTGAGCGTTCAAGCCTGGCGCTTCCTGGACGAACCCTGGGGGCTCGCTGGCAATCTTCCTGACGCGTCAGAGAAGTTGCTCACCCGCTTGTTTCAGCGCGGTCAGGTCGCGATCAGCCCACCCCTCACCGCGGGACTCGGCGCCGCGGATCAGCGGCTTGTCGACGAGGTGGAACCACAGGTTGGAGATCCGCGCGACGACGCCGAGGTAGGGAATGGCGGCCTCGTCGTCGGCGCTGATCGGACGGCGACTGCTGTAGCCGGCCTTGAACGCGGACCAGTACGGCGTGGACGCGACGCCGGTGAAGTCGGCCGCCTGGTCGCCGACGGTGGCGAGGTCGAAGTCGTAGAGGATGAGATCGTTGCCCGCGACCATCAGGTTGTCCAGCGACACGTCGCCGTGGCGGATGCCGGAGGCGAGACTGTACTGCGCGACGTTGTTCCGTACAGCCTCGGTCAGGGCCCGGAGCAGGTTTTCCTCCGCGGGCGCGAGGTGCGGCCCGAGTTCGTCGAGCTGGTGTGACAGGTCGGGCGCGTGCCGGGGAAATGCGGACACATACGAATCCGCCATTTCGTGGAACCGGGCAACCAGTACGCCGAACTCCCGGTACAGCCCCTCCTCGTACGGCGGCTTCGCCCCGTCGACGAATTCCTGCAGCACGAACGCCCGCGGTCCCTCGGGTGCCTCGAGCAGCCCGACCTGGTCGCCGTCGGGCAGTGCACGGACCGCCGGCGTCGGCAGTCCGTTGGCGACCAGATGCGCCGAAAGCCCTGTCTCCCAACGGATTTCGTCCGGGTGCCGGCCGCCGTACCGGTAGAGCTTGAGGATGTACCGCGCGTCCGCCGTGGTCAGCTCGTACACGTCGTTCACAAGGGAGCGGAGCAGCGTGCAGCCGGTGAACGTAACGCCGTACCGGTCACTCAGGTACGGGGTCAGGGCGGTGGGGTCGGGCAAGGAGCGGAGGGTGGGGAACACAAGGACGAGGTTAAAACTCGGTGGTGTGAAGTGGCGGTGGAGTGGGGAGGTTCGTTACGTTTCCGGATTCGCCTCCCCTTTCGGGGCCGGAAACCGGTAGCCTCTTGCAGCGCCCTATGGGGGAGGCTGCCGTACCACCGACCGACGAACTGCCGGAGAGCCCAAACCCGGTCAGGAGACCACGTCTTGCAGGAGAACACCAGCAACACCAGTACTGGCGAACTGGCGAACGTACCTCTTACCGGTGCGGACAAGGTCGCCTATGCCTTCTACGCCACGGCGGCCGCGGCCGCCCTTGTCGGTCAGGTCTGGGCCGGCGTCACCCACATCCCGTGGCCGGAGACCGGCTTCTCGACGTTCCTGAAGATCATCCTGGTCACGCCCGCGGTGGCCGTGCTCGAGCTCGGTGGTGTCGCCACCGCCGCTCTGGCCGACCTGCGCCGGCGCAAGGGTGAGCAGGCCTACGCCTACCGCGCGATGTCGTTCTTCGCGGCGCTGGTCGCGGTCGTCTTCAACGTGGTCGGGCACTGGCGCCCGGAGGAGCGGTTCCTCGCCTTCGGCTTCGGCGGCCTGTCCGCGTTCGCGTACGTGCTCTGGCTGATCCACAGCTCGGCCCGCCGCCGCGACGCGCTGCGCCGCGCCGGGCAGATGCGCGAGACCGGTCCCGTGTACGGCGTGATCCAGTGGGTCCGCGAGCCGAAGACCACCTGGCTGGCCCGGTCGCTGGCGATCGAGCACGGCTACAGCCTGTACGAGAGCCTGCGCGCGGCCCAGCACCAGATCCGGAACCGGAGCCGCCGGGAGGCGATCGCCGGGACCGTTGCCGAGTACATCCGGTCCGAGCACCAGGACGAGCGGCTGGCCAAGATCGCCGAGACGACGTACGACCCGGACCGGCTGGCCGGGATGCTCGAGGAGCGGATCAACTACGAGGTCATCACCAACAAGCTGACCAAGGCGATCTCGCCGCCGCCGGAGGTCGAGGAGCGTCCGGTGCCGGCCGCGGTCTGGGTGCTCGAGGGCGGGCAGCCGCGGCGGGCCGACAGCACCGGGGTGTCGCTGCGCGACGAGGACGCCTGGACCGGCGAGTTGATGGCGATCGTGGACCAGACCGACAGCGACGAGTCGGTCGCCGAGGCGGTCGTCGTCGAGGACGAGAGCGAGCGGCAGCACGTCGTGCAGAGCGGCACGGCGTCCGCGCCGAACGGATCGGTCAACGGGTCGGTGAACAGCATGCTCAAGCCGCTGGCGCCGCAGCCGAAGGCCGAGCCGGTCGTGCAGAAGCCGCAGCCGCCGTCGCCGTTCGCGGACACCACCGACACCCAGCCGCCGGCGCTGATCACCAGCGCGCCGGCGGTCCAGCCGGTGCTGCCGGACCCGGCGCCGGTCGTGGTTCAGAAGGTCGAGAAGGCCGAGGAGCCGGCCGACGACCAGCCGGAGCCGACCGCGCTGGAGAAGAAGCGGATGCGTGCGTACGCGCTGCTCTCGGACTGGCCGGCCGGTCGTGAGCGCACCGCCAAGACGCTGGCCGACGCGATCGCGTCGAGCGAGCCGATGGCCGCCCGGTTCATCGAGCAGTACGAGACCGAGCACGGGGTCGTGTTCGCCTCGCAGAACTGATCGATCGGCTGCCGGTGGACCTCAGTCTTCGAGGCCGAGGTTCACCGGCAGCTCGGCCAGACCGCTGACCAGGACCCGACGCCACTCGAGGTCCTCGGCCGGCTTGGCCAGGCTCATCCGGGGGAAGCGCCGTACCAGGGCCAGCAGTGACTCCTGCAGCTCGATGCGGGCGAGCTGGGCGCCGAGGCAGAAGTGCGGTCCGAAGCCGAACGACAGGTGCTTGTTGTCCTTCCGGTCCAGCCGCAGCTCGTCGGGTTCGTCGTACGCGCGGGGGTCGCGGTTGGCCGAGTTCAGCGCGGCCATCACGCCTTCGCCGGCCTTGATGCGGACGCCGTGCAGCTCGACGTCCTCGACCGCGACGCGCAACTGCCCGACCTCGCTGAACCGGTTGAACCGCAGCAGCTCCTCGATTGCCGACGGCACCAGGTCGGGGTTCGCGACCAGCTTGGCCCAGTTCTCCGGCCAGCGGAGCAGGGTCGCGACACAGCTCGAGATCTGGTTCGCCGAGGTCTCGTGGCCGGCCACCAGCAGGTTCACGCCGAACGCGATCAGCTCGTCCTGACTCAGCCGATCGCCTTCCTCGCGGGCGCGGACCAGCTCGTCGAGCAGGTCCTCGGCCGGCTGGTCGGTGTTCGCGAGCTTCTTGGTGACCAGGTCCTCGATGTAGGCGGTCAGGCTCGTCATCGCGTTCTCGACGAGGTCCTTCTCCGCCATCCGCATGCTGTAGCCGAGCTCGGTCCACTCCCGGAACTGCTCGCGGTCGTCATACGGTACGCCGAGCAGCTGGCAGATCACCTGGATCGGCAGCGGCAACGCGACCAGCTGCCGGATGTCCGCGCCGCCGCCGGCCCGCGCCACGTCCTCGGCGAGCTGCGCCGACAACTCCGCGACCCACGGCCGGGTCCGCTCGATCCGGCGGTGCGCGAACGTGGACGACACCAGCTTCCGCAATCGGGTGTGCTCCGGCGGGTCGGTCGTGGTCAGGCTGTTCGGCATCGGCTTGGCCAGCGCGACCCGGGGCGCGCCCTGCTTCACCACCGCAGCCCGCGAGAACCTCGGATCCGCGAGCACCATCCGCACGTCGTCGTACCGCGTCACCAGCCACACCTCGGCCCCGGCCAGTGTCCGCACCCGCGCCACCGGCCGGTTCTCCCGCAACTCCGCGAACGTTGGCGACGGATCGAACTGAAAAGCATCCTCGAACGGAATCTCCAGCACCGGCTCCGACATACCCCGACCCTAAGCGCCTTAGGCAACCCTTCGCTGCCGACTCAGCGCGTCGGTCCGCTTTATCCAGCGGCGAGTGCCTTTTGGGCCTGGGTGGCTAGTGCTGTGGCGCGTTCGTCGTCGGAGGGGCCGTCGGCTACGAGGACGGCGTAGCGGAGGGTGAGGGTGGTGTCGGGGTCGAAGGGGAGTTCTTCGGAGAAGAAGGGGGCGGGGCAGACGGCGGCGAAGTCTTCGGAGCGGACGAACCACTGGGGTGGGTGGCGGACGTTGTCGGTGGCGTCGGCGATGATGATCGTCGAGGCGCGGTCGTTGTTGTCGTGCTTGCCGCTGAAGCCCATCCAGGCCGCCTTCTGGCCGCGCAGCTCGTCGCCGCCCTTGCCCTGCTGGGCGAGCACGGTGCCGTTGGTGAACGAGCGCGGTCCGCGCCAGAACAGGCCGCCGTACCCGGCGTTCTCGCGGCCGGCCGTGGTCGGGCTGCCGATCTGGACCGTCGCGCCGGAGACGTTCGTCATCGCGGTCTCGTAGACCAGCACCCAGCCGTCGTCGGAGAAGCGCGTGGTCAGCGATCGGGCCTCGTCGACGACGTGGTCGCCGGCCTGGGTCCGCCAGGACAGGTGGTGGGCGAACCGGATCAGGTCGTCGGACACGTCGAGCGCGTCGATCCGGTCGTGGTCCATCGAGCCGTTGTTGTCGAGCTGCTGGTAGCCGTTCTCCTTGGAGAACGTCGGCCCGCCCCAGAAGTTGTCGTGGCCGAAGTGCGGCAGCGACCAGGTCAGGCCCTTGTGCCAGACGTGGTCGTGGGGCCGGAACACGCTGACCAGGTCGCCGCCCAGCGTCCGGATCGGATGCAGATAGGGCCGCGGCGACTCCAGCTGCCGATCGGTCGCCCGGTAGACGTAGGTGAACAACTCGCTGTCTCCTGCCGTGACCTGGATCGACCGGCCGACGGCGTGGTTGCAGCCGAGGTGCTGAGACATCAACTCTCCCGTGATTGTCGGATACTCCATGGCGCCCCGAGCTCGCTGAACAGGGCAAGCTCGTCCGAGGCCCGGTCGACCCACTTCTCGACGTCGAGAACGATCGGCCGGCGCTCGAGTCCTTCGCCTTCCCACCGCACCAGCGCGGCCGGGATCTCGGCCGGCGCCTCCGCCACCCGGACCGCCTCGACGACCTTGGTGAAACCACCGGTCGCGGACAGCGGGCAGTACAGCGGTACGGCGGGATCGGCGCGATGGGCGATCAGGTTCTCCAAGAGGTCTTCCCGCGCGTACTTCGTCACGGTTCCGTCCGGCAGCTCCAGTGTGTCGGAGGCATACCGCAGTACGGCGCGCCCTTCGGACCCGTGCACGATCACCGATGGCTCCAGATGCTCCGGCGCGCACAACGTCACCGCGATCAGGATCGTCGTACCCCGGCCGGTGACGATCCGGACCGTGGACGTGTCGTCGGACTCGATCGGGTTGGCCCGGAACAGCTCGGTCTCCACCGACCGTACGTCGTCCGCGCCGGGCGAGCCGTCGAGCAGCAACGCCGCCGCAGTCGAGTGCGCGAGCGGGTTCGTCACCGCGCCGTCCACCACCGCGACCCCGTCGAGAGTACGGCGACCGGCCCAGCGCGCCCGCTGGAAGTACTGAGCCTTCCGCACCCACTTGCCGACCGCACTGATGCCCCGCAGCTCACCGAGCCGCCCGTCGGCGACCATCTCCGCGAGCGTCAGCGTCGCCGCGGATGCCTGCGCTTGAAAGCCGACCTGGCAGGCTCGCCCGGTCTCGGCGACCACCGCCGACAGCTGCTCGAACTCGGCCAGCGATGCGGTCGGCGGCTTCTCCAGCAGTACGTCGGCACCGGATCGCATCGCCAGCTCGGCAAGCGGCACGTGGGTCTGGATCGGCGTGCTGATGATGACCACGTCGACCTCGGTCGACGCGAGCAGCTCGCCCAGGCCGCCGTACACCTGGACGTCTGCGGGGAGGTCGGAGGCCGGTTGCGGGTCGGCAACGGCCACCAGGCGGGCGCGGCCGGACTCGGCCAGCCGCTCCACGTTCCGGACGTGCGACGCCCCGTGGCCGTGGATACCTGCCACGGCCACCCGAGGCGCCGTCATCTGCAATCAGTTGCTGCTAGCAACACTTACTTGAGCTCCCCGTTGATCTCGTCGATGAACCCCTGCGCCGCCTTGTCCGGCGTCTGCCGGCCGAACAGCACCTCGGTGGTGTAGCGCTGGATGATCTTCTCCACCTGGCCACCACCCACCGGCGGCGCCGGCGACGGGTCGCCGAGCTCCTTGCCGATGTCCTGGATGAACTTCGCCGAGGCGGCGTCGGCCGGCTGCAGCTTCGGCGTCACCGCGGAGCGGATCTCGGTGTTCGGCGGCACGCCCCGCTCGGCCAGCAGGATGTTGCCGGCGGTGGTGCTGTTGGCCAGGTAGTTCACGAACTCGGCCGCTTCCTTCTGGTGCTTGGACCGCGACGAGATCGACCAGAACATCGAGCCCTTGTAGTAGGAGCCGTTCGCTTCCGCGTTGCCGTCGACGCTCGGCACCCGGAGCAGCTTGAGCTCGGTGCCGGCCGCCTTGCTCATCGCGTTCAGCTGGTTGCTCCACATCCAGCTCATCGCGACCTTGCCGGTCGCCATCGCGGACTGGTCGAGCGCGGCGTTCATGTCCTGCGAGATGAACTCGGCCGACGGGATGCCCTTGGCGTCCTTCAGCTTCAGCACCTGCTGGTAGAACGCCGTCACCTGGCCGGCCGAGACGCCGAGCTTGCCGTCCTGGGTCCACAGCGACTCACCGTGCTGGCGGGCCCACAGGTTCAGCGCGGCCTCGTTCGTGCCGGGTGCGCCGGTCCCCCAGCCCTTGCCCTTCAGCTTGGTGGTGAGCTCGGCGGCGAGTTGGGTGTACTCGTCCCACGTCCACTTGGTGTCGTCCGGGAGCGCGACGCCGGCGGCCTTGAAGATCGCCGGGTTGGCCACGATCGCGAACGAGTTGATGCCTGCGTTCAGGCCGTACAGGCCGCCGTCGAACTCACCGGCCTTGAGGGTGTCCTCCTCGAACTTGCCGGTGTCCAGGCCCTCGGACTTCTTCAGGTCCTGCAGCGCGCCGCGGTCGGCGTACTCGCGCAGGTACTTCTCGTCCATCTGGATGATGTCCGGCGCGTCGTTCGCGGCGACCGTGGTGGCGAGCTTGTCCCAGTAGCCGGACCACTCGCCGAACTCACCCTTGATCGTCACGTTCGGGTGGTCCTTCTGGTAGGCGTCGATCGCCGCCTGGGTCATCTTGGTGCGGGTGTCGCCACCCCACCAGGTGAACCGGAGCGTGACCTTGCCGTCCGCGGACCCGCCGCTGTTGCCACCGGAGTCACCGCCACAGGCACTCGCCGCCAGCAGCGTGGTGGCGATCGCGACAGCGGCCAGGGCGCGCAGGCGCCTGGTGGGTGGGATGAGCTGCCTCATGAGGTGCACCTTTCGGAGTTACTTGATGCCGGTGGTCGCGATGCCCTTGATCAGGAACCGCTGGCCGAGCAGGAAGGCAAGGAAGATCGGGATGAGCGAGACGACCGACATCGCGAACATCGACCCCCAGGACGACTCCGCCGTCGCGTCGACGAACGACCGCAGCGCCACCGGGACGGTGTACATCTTCGGGTCGGTCAGGTAGATCAGCTGGCTGAAGAAGTCGTTCCAGGTCCAGATGAACGTGAAGATCGTGGTGGTCGCCAGCGCCGGGATCATCAGCGGCAGGATCACCCGCAGGAAGATGCCGCCCCGGCCGCAGCCGTCGATCCGGGCCGCCTCGTCCAGCTCGCGCGGGATGCCCCGGATGAACTGCACCATCAGGAACACGAAGAACGCGTCGGTGGCCAGGAACTTCGGCACCACCAGCGGCAGGAACGTGTTGATCCAGCCGGCCTGCGAGAACAGGATGTACTGCGGCACGATCACCACGTGGATCGGCAGCATGATGCTGAGCAGCATGATCGCGAACCAGAACTTCTTGCCGACGAACTCCAGCCGGGCGAACGCGTACGCCGCCATCGAGCACGACACCAGGTTGCCCAGCACGCTGCCGAAGACCACCGCGGCGGAGTTCAGCAGGTAGCGGGTGAACGGCTCGGTCAGCGCGTTCCAGCCGATCCGGTAGTTCTCGATCCGCAGGTCCTTGGCCAGGATGCTCGGGTCGCGGAAGATCTCGTTGCCGGGCCGCAGCGAGCTGACCACCATCCAGATCACCGGGTAGAGCATCACCAGGGCGGCGGCAGCCAGCCCGAGGTGGATCAGCACCGGCCGGATCCGGACCCAGCTGATCGGGGCGGCCCGCCGGGCGGCGACCGCGCCGCGCATCGTCTCAGTCGTCATAGAACACCCAGTACTTCGAGGCGAAGAAGTTCGCCGCGGTGAAGACCCCGATGATCACGAGCAGGAACCACGCCATCGCGGACGCGTAGCCCATGTCGAAATTGCCGAAGCCCCGGTCGTAGAGGTAGAGCGTGAAGAACATCGTCGAGTCCGACGGACCGCCGCTGCCCCCGGAGACGACGAACGCCTGGGTGAACGACTGGAACGCGTGGATGATCTGCAGCACCAGGTTGAAGAAGATGATCGGGGTGAGCAGCGGCAGCGTGATGCTGAAGAACCGGCGCAGTGTGCCGGCGCCGTCGACCGACGCGGCCTCGTAGTACATCGAAGGGATCTGCCGCAGCCCGGCCAGGAAGATCACCATCGGCGAGCCGAACGTCCACACGTTCAGCACCACCAGCGTGCCGAGCGCCGTACTCGGGTCGGAGATCCAGCCCTTGCCCTCCACACCGATCAGGGCGAGCACCTGGTTCAGCAGGCCCTCGGTGCCGAACACCTGGCGCCACAGGATCGCGATCGCGACGCTCGAGCCGAGCAAGGACGGCAGGTAGAACACCGAGCGGTAGAACGCCATCCCGCGGACACCACGGTCGAGAACGACGGCCAGGAGCAGCGCGACGCCCAGTTGCAGCGGGACCGAGACGAAGACGTAGGTGAAGGTGACGCGCAGCGAGTTGTGCAGCCGCTCGTCGGACAGCATCCGGGTGAAGTTCTCGAACCCGATCCACTGGGGCGCCTGGATCAGGTTGTAGTCGGTGAACGACAGGTACAGCGAGGCCAGCATCGGCCCGATGGTGATGAGGAACAGCCCGAGCAGCCACGGCGCGAGAAACAGGTAAGCAGCGAGATTGTCTCTTTTGTATACCTTCCCCGCCCCACCGCCCCGGTCTGGCATCTGCCCTGCGGGTTTCTTCCGCCGGAGCGAACCGAGCTCACCCAGCGCACTCATTATTTCTTACCTCCGGAAACCTCTGGGGCCACGGAAAGCGTTTGCCTTGGCCGGTCAAGTTAGCCCAGGAAACCGGTTCACACAAGACCTGGGATCGACCTGCAGTGACCAGATGCGGACAGCTGCGAAGTATTGACAGGACAAAGTCCCGGGGAGACAGTACTGGACATTTGGCAACCGCTTACCAAGCTCGCTTGGTCTGCCGGTGATCCCCTTGGAGGCATCGATGCAGCGTCGTACGTTCCTCGCCGGCTCGCTGACCACGCTGACGGTCGGCGCCCTCTACCCGGCCACCGCGGCCGGGGCGACCGATGCTGGAGTAGCAGCCGTGGACGAAGACTTTCTCGCCGTACTGACCAAGGCCAACCAGGCCCAGATCCCGCTGGTGCTCAGCAGCCTCCAGAACCCGTCCGACAGTGTCCGGGCCGTGGCGCGCAAGGCCCGCCGGCTCGTGTCCGGGTTTGTCTGGGGCAAGTCGTCGTACCACCACGACGACTCGCTGCTGGCCCCACTGCTCTGGCTGTGCGAGCAGCTCGCCGCGCGCCAGCACGACGACGGTCTGTACGACGTCGGCAACCTGCACTCGCCGCCGGACAGCTCGTTCGCGATCCAGGACGTCTGCATGGTCTACGGCCTGCTCGCCGAGGACGACCAGGCGGCGACGCAGCCGCACCGGGCGATTCTGGAGCAGGTACTGCGCAAGGCCGGCCCGGCGATCGCGGCCGGCGGCGTGCACACGCCCAACCACCGTTGGGAGGTCGCGGCCGCACTGGCACGGACCCATCACCTGTTCCCCGACCGCCGGTACGCCGCTCGGATCGACGACTGGCTCGACGAGGGCATCGACGCGACGCCTGACGGCATCTACAGCGAACGCAGCTCGACGTACGCCTCCGAAGTGACGAACCACTGCCTGCTCGGCATCGCCTGGACGCGGAACAAGCCCGAGCTGCTGGAGTACGTCCGGCGCAACCTGGAGGCGACGCTCTACTTCATCGAGCCGAACGGCGAGGTCGACACGATCGCGTCCCGGCGGCAGGACCAGACCCGGATCCGCGAGATCTGGTGGTACCTGACCCAGTTCCGCGAGCTCGCCCTGCACACCGGGGACGGCCGGTTCTCGACTGTTGCCAAGAGCATCGAGCAGCTCGGGACCGGTGAGCTCGGCGACTTCCTGGCCGAGGTGCTGGAACGCCCCGAGATCGCGGCCGTGCTACCTACGCCGAAGCCGGTGCCAACGGACTTCGCGCAGCACTTCCCGTCCCAGGCGTCGGCCCGGATCCGGCGTGGGACCAGGACCGCGAGCGTCTTCGGCGGCACCGACTTCCACGACATCCCGGTGATCGCGTCCGGGTTGTCCACCAACCCGACGTTCTTCAAGCTGCGCAACGGCGCAGCGATCCTCGACTCGGTCCGGTTGTCACCGCAGTTCTTCAGCACCGGCCACTTCCGGAGTGACGGCATGCGCCGTACCGGACCGCAAACCTACAAGCTGGCGCAGGAGGTGAAGGTGCCGTACCACCTGCCTCTCCCGAAACGGTACCGGCGGGAGGACGGGCTGTACGCGCTGACGCTGGACGGCCGGTTCTACGCGTCGATGGACTTCCCGCACAGGCCGAAGCAGTACCGCACGCTGCGGACCGAGGTCACGATTGTCGAGGTCGGCAACGGCTGGGACCTGTCGTTCGACTTCGATGGCGACGAGACGGCGTACGCGATCGAGCTCTGCTTCCGGAACGGCGGCACGCTGACCGGCGTGGAGGCGTTGGGAACTGCCAGCAACCACCAGCTCGTGTCCGGGACCGGCTCCTACACGGTCGGCTCGGACCGCATCGAGTTCGGCCCCGGCAACGGCGCCGCCCGGGTCACGATGGACCCGGGCGAGCGCTACACCTACCTCGGCGGCAGCCTGACCCCCGACGGTCAGCGCGTCTACCTCACCGGCCGCGTCCCCGGCCGCCAGGCCCTGCAGCTCCGGACGTCCTAGTGTCGGGGGGGGGGGGGGGGGGGGGGGGGGGGGGGGGGGGGGCGGCCCGGGGGGGGGGGGGGGGGGGGGGGGGGGCGGGGGGGGCGCGGGGGGGGGGGGGGGGCCGGGGGCGGGGGGGGGGGGGGGGGGGGGGGGCGGGGGGGGGGCGGCCGGGGGGCGGGGGGGGGGGGGGGGGGGGGCGGG